>DASYTD010000043.1:0-6361 GCA_036002655.1 Gemmatimonadales bacterium
CCACACGACGGCTCCAGGAACGTGGCGCCCACCTGCCGAAACACGTCCAGGTATCCCCGCTCTTCGCAGTACCGCTTCACATCCTGAGAGCCGCACTGAATGAAGAAGCGCACCCACGGTGCCACGCGCTCGCCTCGCCCGGCGGCTTCGGCCAAGACCCGGGCGTACATGTCCATGTCTTCTTTCTTGCCCGCCGTGCAGGAGCCCGCGTAGGCGATGTCCACCTTGATGCGGTCGGCGACGTCGTCGATGTAGAGGCCGTTTCCGGGGTCTCCGGGCAGGGCGATCATCGGACGAATGCTTGCCGCATCGATCTCGATGACCTTGCAGTACTCGGCATCCGCGTCGCTTTCCAGGCCGGCGCACAGCTGCTCGGCCTCGCGGCGCGACATCTTGCGGTAGTCCATCAGGTACTCGACGGTCTTCTCGTCCGGCGCGACATAGCCCGTGAACCCGCCGACTTCGGCCGTCATGTTGGTCATCGTGGCTCGTTCGTCTACCGACAGCGACTCGACAGCATCGCCACAATACTCCACCAGTTTGCCGATCGCTTTGCCTGTTTTCACGTACGGGTGCCGCAGCACCTCGAGCATGAAGTCCTTGGCGGTCACGTTGACGGGCTTCTGGCCGCGGATGACGACTTTGACCGTCTCGGGCACCTGCAGACGGACGTCGCGCGTGATCCAGGAGTTGAAGATGGCGGTCGTGCCGACGCCGAACGCGATGCAGCCCACGGCGCCGGCATGCGGCGTATGCGAATCGGAGCCGATGATCACCTGCCCCGGCAGCGCGTGCGACTCGAGAATCTTCGAGTGACAGATCGCCTCGGAGCCGTGATGGCCGAGTCGCAGCTCGCCGTAGAGCTTGATGCCCTGGGCGGTCGCAAACTCGCGCTGCTTTTTCTCGAGCTGGAGCGCGACGTCGAGCAGGCCTTCCTTCACGCGCTCCGGGGTCATCGCTTCCGGCAGGAACGTGAGATGATCGCGGAACATCAGGATCGAGCCCGGATCGTTGACCTTGGCATCTTTGCCCACGAGCTGCTCGAAAAAGATCGCAGCCATTGGCGTGACGTACTCGTGGCTGAAGCGGATGTCGGTGAGGACAAATCCCTCATCGCCTGGCTTCACGGCGGGAACTCCGATCTTGCCCGTGGCGGGATCCACGACCCAGCTCCGCGCCAAGATTTTCTCCCCGAGGGTCATCGGACGGCGTGGCGTCTGGGGCGGATGCAGCACGACCTGACCTTGCAGTCGCGCCATGTTGTAGTTGAAGAGCCCGCCGTACTCGATGATGCCGCGCGTGATCTCTCCCTCACCCTGGGTGAAGACGGAGAGCGGGATGTCTTCGCCGCGGCGCACCTTGTCGAGAATCGAGAAGTCCGTGGTCGTGAGCACGCCGAGGTTCTGGCAGTTCTCGCGGTAGATGCGCTCGATGCTCTCGGCGACGACCAGCTTGATGCCCGCGCACATCTCGGCGTACGGCGATTGCTCGCGGGAGGATCCCTTCCCGCGCCGCTTGCCGCTCACGGCCGCGACGAAACCCCCGCGTTTGACGGCTCCCCGCGTGATGGGGAACTCGTCTTTGCACTTGAGACCGAGGTACGGGAATTCGCCCAGCGTTGCGTCGTAGTAATAGCAGATGTAGGCAGGGGTGATTTCGTCGGTCGAGATGTCGTCGCGCAGTTTGTTCCCCGGGGTCCACGCCGGATCATTCCCCGCGAGCTGCGCGCGCACGAAGCCCGGATCCTCCGTAAGGTAGAGAATCCGGCCTTGCAGGCGGACATTTGCGTCGCGCATGCGCGAAGTATCGCCCCTTGCCTAGGGGCCAGCAAGCGGATTTTCTTGGAGGCTCATGCTCGTAGCCGCCCTGTTCCTTTTGCAAGCGACCTTCCAAAGCCCGCGCCTGGTGGAAAGCTCCGGCGTGGCGGTGAGTCGCGTGCATCGGGGCGTGCTCTGGAGCCACAACGATTCGGGCGATGGTCCGTATCTCTACGCGACCGACTTGCGCGGCGCGAACCGCGGCTGGCTGCTCGTCCCCGGCGCGCAGGCGATCGATTGGGAAGACATGTCGCTCGGTCCCTGTCCGCTTCAGTTCCTCCTGCAACCACGGCCACGACTGTATGCCAAGACCTGCGTGTACCTCGGCGACACGGGCGACAACAACGAGAACCGGTCGTTCGTCACGCTGTACGCGATTCCCGAACCGGAGCCTCCGGTGGGTCCCGGCGACACGCTGGGCACGACGCGAGCGCCGGCGGTTCTCCGACTTCGCTATCCCGATGGCCCGCATGACGTGGAAGCGATCTACGTATCGCCGCGCGACACGGCGGTATATCTCGTCAGCAAAGGAGTCCGGGGCAGGCCGATTCGAGTGTACCGCATCGATCGCCGGGCGTGGAGCGTTCCGGACACAAGCGGCGTCGTGACCGTAGCGACGCTGGTCCAAACCCTGGACATCCGGCCCAATAACGAAGCGGGCCGTCTCGTCACCGACGGCGCGGTGCGGCCGAATGGCCGGCTGGTCGCGCTCCGGACGTATACCGAGATCTACTTTTTCTACCCTGGCGTCGGGGGCCGCCTGGTGCCCGCGCGGGAGCAGCCGTGCAGCATTGCGGGGGTCGACATCGGTGGTGAAGCGATCGCCTTTCTGAATCAGACGACGCTCGTGTTGACCAGCGAAGCAGCCGGGAGACGACGGCCGGGTACGATTCAGACCGTTTCGTGTGGTCTTTAACCGGAGAAGCCCGCCCAATGGCGATCAAATGTCTGATTACTGTCGTGATGCTGGCGTTCATCGCGACCAGCGCGATGGCGCAGCAATCGATCCCCGTCGATACGGCTGCCATGGACGCCCACCTGCGTTTTCTCGCGAGCGATCTGCTCGAAGGTCGTGCTCCCGCGACGCGGGGCGGCCGACTTGCTGCCGAATACATCGCCGCACAGTTCCAAGCCCTGGGACTTCAACCTGCCGGAGCGAACGGAACGTACTTCCAGCCGGTGGCGCTGGTGGGGATGACTCCGCAGCCGACACTTTCGTGGGCCAAGGCAGGCAGCCCGCCCGATAGCCTTTCCTACCGCGAAGCGTTCGTGGCGTGGGCGGAACGGCCCGAAGCGGACATCTCGGCGGATGCCGAAGTGGTGTTCGTGGGATACGGCATCCGGGCGCCCGAATGGCAGTGGGACGATTACAAGGGCGCCGACCTGCGCGGCAAGATCCTGCTGATGCTGGTGAATGATCCCGGTCTCGTGGATTCCACCGTGTTTCTCGGCAAGATCCTCACGTACTACGGTCGCTGGACCTACAAGTTGGAAGAGGCGGCCCGCCAGGGCGCAGCCGGCGCCATCCTGATTCATACCACCGAGAGCGCAACCTACCCCTGGGAAGTCGTGCGCGGATCATGGTCGGTGGAGCAGTTCAAGCTCGATCAGCCGCATTCCCCCAGTATCGCGTTCGCTGGGTGGGTGACCGAAGCAAGCGCACGAGCGGCGCTGGCCAAAGCAGGACTCTATCTCGATTCGCTGACTCGCGCTGCCGCCCGCCGCGACTTCCGTCCGGTCGCCACGGGGGTGCAGGCCGCAGTGCGTGTGCACAGTGCGCTGCGACACGTCGAGTCGGAAAACGTTGCGGCTCGTTTGCCGGGTCGCGATCAGCGCCTCGCATCGCAAGCGGTGCTGATCACCGCGCATTGGGACCACAAGGGGATCGGCCCCATCATTCGCGGAGATTCGATCTACAACGGTGCGGAGGACAACGCGTCAGGCATTGCCGCAATGCTGGGCGCTGCGAAGGCACTGACGCAGCTGCCACGTCCGGCGCGCTCGATCGTGTTCGTCGCGACAACGGCCGAAGAGAGCGGACTACTCGGCAGCGAGGCGTACGTGCAACGGCCGCTCCTTGCGCTCGCGCAAACCACGGCAGTATTGAATCTCGACGTGACGAATACTCGCGGGGCCACGCGCGACATCGGCGCGCTCGGCATGGATCGCTCGACGCTGGGCCCGGTCTTCGAGGCGGCCGCGCGCGCGGAGTCGTTGACTGTGGAGTCGCAACCCGATGTGCGCGGCTCGTTCTTCCGGTCCGATCATTTTCCGTTCGCGCGCTCCGGTGTGCCCGCGTTGTCGATCAAGCCCGGCGTCGATTTCGTCGGGCGTCCGAAGGGTTGGGGAGAGGAGCAGGAAAACGTTTACAACGAGCAACGCTATCACCAGCCGAGTGATGAGTACGGGCCGACGTTCCGCTACGCCGGGATGGCGCAGCAGGTGCGCGTAACGGTGCGGACCGCGCGGGCGATCGCCAACAATCCGTCGATGCCGCGATGGTTGCCGTCGTCGGAATTTCAGCGGCCGCAGCCATAAGTCTGCAGCAACTTGCACGCTAAGGTGACATTGGGAACAGCTTGGAGGACAATGGCTTAAGATTTGGCGATTGCCTATTAGGCGGGGGAGGGATAGTTTGCCGCCGGTTTTTGACCCTGCAGCATCAGCTGGACCGACCTCCCACCATCGGAGCGGCGGTTGGAGATTCCCTCCACACATACAGTGCCTCTCTCGTGGTTGTATGAGGCCGCCAGTCTCCCCATCCAGTATCGGACTCTTACGGAAGTCGTGCCTGAACCGGCGCGCGACTTCGAGCGCGTCACGGCGCTGCGCGAGGAGATCCTGCATTACAAGGAATCGCTCGCGATTGTCCGCAAACAAAAAGAAACAGGGCTGTGGGGCGCGAACCTGCTGGCGCCAGGTCCTTCCAAAGCACTCGGGTGGAAGGAAGTGGGGACCATCTTTCAGTACCGACGGCTTCTCGAGCTCGGCTGGCCGCCCGACAGTCGACCGTTCCGGTTCGCCGATCGCTTTCTGTTCCGGTTACTCTCGCGGGATGACGATCCCGCGTTGCTCGTCGAATTCCAGCGCGCGGCGAAAACCGATCCAAGACTCGGACTCTGGGCCCGGAGCATGGGCGCACAGGCGGCCGCGGCCGCGCTCGCGCGTGGCGCCCATCAGGACGACCCGCGGCTACGGGGCGCCGCGCACCGGATTGCGAGCGACATTTCGATGTACCTCCGCAGCGAGCTGGCGCAGAAGCCGTTCAAGAAGGCGCAAGGCAAAACGGTTCTCGATCCCCTCGCCTACCCGCCCACGGTCTTCTCCATCGAGATGCTCGCGTTCATGCCTGCGGTGCAGCGGGAGCGCGCCGGCTTTCTCGAGCGCCTGGCTGCCTACTTCTCGATCCCCACGTCGCGGCGGTCGTTCTTCATCCTGGCCGGCAAGAAGATGTTCCGGCCGTTATTTGAAATCCTGGGCGACCCGCTGCACGCCGATGCCCAGGGCCGCATAACCGACGTTCCCTTCGCGGTCTACTGGCTGGATCTGCTGGCCCGGCTGGGGATTGTGCGACAAGTCCCGAGTGCCGTGAAGGTGCTGGCGCGTCTCTATAGCGAGTGCGACGATCAGGGGATCTGGAGTCCCGCGGGCCTGCGCGTCATGCCGAAGTCGACTAACCCTGTGGTGTCCCATTACTTCCCATTGGAAGGACCGGGCAAAAGCCCAGCGCAGCGACAGACCGACGTCACGTTCCGTCTGGCCCTGATCGCCCGCCTGCTGGGGATGCCTTTGAACATCATCTGAGATAGCAAATGGCAGAATAGGGTAGTAGTATTTGCTACTACAGTGGCGCTCGATCTTACACCCTTTGGATTCACGCCTACCGAGTCGCTCGTCTACGCGACCCTCCTCCGACTCGGCCCGTCCACCGGCTATGCCGTCGCGCGCGGTGCTCGCGTCGCTCGGGCCAACGCCTATGGAGCGCTGGAGGGACTGGTATCGCGCGGCGCCGCGACGCGAACTCCACCAGCCGCGCGGCCGGCGCGCTACCGGCCCACCGATCCGCAGGCGCTGATCGCGCAGCTCGCCACCTTGCAAGGTCAGGCGCTGGATCGCCTGGGTCGCGAGCTGCGCGACTTCTCTCGACCCGGCGAGCCCGTCACAAAGGAAGTGGCCGGCGGGCGAGCGGTCGCGAATCTCGTCATGCAGCTCGTCGCGCGCGCTGAGCGCAAGGTCGAAGGTGTCGTGGCAGCGGAGCTGTGGCGGCCGACCCTCCCCGCGTGGCGACGCGCTGGTGAGCGCGCCCAGATGGAGGTGCGTGTTCGCGGAGCCATGCCGCCCGACGCGCCCGCGTGGCTTATGGCGGCGGGCGACGACGCCCCCAACGCGACGATCCTCGTGATCGATGAGTCGCAGCTGGTGCTGACATCGGGCGAGGGCGACGGCATCGCTGGTTTGTGGACGTCACAGCCGCTCATCGTGCTGCTCGCTCGTCGCGCGCTGCAAACGATTTCATGAAACTGCCCGGCGCAGTCGTTGGCCTC
>DASYTD010000044.1:0-29616 GCA_036002655.1 Gemmatimonadales bacterium
CTGATCGACTCCGGCGAGGCCGGGGGACTGCTCTACTATGTCCAGCCCCACGTGCCGGGTGGCTCGTTGCGCGATCAGCTACTCGGCAGACGCCGCCTGCCGATCAAAGACGCGCTCCGCATCGCGCAGGAAATCGGCGCCGGGCTCGACTTTGCGAATCGCAAAGGATTCGTCCACCGCGACGTGAAGCCCGAGAACATTCTCTTTGCGGACGGCCTTGCGGTGCTCTCTGATTTCGGTGTCGCGCGCGCCTGCTGCGATCCCGCGGCGCAAGGGGTCACCGAGGTCGGCATTGCGGTCGGCACGCCCGAGTACATGAGCCCGGAGCAAGCGAGCGGGGAGTCGGATCTCAGCCCCGCAAGCGATGTCTACAGCCTCGCGTGCGTCGTGTACGAGATGCTCGCCGGGGAACCCCCGTTCTGGGGCGCGCCGCGCGCCGTGATGGCGAAGCACGTCACGGACGCGCCGCCGCCGCTGCGCGGAGTTCGCCCCGAGGTCCCGTTGGCGATGGAGCGCGCGATCGCTCACGGGCTCGAAAAGGATCCCGAGCAGCGCTACCCCAGCGCCGCGGAATTCGTCGCCGCGCTCGTCTCGGCGGACGCGGCTGCCCTGCGGAGTCCGGCGGCGACCCGCTCCATCGCGGTGCTGCCGTTCGTCAACGCCAGCCCAGACGCCGAGAACGAATACTTGAGCGATGGCATCACCGATGAGCTGATCGATGCGCTCGCCAAGATCTCGGGACTGCGCGTTTCCTCGCGGACGTCGGTGTTCGCGTTGAAGGGCAAGCCGCTGGACGTCCGCGCGGTGGGAGCGCTGCTCGGCGCGACGGTGGTCTTGGAGGGGACCGTGCGGAAGGCCGGGGACCGCCTGCGGATCACTGCCCAGCTCACGTCTACCGACGACGGCCGGTTGCTCTGGTCACAACGCTACGATCGCCAGCTGGTCGATGTCTTCACCATTCAAGACGAAATCGCCGGCACGATCGTCAGCACGCTGCGCGCGACGATGCTCACCGATCTGTCGGAGCACGTGCCGCGGCGCTACACCGAGAATGTTCACGCGTACGGCTTGTACCTGAAAGGCCGCTATGCGTGGAATAAGCGCACCCAGGAGGGCGTGGCGGAGGCGATTCGCTTTTTCGAGCAGGCCATTGCCGAAGACCCGAACTACGCGCCCGCTTATGCGGGGCTGGCGGACTCGTACGCGCTGGATGTGGACTATCGCGCGATTCCGGTGACGGAGGTCTTCGCCCTCGCCAAAGAGTATGCCCGCAAGGCGCTGGCGCTCGACGAAGCTGTTCCGACGGCCCACGCCTCCCTCGCGTGGACGCTCTTCATCTACGACTGGAACTGGGAGGAGGCGGAACGGGAATTCCGGCGCGCCATCGAGCTGAATCCGCGCTACGCCAGCGCGCACCAGTGGTTCGCGTTCCTCCTCGCATCACGCGGCGAGCACGATGCCGCGTTGCTCGAAGGCCATACGGCACTCGAGCTCGACCCGGCGTCGGTGTCCATTCGGCGCGGCGTCGGCTGGCTGTACTACTACGCGCGCCGCTACGATCAGGCTCGCGACCACCTGGGGCGGGCGATCGAGATGAATCCGATGGCGGTGGAGAGCTACCGCATGCTTGCCCACACACGAGCGCTGCAGGGTGAGCTGGATGATGCCGAGCGCATATTCCGCGAGACGCTGACGCTCCCCGGGGCGGGTGCCTACACCAAGGGCGGGCTCGGATGGGTCCTCGCGCGCGCCGGCAAACGCGAACAGGCCGAAGCCCTGCTGCACGAGCTCGAGGCGGACTCCCAGAAGGGCTACGTCTCGCCGGTGCCGTTTGCCATGCTGCATATCGGATTTGGGGAAATCGATGCTGCGCTGGACTGGGCGGAGCGGGCGTACGATGAACGCCGCGGCTGGCTCGCCTACTTCAAGGTGAATCCGATGCTCGATCCGCTGCGCGGCAGTCGGCGGTTCAAGGCGCTGCTGGAGAAAATGCGCTTGTAGTCTGGCCCTCTAGCCCTTCAGGGCCGGGGCACCCGCCAGGAATTTTTCGATCGTTTCGTTGCCGACGCTGGGCCGGAGGTGCTCCAGCACGATCCGGCCCAGCCGCGGCACATCTTCCTTGCGAAAGCCGGCCGCGGACAGGCCCGCCAGCAGTGCGGCCGGGCCTGCCACGCCGATCATCTCGCCGGTGCGCGCGCCGCTCATCAGCGCGCGCCCCATGTAACTCTCATGGTTGGGCACGGCGATGCGCACCTTCTCGAACGTCGCCTTGTCCACCGCCATGCGCAGCGCCATGAGAATGGCGCCGATGCCCTTCTCGGCGGCACCCGGCTCGACGGCGAGGTTGGCGACGATCTGCTCCACCAGGTCCATGCGAGGGCTAGAATAACACAGGGCAGAGTTTTGAGGGAGACGCCCAGAGGCCCAGCGGCTGAGGGGTTACGAGGACCGAGTGGTGCGGAAATACTCGCATCTCATGCCTCATAGCCCCTCAGCCTCTCAGCCTCGGCGTCTCCCTCAACGTCTCGTTCCTATTGCCCGACCGTGAAATCGATTCTTTTCAGAACCGTGCCCGCCTCGTCCCGAATCTCGACATGCCATGCGCCTGTGGCCTCAACGGGAACCGTCTTGCGGCTCCACGTGCGCCACGGCGAGCCGCCGATCGTCAGTGGGACGTCGCCGACTTCGGTATCGCCGAAGAACCAAACGTGATGCAGCGTCTGCCCGCTTGCGCCGGTCACGCGCATCCACAGGACGATCGTTCCGACGCTGTCCGGAAATGCGGCCCCCGTATCCTGCGGCACGCGGTCCACCAGCGAGCGAGCCAATACCGCTTCGACGCTCACGTTACTCGGCGGAGCCGCCGTCGTATCCTGCGCTGCTATGGGAGTTACAAGAACGACGAGCAGCAAGAGGCTGAGTAGAGCTTTCATGTGGCCACTCCCTGGTTGAGTTGGGCGCGTTCCGCCGCTCGACGGCTGCGCCGTTCCAGCCACGCGCCGAGGAGGGCGGCAATAAGACAGCCGAGCAACGTCCCGGCCATCTGAAACCCGAGTTGATACTCGAGCTGAATCCAATGGCATTTGGGTGCGAAGAGCGGCCCGACCAGTCGCCCGCATTTGTCCTGCGTGAGGGCGAACCCTAAGCTCGCCCCAAATCCCAACAGCAAAGGAAACAGGGCGACGAAGAAATGGCGCAGCAGTATCATCGGCCACGCTCGATGTGCCAGCGATCCGTCACGCGACCTCCTTCGATCACGACGTATTCGTCGAAGTGCGCCTCGGTCAGGCAGGAGTGATTCGGTATGATCTCGACCTGCTGGCCGACCTTGAACTTCCCTTCGATCGCGGCGGGCGCGGCCGCGCGGATGACACCGTGCTCTTGTGAGACCGACGCCACGGAGAGCTCCGGGTGGCCCTTCACTTCGCCGAACGTGGGCGCCAAACCCAGATGGGATGGCCCCAAGTCCTTCGAGAGGGACAGTGCCCCCGCATCAATCACGAAATGCGACGCCCCCGGTTGGTGCGACACCACGGTCGCCAGCACCGAGACCGCGACGTCACGCGGCTCGCAGCACCCTATCAACACCATGGTTCGGTCATAGAAGATGTAGTTACCGGGCCGGGCTTCTGTGACGCCGCTCAAGCTTTCTACGGCCACCATGGCGGGCGTTGACCCCACGCTGATCCCGCGCACCGGCAGCCCGTCTTTCCGCAGCAGCTCGGCGAACCAGACCATCACCTGCCGCTCCTGCTCGGCAATCTCCGCCGCCTCCTTCTTATTCCGGGTGCGGTAGGCGTGTCCCGAATGGCTCAAGATCCCGTCGAACACGAGGCCCCGTTCCGCCCCCAATTCCCGCGCGACGTCGAGCGCGTACCGGGAGGACGGGTCTACACCGGCCCGGTGATAGCCGCAGTCCACTTTCAGCCAGACGTGCAGGCCGCTGCCGCCGAGTGCTTTCGCGGTTTCCAGGTCGTCCACCACCACCCGCGGCGTCGCACCGGCGCCGGCAATTCGCTTCACATGAGGGACGTGCGTGCCATCGAGCGGGAAGGCCCACGTCAGGTCGGTGAACCCGCCGCGGGCGAAGGCCTCCGCTTCGAACAGCGTAGAGACGGTGATGCCCTGCGCGCGGTGTGCCACCTGGCGACGTCCCAGCTCGAGACACTTGTGCGTCTTGATGTGCGGCCTGAGCGAGACGCCCAGCCGTCGCGCTCGATCGGCCATGTGCGTCAGGTTCCGCTCCATCACATCGCGATAGAGCAGTAAGGCGGGCGTTTCGACGTCGAGAGTCACCGCACGATGTGGAACGCGGTCTGACGCCGCAGAATCCACCGCATCTGGCCGTCGGCCCCCAGCTCGGCATCCTCTTCCTGCGCGGAGCGCACGGACTGGCCGCCCCACTCGGAGACGGGCGTGGTCGCTTGCAGCTCGATGGAGAACCACGTCGCGGGCAAGAGCGGCACATCGCCGCGGCCCGGCACGCCTTCCTGATGATCCCACAAGCCGATCAACGGGCCGGCGCCGTGCCCACGATCGCCAATCGGGTGCGTGTAGACGGTGCCGTTGATGCCGGCGGCGCGCATCGCTGCCAGCGTGCTCGTCAACACTTCGTTGCCGGTCCGTCCGGGGCGCATCTCTGCCATCAATAGGTCCTGTAGGCGGTTGGAGTTGAGCAGCGCCCGTTTCAGGCCCTCCGGCGCGTCGCGCTCGCCTCCGCGCAGGACATAGCCCATGTGTTGCGTGTCGGTGTTCAAGCCGAGCGCCGTAATCCCGAAGTCGCAATGCAGCACGTCGCCCCGCTGAATCACCGCCGCGTCGGCGCCGGTCAGATCCTGGCCGCGGCGCTGCACGTCCACGTCGGTGTGGAACCACGTCCCCAGGCCGAGATCATTGACGCGCTGTCGCATCCACCAGACGACATCGTCGGTCGTGGTCTTCCCCGGCGTGATCACCGTATTCGAGAACGCGGTGTCGATGATCGTCCAAACGACTTCCATCATGCGCCGGTAGACGGGAAGCATCCCGGGCGCGCGAATCGACTGATAATCGAGGGGCAGGCGCTCGGCGCGTACCACGCGCGCGAGATAGCCGGGAGGCAGCGCGCCTGACAATTGCTCCCATTCGCCGGCGGAGAGCCCGTCGGAAAATGCGTGCGTGTAGGAGATGTCCACGGCGATCGTCTTCGGATCCCGCTCGCGCACGACGCGCGCGAGCAAATCCCATTGCCCCTGGCCCACCAGCTCCGGCCGGCGGCCGATCGAGGGATCGACGGTATCGCGCGCGACGTACGCTTCGTACATGCCGCCCTGCGAGCCGCCGCCCAACGCCAGCCGCTCGACACCGCGCTGGGGACCGCGATCGGTGAAGACGTAGATCGTGCGCCGCCGGGCGAACAGGGTCGTGGGGGAGACGAGCGACCAGAAGATCGGATCCTCGTTGTACTCGCGCATGGCGATGATCCACATGTCGACGCCGTTCTGCCGCATCAGCCGGGGCAGGATCGAGTCGAGCCGGTACTGCAGCCACTGCTGCTGCAGCGCCGCCTGCTCGCGCAGCGTCCCCAGTGGGCGCGACGGCGTCGCGCTGAGTGGCGGAGGGGAGGGGGTGCTCTGCAGGACAAGCGTCGCGGCAACGGCGAGGCTCAGCATCATTGGGGGGTCCTATTCATCAATGCGGCGGCCCGTGACCTCCACCCGATGCATGCGCTCGATCCGTCCCGATCCGCCGATGAACGCCGACGCGACCCAGCCGGTCAGCCCGACGATGATGGCTCCGAGCGTCGCGGCGACGAGTCCCGCGACGTGGAAACCGGGCACCAGCCAGGCGACGAGCCCCAGCGAGATGCCGTTCACGATCAGGATGAACAGTCCCAGCGTCAGGACCGTCAACGGCAACGTCAGGATGAGGAGAATCGGCCGGATGACGGCGTTCACCAATCCGAGCAACAGCGCGGAAACGAGAACGGCACCGGTACCGGTGATCTCGATGCCCGGCAGGAGCTGGTCGGCAACCCAGAGGCCGAGCATGGTGATCACGAGCCTGAGAAGGAAGCCTTTCATGGGGCGGAAGATAACCGCGGGGCACGTCCCGCGACGAACCGCGCCGTCATCCCGGGACGGGCCTGCACGCCGAGTTTGGCGTCGAGCAGAATCGCGCCTGCCAGGGAATCGCGCCCGGCCGGCGCGAGCGACAGGCCGGCGAATGGGCCCAGGTCCGCGGGCCAGCCGCTCACGATGGCCTGCTCGGGCTGGCCAAACCAGCTCACCGCCAGCGTCTCGGCGCGAGGCGCGCGAAACACGATTTGTCCCCGGAACACGCACTCGCGATCCACGACGACCGTCGCGCTGTCGAGCACGATGTCGCGCAACCGGAAGCGGTCGCTCATCGCGGGCGCATCGGGGAATGTGAGCGTGTCGCCGCGGGCGACGACCCAGTGGCCGGCGTAGGGCAGTGAATAGCGGCGCAGGCGGTCGAACTGATGGCCGGAGCAGGGATTGCGCGGGCCACATGCAGCAAGTGCCACCGCCACGCCCGACAAAAGCAGACGCTTCAATTCTCAGCAATCATTGAACATTGGGAATTGAACATTGAGCATTGATCATTGTGTCGTGTCCCTCGCCACGCTATCGGCACGCAGGATGCCGGCGCTGGTCGAATCGGCAGCCTTCATCGCGCGCCCCACGGCGCGAGCGTTCGGAATCCGCGAGTTCGCGAGGATGCTGTCCTTCTGGCGTTGGGTGAGCGTGTCACGGTTCACGGTCTCGCTGGACTGATCCGAGCCGCACGCCATCAGGACGCAGAGCGAAACGACCAAGAGGATTGATTTCATGGCTGGCAACTTTAATAAACTGCCGTACACTTGCAACTCAACGTGCTCAACCGGGAGAAGCCATGCGCCGTTTGCTGATCGTCCCCGCGCTGCTGTCGTTCATGGCGTGCCGTCCGACCGTCGCAGACCGTTTGGCGACGGGCAGATGGGTCGACCTCACCTATCCCTTCGATTCCACCACGATTTACTGGCCCACGGCGCAGCCGTTCCGCCTCACGGTGGTCTCGGCGCAGCGGACACCGGCCGGCTACTACTACGCCGCGAACAATCTGTCGGGCGCGGAACATGGGGGCACACATCTCGACGCACCCGTGCACTTCGCCGAAGGCAAACACTCAACCGATCAGATTCCCGTGAACCAGCTCATGGGTCCGGCGGTCGTCATTGATGTGAGTCACCAGGCCGACTCGAGTGCCGATTATCGCGTCCGGCCTGCCGACATCACCGCATGGGAACGGGCCCATGGCGAGATCCCGCAGGGCGCAATCGTGCTGATCCGTACGGGATGGGGGAGTCGCTGGCCCGATCGCGCTCGCTACCTCGGCACGACCAAGACGGGCGCCGCTGCCGTTGCGGAGCTGCACTTTCCAGGGCTGGACCTCGACGCCGCGCGCGAGCTGGCCCGACGCAAGGTGCACGCCGTGGGCATTGATACGCCGAGCATTGATTACGGCCAGTCCACCACGTTCGGCGTCCACCGCAGACTCTTCGCGGGGAACATCCCCGGCCTCGAAAACGTCGCGCATCTGGACCAGTTGCCAGGGAGCGGGGCGTTCGTCATCGCGCTGCCGATGAACATCAGGGGCGGCAGCGGTGGTCCGCTGCGGATCGTGGCGCTGCTGCCTTAGGCGGGGAGACCCTTGCGCAGCACGTCTTCCATCACGTCGGCGAAGCGGTCGATCTCCGCCAGCGTCGTGTAGACGTTCGGCGTGATCCGCAGGCAGTTGAACTCCGGATGCGCGATCGGCGTGACGATGATGCGGTGCTTGTCGAACAGAAATGTTGAGAGCTTCCCGACGTCGAGCTGCCCCGGCGTGAAGGACGCGAGGCCGCACGATTGCGCGGGATCATACGGCGTCAGGAGCTTGACGCCCGGCACGCGCTCGAGCCGCTTCGCCCAGCGATCGCGCAGGAAACGCAACCGGGCGGCCTTCCGCTCCGGGCCGATTCCATCGAGGAAGTCCAGCGCTTCGACGATCGCGTTGTGGTTCGCCGCGGGGTGAGTGCCGATCTCCTCGAACTTGCGGACGTTGTCGTTCATCTCGGGCGGCGCCGCCATCATCGGCCAGATTTTCGCGATCTTCGCCCGGCGCACGTACAAGAACCCGGTGCCGATGGGCGCCGTCAGCCACTTGTGCAAGCTCGTGCCGTAATAATCGCAATCGAGCTCGCCCTGCGTGAAGGGGAAATGCGCGTACGCGTGCGCGCCATCCACAATGACTTCAATGCCGCGCGCGCGTCCCAGCTGGCAGATCTTTTTCACGGGAAAGATCTGGCCCGTGAGGTTCGTGATGTGGCAGATGTGGATCACCTTGGTGCGCGGCGTGATCGCCGCCTCGACGCGGCTCGCCAGATCGTCCTGTGAGGGCGGTGGGACGGGGAAGGGGATCTGCTTGAGGACGATGCCGTCGCGCCGCTCGCGCTGCTGCCAGGTGGTGATCATCCGCGGGTAGTCCTGCGTGGTCGTCAGCACCTCGTCGCCCCGCTGCAGCGGCAGTCCCAGCTGCACGATCTCGAGCGCCTCGCTGGCGTTGCGCGTGACCGCCATCTCCTCCGGATCGCAGCCGAAGCTCGCCGCAAGCCGGCGGCGCACCGCTTCAATTTCCGGCTCGATCCAGCCCCACATCGTGATCGCGGGCGCCTGATTCGAAACCGCCAGGTAGCGGTGAAAGGCCGCATTGACGACGCGGGGGCTCGGCGCGACTCCGCCGTTGTTGAGATTGATCATCCCGCGGTCGATGTCGAATGCCTGTTGGATCGCGCGCCAGAAATCTTCGTCCTGCGCCACGTCGGCGGCGCTGCGGCCATCGATGCCGCGCACGGCCGGCAGGATGCGTCCCAGGGCATCGCTCTTGAGGGCGGGAAGCGCCGCGGTTGCGGCGAAGAGAGAACCGAGAAAACGGCGACGAGTGGGGGGGGGCATCAGGAGCCTCGGATCAGGCGGCGCGCCAGCACGCCGTAGGCGAACAGGTTGATCACCAGGACGAAGGTACCGAGCACGGTTTGGACCCGTGGCGTCAAGCTGGACGGATAAATCGCCGGCCACACATAGTGCTCGATGAATCCACCACTATATCCGCTCTGGCCGGCTTTGGCCCGCAGCGTGTTCTCGAGCGGCGTCAGCGGGCAGATCCAGCCGCGGTACTCGATGAGTACACCCCAAATCGCCGACGGGATGTGCAGTACGGCTACCCACCGCCACCGCCACCGCCACGTGAGGAAGCCGCCGAACACGATGAAGCCGATGAACAACGCGTGGAAGATGACGACGGCATCCGCGAGTAGCCGATAGAACACCCGTAGGTAATAAGGCAAAACCCCCCGCCCGGCCAGAGCCGGACGGGGGGTTCTGTTGCAGAGGTCGCGGTTGGTCTACGCGTCCCTGCCTACCACATGTTGCGCGCATCTCCCGCGTGGAATCCGGCTTCACTGGTCGCGGTGACACGGATCGTAGTGCCAAGCGGCGAGGGGCACATATCCAAGGTGAGGCTCGGACCAGTTCCGACGGTCTGCCATGTGCCCCACGCGCTGCTCCGGCGTTGCCAGAGGTATGTGTAATTCGTTCCGACTCCAGAAACGGATGAGTTCCAGGTATGCGTACCGCACTCGATGTCCCCCGAAGGGCCGCTCATGGAGACCTCGACGAAGAAGGAATGCAGCAAGCGATTCGGTGATCCCGTTCCAACGTTCGTGATCACGCCTTGGGTTGCCCGGGACGTAGTCGCTGCAGCAACTTCGCTGGGCGCCGCGGTCGGGACGCGCTGCAGGTATAGAGCGGCGACGCCAGTGGTATGCGGCGCTGCCATGGACGTTCCGGTGATGGTATTGGTCGCTGTGTTGCTCGTCCACCACGCCGACGTGACGTTCCGGCCTGGCGCGAATAGATCAACGCATGCGCCAAAGTTACTTCCCTGCGTCGATGACGTCACCCATCTGGCATCAGACGAAGTCGAGGCAGCCACTGTAATAGCCGAGTCCACACGAGCAGGTGAAACGCCGCATGCGCTGACATTGTCGTTGCCAGCCGCCACGACGGTGGTTATGCCGGCTGCGATAAGATCCCGCACCTTGTCATCGAACGCTTGGCTCGTTGTCTCTCGTCCAGATGCATCGATCGCAGCGAGGCTGATATTTGCCACCGCAGGGGTAGCGTGGTTGCCGATGACTGAGTCGATTGCCCTAAGTGCGTGATCTATAGAGTCCCGGGTGTTTGGATTGCAATCGATCACTCGTACCGCTCGCAGCTCGACCTGTTTTGCGATCCCATAGGTGGTACCGCCTACAGTGCCTGCGACGTGCGTCCCATGTCCAGCACAGTTCGGGTCGGGCCCAGCGTCTTCCCCATTACCCCCAAACACATCGAATCCCAGTGAGGCTCTGCCACCAAAATCGTCGTGTGTCGTTCGGATGCCGGTATCAATGATGTAAGCCGTAACGCCGACCCCCGTCCCGCTGTAATTGTAGTATTGGTCAAGCGGTAAATTCCGGTGATCAACTCTATCAATTCCCCAGGTTGCATTCGCCTGGTTTGTGTGATCCACGGGCATGATGAATTGAATCGGCTCAACATATCGAACGGCTGGGTTGCTACGAAGGCTGCGTACCGCTGCCGGCGGCAATACCGCAGAGAAACCCTTCGTTCCATGATTAAAGACATAACGGATCGTTCCACCGTAGGTTGCCAGAATCTGTTCGGCAAATATTCGCGGACTAAGATTAGAGTCAGCAAGGATTACGATGACCCCTTCGCTAGTGTCGGTAACGGCGCTTTGCGAAGTGACACTTGGCTGCTGACTCAACGGAATTGACCGATCAGCGCAGCCAACACTAACCAGCGTCAGCGATGCCAGATTTAAGATGCTGCGAGCCGTGTGCTGCATATGGGGTCCTGGTGATGGTTGTTTTGATGTTCGACACATCGATCAGGAAGCGGTAGGTCGATTTTGCGGCATGAACGGCTGTTTTTGCGGCACTCAAAGCCGTTCCGAGGAGCTAATGCCAAAGAATGATGTGGCCAACGAGGCGGGAAGGCTGGCAGGATTCAGAGAGAGTTTCAACAAAACAACCCCCCGCCCGGCCAGAGCCGGACGGGGGGTTGCTACCGCTTATGGCGACCGCTTACGCGGCGCCGGCCAACACCGCAATCGCGGGGAGGAGGATCCCTTCGAACAGGCTCGTGATGTTCCCTGCGGCTTCGCCCAGCGCATCCAGCGCCGCGTGCTCGTCTGCGTTCAGGCCGTCGTCGTCCGCGCCCGTGCAGGTGAGCGTGAAGCTGCTCGACGTGCCGTTGACGTTGCAGGTGGCGAACAGCCCGCCGTCCACCTTAGACGTAACGGAGCCGCTCACTTCGTGTGTTGACTCATTGACATCCAATGTGCCATCGAGCGTGACGACTTCGCCCGCGTGCTCGAAGCGGAACGAGATCCGGAGGCTGAGTTCCGGATCGGCGAACGTGACCCGCTGCCAATTGCGCACGTGAATGTCGTGGGAATTGACGTCGAACGAGACGTCTTCCGTGACGCTGACACTCGACGGCGATCCGGAAAGCGTGATCGCTCCGTTGAAGCGCAGCGAATCAGGCGACGACGCGCCATTCGTGATGTAACCGGCGGTCGTGATTTTTACCGACGTGGCTGATTGGCTGGCGAGCGTCACCGTGTAATCGACATAGACCGGCGTCCCACCGACGCCTGCTACGATGACGTGCACCTTCGGATTGCCGCTGCCCGTTTCGTCCATGAGATCGATGTAGCCGACTTCGACGCCGGGGGCTGGTCCAGCCGGAGAGCCGGTCAGCTCATCGATGGCATAGAGGATGAATCGCACGCCGGTACCCGGGGCGCCGGTGCGCGCGGTTGTGTCGTATCGGAGTGCCGTGAAATTCCATTCGAATGTCTTGCCCAGCAGCGCCGGGGGGAACAGCGCCGCCGCCGCCGCCGCCCGGCTCACACTCATTTGCGGGACTAGGCGCGTGAAAACGCGAGCGCCCTCGATGCGTTCGGCGTACGGCCGCAGCCTGGACTGCATCAGCGGATTGGACGCGGCGGCCAACTGGAGCGCCGGTACGACTGCCGACGTCGGCGTTATCGAGTCGGAAACCGCAGACAAGCTGTTCAGGGCGGGGACGTCGAAGATCGAACCCAAGGATTGGAGCTGCGCCGTCGTCGCCTGGGGATCGGCGGGCGACTTGGGACCGACGGAGTCCTTGCCGCACGCGGCACTGAGTACTGCGACCGCGAGGGCGCCACGAAGATGCAACCGCATGCTGCCTCCAGAAGGGAAGAGAGGACGAAATTGAATTCTGCACGCGCTGCGACCGGAGGTGCTGTGACCCCCCGCACGCCGGCCGAGGCTAGGCGATGATGCCACCACCCAGCAGCCGCTCGTCGGCGTCGTACAGCACGCCTGACTGCCCTGGTGCGATCGCCCGGACCGGCTCGGCGAGCCGCAGCGCGAGGCGGCCGTCGGCATGAGCAGCAATCGTGCCGGGCACGGCCCGCGCGCGATAGCGGCATTGCACCCACACCGCGTCACCGACGGCGAGCGGATCCGCGAGCCAATTGACCTCCTCGAGGGACACGTCGTGTCCGAACAACTCCACGCCGCGCCCGACCACGACCTCGCGCGTCGCGGGGCGGATTGCGACGACGTACAGCGGCTCGTCGAATCCGCCCGGCAAGCCGCGGCGCTGGCCCACGGTGTAGCGCGCGAAGCCCTCGTGCTCGCCGATGACGTCGCCAGTCGTCGTGACGAACGCCCCGGGCGAAAGTGCGGGCGCATCCGCGGGGAGATGTTGCTCGAGCACGGCGACGTAGTCGTCGTCGGGCACGAAACAGATCTCGACCGATTCTTGCTTGTCTGCGGTCAGCAATCCTAGCGTCCGGGCGACGTTCCTCGTCTCCGCCTTGGTGAGCCCGCCGACGGGCGTGAGCATACGCCATACGACCGCGCGATCGATGCCCCACAAGAAGTAGGACTGATCCTTCTGGCGGTCCAGCCCGCGAAACAGCGCGCCATCCCGCGCGATCGCGTAGTGCCCGGTCGCGATCGCATCGCAATCGAGCGCGTCGGCATGGTAGAGGAAGTCACGGAACTTGGTGAACGAGTTGCAGCGCACACAGGGGATCGGCGTCCGCCCCCGCGCGTACTCGGAAACGAAGTTCTCGATCACGTCGTGGCCGAACCGGTCCCCGAGATTCAGCACGTAGTGGGGAATCCCGAGCTTGTGCGCGACGAGCTTGGCGTCGGTGATCGAGTCGAGCGAGCAGCACGGGCGGTCGGGAACGCTGTCCCCGTAGCAGAACAGCTTCATCGTGGCCCCGATGACTTCATAGCCTTGCTCCACGAGTATTGCCGCTGCCACGGACGAATCGACACCACCGGACATGGCGACCAGTACCCGGCCCTTCGCAGGTCCGTCCGACCGTCCGACCGTCAGACCGTCCGGCATCATCGATGCAGCACCGTCGAAAGTGAGCGCACCTTCTCTACAATCCGCGGCAAGACTGCGCCCACAGCGTCGACGTCCTCCATCGTGCTGTCCTTGCCCAACGAGAACCGCAGCGCCGCGACGCCCAGCTCGCGCGGGACGCCCATCGCCGTCAGCACGTGCGATGGCTCGATGGCCCCGGTGCTACAGGCGGAGCCGGATGAGCAGGCGATTCCGGCCAGATCGAGGTGCATCAGCAGCGCCTCGCTGTCGGTGCCGGGAATGGACACGTTCGAGATGTGCGGTGCCCGTTCGCCCTGCCAGCCGTTGATGACCGCGTCGGGGACGATCGCGACCAGGCGGCGCTCCAGCTCGTCGCGCAGCTCGTGCAGCCGCTGCGCGAGCGCCTGCCGCTCCTCCATCGCGAGCCGCGCCGCCACGCCCAGTCCCACGATGCCGGGCACGTTCTCGGTGCCGGGCCGGATGCCGAATTGCTGGCCGCCGCCGTGAATGATCGCCTCGACCGCCTTGCGGTCGCGCACGATCAAGGCGCCGATCCCCTTGGGGGCGCCGATCTTGTGGCCGGAAATCGTGAGGAGGGTGCAGCTGACGTCGCGCAGCGATACCGGAATCTTGCCGAACGCCTGGACCGCGTCGGTGTGGAACAGCACTCCGGCGTCGCAACATCGCGTCGCCAGCTCGGCGACGGGCTGGACGGTCCCCACCTCATTATTTACCCACATCACGCTTACGATTGCGACGCCGCGCTCGAGCGCGGCGCTGAGCGCGCCATTCTCGATCTGTCCGGATGCCGTGACGGGCAGGATGATCTCCTCACCGCCCAGATGCTTCACGGCATGCGCGGCCGCGAGCGCCGCCTTGTGCTCGGTGGCCGTGACCGCGACGCGGAACGGTCCGCCACGGCCCTTGGCCGCGAGCGCGGCGCCGATGATCGCGAGGTTATCGGCTTCCGTGCCGCCTGAGGTGAAGACGACTTGATTCGGCTCGGCGCCCAGGGCTTCGGCGACGGAACGCTTCGCCTCTTCGATACCGGCGCGCGCTGCGCGCCCAAAGCGGTGCGCCGAGGACGGATTGCCGAAGGCTGCGTTCCCCAGGTAGGGGAGCATGGCCTCCAACACCTCCGGCCGCACCGGCGTCGTGGCGGCGTTATCCAGATACGTGATGCGCTTGGTCATGGGGTTCGCAATTTACCAACTAGATGGACTGCACGCCAAGCTGGAGCACGTCATCGACCTCGTGCGTCTCGGCCGTGTAGAACGGTTCGCCGTAGCGGCGCCGGATCAGCGACCCGTAGTGCGCCGACTGGACGCGGATCAGCTCGTACAGGTCCTGTCCGGTCGGGTGGATCTCCCCGGCGGCCTTCGCGCCGGTGAACTGAGACGCATAGCAGCGGATCGCCTCCATCTTCGTCTCGAACACTTCCGAAATATCCACGACGAACGTTGGCTTGACCGGGTCTTCTCTATACGCGAGCGCATACAACAGCTTGTAGGGACGGTGCGCCTCGCCCCCCTTTCCTGGCGCGTACTTCGCCAGGCCGGCGAGATAACACGCATCCCGCCCCAGCTCTGATGCAATCCGATGATCCGGATGCCGGCCCACGGGGAAGGGCAGGATCACCACCCGGGGTTTCATTCGACGGATCAATTCTACGACGTGCTGTTTCGACGCTTCATCATTCGTGAGATGCGCGTCCGGCATTCCGGCATTGAGTCGGACGACGACGCCCAGCGTCTTCGCTGCGCGCTCCGCTTCGGCGGCACGGGTCGCAGCGTCGCCGCGCGTTCCCATTTCGCCTTGCGTGAGATCGATGATGCCGACGCGGTGTCCCGCGCGCGCCGCCTTGGCGAGCGTGCCCCCGCACGTCAACTCGACGTCGTCGGGGTGGGCGGCGATCGCCAAAAGGTCAACGGTGTCGGTCACTGATTAGTGTGCCCCCTGTCGGGAAACGGGAAACGTGCAACAGGAAACGTAGCTCGGCATAGCACCACGTTTCCCGTTTCCCATTTCTCGTTTCCTGTCATTCATATCGTAGTGCCTCAACCGGATCCAGCTTCGCCGCCCGCGCCGCCGGCGCGATGCCGAACACCAAGCCTACACCGATCGACGCGACGGTGGCGATCGCTGCCGGGACGACGGGGACCGTCGTGTTGAATGCGAGCAAGCGTTTCAGCACTTCTCCCGCGCCCAATCCCAGCACGATGCCGATGATGCCGCCGAGCAGCGTCAGCGTGGCGGCTTCGACGAGGAACTGCCACAGGATCGCGCGCCGCGTCGCGCCTAACGCCTTGCGCAGGCCGATCTCACGCGTGCGGCTGGTGACCGACACCATCATGATCGCCATGACTCCGATTCCCCCCACCATCAACGCGATGCTGGACAGCACGAGCATGACGAAAAAGAACGCGAACGTCAGGCTGTCGAAGATACTCAGGACCTGATCGGACGTGAGCAGATCAAAGGTGTTCGGGTCGCCCGCCCGGATGCCGCGCATGCGCCGCAAGGTCAGGGTGGCCGCATCCATCGCCCGGGTGACCGTGAATTCCGGCTTCGGCTTCACGAGAATGATGAGGCCGTTCACCTCGTCGATGAAGAAGCTGCGCCGGGCGGTCTCGAACGGCATGATTGCCGCGATCTCCGGTGTGCCCGGCACCTCGAAGATGTTCGTCGGCCGTTGCCAGACGCCCAACACCCGGAACGGGTTGCCGCCGATGCGTACGATACGGCCCAGCGGATTGATCGCGCCGAACAACCGGTCGATGGTCCGCTGCTCGACGATGACGATCGGGTCTCCGCCGCGCAGCTCCGCGGCCGTGAAGGAACGCCCCAGCGTGATGCCGCCGCCCAGGATCTCCATGAAGCGGTCATCGGCGCCGAACACGCCGAGGATCCGGGTGCGATTGCCGCCGTATTCGAACCGCTGAAACAGTTGAGTCCAGATCGCCGCATAATGGATCTCGGGGAGGCGGGCGATGGCCTCGGCTTCCTGCGGAATCAGCTTCGGCCGGATGCGCACCTCGCGCGGCACCGCGTCGGGATTCACGCCGGTCGTGGAGAAGTAGCGCAGCACGCGGAACGTGGTCGGACCCACGACCTCCAGCGTGTTGACGATCTGCTCGCGGAATCCCGCCACGATCGACGCCATGGCCATCACCGTCGCGATGCCGATCACCACGCCGAGGACGGTCAGTCCGGAGCGCAGCTTGTTGGCGCGCAGCTGTTCCAGGGCGATGCGCCAACCCTCGCGCACCGAGTGGAGAGGAGCGGCGGCCATCTATTCCTGGCGGAGGGCCTCGATGGGATCGAGGCGCGAGGCACGATGGGCCGGGTAAACGCCGAATGCGACTCCGACGACGATGCCGAGCAGCAGCGCGATGCCGATGGACCAGGCGGTGACCCGGGCCGGCAGCGGCGAGATGACCTGCACGAGGCCCGCCAGGGCGGAGCCCGCGAGCATGCCGGCCACGCCGCCGAGCAGCGACAGGGTCAGCGCCTCGGCGAAGAATTGGCGGCGGATGTCGCGGCGCGACGCGCCCAGTGCCTTGCGAATCCCGATCTCGCGCGTCCGCTCCGTGACGCTCATCAGCATGATGTTCATGATCACGATCCCGCCCACCACGATGCCGATGACGACGACGGCCGGCACGACGGTGAAGATGACGCGCGTGAGCCTGCCCCAGAACGCGATCAATCCCTCACCGGTGTCGACGGTGAAGTCGTTGTCGCTCCCCGGCCGGAGCCGGTGCGCGATGCGCATCGCCTCCTCGGCGCGCAGCATCGCCGGGCCGACCAGCTCCGCCGTCGCCATCTTGACCGAGATCACCATCGTCTGGCGGCGCCCGTACATCGATTCGAACGTGGTCAGCGGCAGCATCACAAAGCCGTCCCACGATTGCCCCAGCACCGTGCCCTTGCGGGCGATCACGCCCTTCACGACCAGCTGAATCCCGTGCACGCGAATCGACCGGCCGATGGCGGCCTCGATATTGCCGAACAGCTTGTCGGCGACATCGTAGCCAAGCACCGCGACGTAGCGCCGTTGCTGGAGATCGATATCCGTGAGCGGCGCGCCGGCGGCAAACGCATAGTCCTGCACCAGCACGTACGGGGCCGTCACGCCGAAGATGAACACGTCGCCCGTCGTGCGGTTTCTCCACTGCACGTCGGCCATCGGGGTCGGCCAACCCGACTGCAATGCGATGGCCTCGGCGTCGGGAACGGCGCGCTCGATGAATTCGACGTCTTCGGGAGCGATGATCGGCCGGCGCTGGATCTGTTTCCACTCCTCGTCGTCGATGAATCCGACCTGAATCGGATCGCGGCGGATCTGGAACGCGTTGACGCCGACGATCGCGCCTGCCAGCCGCTCGCGAACGTACGCGTTCATCCCCTGAATGACGGCGACCACCGCGACCAGAAACGCGACCGAGACGATGATGCCGAGGAGCGTGAAGAACGACCGGAGCTTGTGGCTCCAGACGGTTTGCAGCGCGAGACGCACCGCCTCGAAGAGGGGCATGGCGCGTGAAAACTAACGGGAAACGGCTCCCGTTATTCGTATCGCAACGCTTCTACCGGATCCAGTCGCGCCGCTTTGCTCGCAGGATAAATGCCGAAGAGCAGCCCCGTCACCGCCGCGGCCGACAGCGCGAGAATGACCGAGCCAAGCGGCACATAAGCGGGCACCGGCGTCAAGGCGTGAAGCAGGATGGCGATCCCCCAACCGATCACCATGCCGACGACCCCTCCAACGAGCGTGAGGGTTGAGGCCTCGACCAGGAATTGCCACATGACTTCGCGCTTCGTCGCTCCCAGCGCTTTGCGCACACCGATCTCGCGCGTACGCTCGGTGACGGAAATCATCATGATCGCGACCACCCCAATGCCCCCGACCATCAGCCCCACCATCGATAGCGCGATCATCAACACGCGGGCCACGAGCGTGAAACTGTCGATGGCCTGCACGTACACTTCCTGGCTGATCGCGTCGAAGTTGTTCTTCTGCCCGGGCCGGAGCCCGCGCATAGTTCGCAGCGCCATCGTCACGTCGTCGATCGCACGCTCGAGGGATACCGAATCCTGCGGCACGACGAACATGTCCATCCAGCCCGGCCAGTAAGTCAGGTCCTTCACGAACGTGCCGTGGGGAATCATGACTTCCGGCTGGTCGCCCTCGCCGAAGAGTCGAGGTGGCGGTTCGTACACGCCCACGACGTCGTACGGGAGTCCACCGATCTTGACCCGTCGATTCATCGGGTCGCGTTGCCCAAAGAGATTTTCGGCGAGCTTGGTGTTCACCACCACCACGTGCGCGTTCGCGGCGTCCTCCAGGTGCGAAAACGAGCGCCCTGGATCGATGCGGCCGCCTTCGATCTTGGGCCAGTCGGCATTGCGGCCGCGGATCCGCACGGCGGCGAGACGGTGACCCTCGAACTCGACGTCCGCGGATGTGCCCTCGTCCACGACCACGAAGGCGATCGTGGGGAGCTGCGCCAACCGGTTTGCTTCTTCGACCGTGATCGGCGGCCGGCGGCGCCACGGATTCGGGTCCTCGGGGTCCTCGTCGCCCTGGCCTCCCCAGTAGCGCCCCACCCAGAACGTCTTCGGCCCCAGCGACGCCAGCATGTCGGTGATGCCCTTGTTGAACCCGCTGATCAGCGCCCCGATGACCATCACGACGGTGACGCCGATGGCGACGCCGAGGATCGTGAGGGCGGCCCGCATCTTGTGGGCGCGGAGCGAGGTGAGTGCGATGCCGACCCCCTCAAACAGTTGCGTCATGCGCTACTCCTGCCGCAGCGCCGCGATCGGATCGAGTCGCGCCGCACGGCTCGCGGGATAGACCCCGGCGACGACGCCCACGCCCGCGCCCATAATGACGCCGAGCACGATCGACATCGGTGACACGCTGGCTGGAAGTGGAGAGATCTTGTCGATCACGATGGTGAGACCGATCCCGGCGATAATGCCGAACGCCGCGCCCACGGTCGCGATCGCGGTCGACTCTGCCAGAAACTGGCGCAACACGTCCCGGCGGCGGGCGCCGAGCGATTTCCGCAAGCCGATTTCTCGCGTGCGTTCGGCCACGGCCATGAGCATGATGTTCATGATCACGATGCCGCCGATGACGAGGGATATCACCACGATGCCCGGGAGCAGCACGACGAGAATGCGGCTGATCCCGGCCCAGAACCGCTGCACGCCTTCTGATGTTTCGAGCACGAAGTTGTTGTCCTGCCTGGGCCGCAGGTGGCGGCGGCCGCGCATGATGCCTTCCGCCTGCGAGATCGCTTCGCGCATCTCGGGTTCCGACCGGGCTTTCACGAGGAACGCGTCGAGAATGCCGGGCGGATTCACCAGGTTCTGCGCCGGTGACAGGGCCGGGACCACCACGAAGCGGTCGAGCGGGAAGCCCAGAATGCTGCCCTGCTTCGTCACGACGCCGATGACCCGATAGGGGACGCCGCCGATCCGAACATTTTTTCCGAGCGGCACACGACCCGCGAACAACCGCTGTGCGACCGCATCGCCCAAGACCACGACCGGCGTGCCAGAGCGATTTTCCTCGCCGGTGAAGGGCCGGCCGATCGCGATCTTGAGGTTCTTGATGTCGAAATAGCGCTCGCTCGCCGCGGTCAGCTCGATGTCCCGCGCTTCCTTGTTGCTGTAGGATACCGTGACGTTGTCGCTCGATTGCCAGGCGGTGATCACCGGGACGGTGAGCCCTTGGCTGACCGCGTCGGCATCGCTGAAGCGGATGCGCGGCCGCCGCGCCCACGCGCGCCACACGGAGTCGGGGACGTTCGGCGAGAACATCGGCCGGCGGCGCAGCTGGAACGTGTTCACCCCGTACAGCGTTTGGGCAAACTTCTCCGTCATGTAGCGATTCACGCCGTTGACGATCGACCAGGCGCCGATCAACGACGCCACGCCGATGAAGACGCCGAGCAGCGAGAAGCCGCTCTTCAGCTTCTGCGCCCGGAGCGTTTGCAGCGCGAGCCGCATCGCTTCATAGAACGGCACTCAGGCCGCCTGCAGCTGATCGGTGGCCACCACGCCATCGCGCAACGTGATGACGCGCGCGGCGTGCGCGGCGATGTCCTGCTCGTGCGTCACCATCACCACCGTCTGACCCTGGCGATGCAGCTCGCTGAAGACCGCCATGATCTCGGTGCTGGTCGTGGAGTCGAGATTTCCGGTCGGCTCGTCGGCGAGCAGGATGCTGGGCTCGTTCACGAGCGCGCGCGCGATCGCGACGCGCTGGCGCTGCCCGCCGGAGAGCTCATTGGGCTTGTGGTCCATGCGGTCGCCGAGACCGACCCGCTCGAGCGCGTGCGCGGCACGCTGGCGCCGGATTCGCGCCGAGAGGCCGGCGTAGATCAACGGCAATTCGACGTTGTGCAGCGCATCGGCGCGGGGCAGCAGGTTGAACGTCTGGAACACGAACCCGATTTCCTTGTTGCGAATGCGGGCCAGCTCGTCATCCGCCAGATCGCTCACCTTCTGGCCGTTGAGCCAGTATTCGCCGCTCGTCGGCGTGTCGAGGCAGCCGACGAGGTTCATCAGGGTGGACTTGCCCGACCCGGATGGGCCCATGACGGCCACGTATTCGTTCTTGCGGATCTGCACGCTGACGCCGCGCAGCGCGCGCACGAGCTCGGAGCCCATGTCGTACTCGCGCGTCAGCTTGTGGGTCAGGATGATGACGTCGGGGAGCGGCGTATCCCCCGTGCGAAACAGCTGGACCGTGCTCACGAGCGCCGCCGGTTCGTCGTATCGGACGATTCGCGGCTGGGACGCACGCGCGCCCCTTCCTTGAGATCGCGAATCGCCTGATAGGGCCCGGCGACGATCGTATCGCCCTGATGGACGCCTTCGACGACCTCGAAATACTCCTCGCCGGCGATGCCCACCTTCACCGTATGGAACGTGGCGACGCCGTTGTGCACCAGGAACACCCCTTCCGCCTCCTTCTTAGTGCCGCCCTGCGCATTCCGCTTGGTCGAATCGGCGCTCGGCGTTGCGGCTTGAGCCGTTCCGCGGGCCGGCCGCTGTTCGGTCGAGACGGGCGTATTCTCACGCACCGTCAGCGCGATGATCGGAATGGCCAGCGCCTGCTTCCGCGTGTCCGTCACGATCCGCGCGGTCGCCGAGAGGTCGGGACGCACGTCGGAAGGGGGGTTGGCCAGCGTAATCTCCACCTCATAGTCCACGGCGCGGTCGTTCTGGCCGGTGGCGGCGGAGGCGGCCGTCAGAATCGCGCTGTTGGAGACCTTGGTGACGCGGCCGACGAACGTCGTGTCGGGGAAGGCATCGATCGTGACCTCCACCGAGTCACCGAGATGGAGCCGCACGACGTCGGTCTCGTCCACGTTCACCGTGGTTTGGATGACCGACAGATCCGAGATTGTGAGCAGCAAGCCGGTCTCGCGCGAGAACGTCCCCGGCACCGCTACCTCGCCCTCCTCGACCGCCAGGCGCGTGACCCGGCCCGCCATCGGCGCGACGAGATGGGTCTTGGCCAACTGGTCGCGGGCTTCCTGCAGGCCGGCGCGCGCTTGCTCCACGAGATGCTGTGACGCCGTGAGGTTGGCGTCAGCGATGTCAAACGCGGTCTGGGCCTGCTCGAGCTGCTCCTGCGAGATCAGGTTCGGGTTCTGCTCGCGCAGCTCCTTGGTGCGCTGCAGGGCCCGTTGTGACTGGTCGCGCGTGGCGCGCGCCTGCACGGCGCCCGCCTGAGCCGACGACATCGCCGCATTCGCCCGCTGCAGATTCGCCTGATAGATCGTGGCGTCGATCTGGAGCAGGAACTGACCCTTCTGCACGTAATCGCCCTCGCGTACGGCGATGCGCGTGATCCGGCCCGTGATGTCGGCGCTGATGTCCACCTTTTTCTTGGGCTGGATCTTCCCGCTGGCGGTGACGGCGGCGACGAGGTCGCGGCGCCCCACCTGCTCGAACCGCACCTCGATCCCCTTTTCGCGCTTGGCGCTGGCACTGACCAACACCAGCACGACAAGCAGGACTCCTCCCCCAACTCCCAAGAACACCTTATTCCGCTTAGACATGGCGGCTCGATCCTCTCGGTTAACGCAAGCTGCGGCCGACGGCGGCTTCCAATGCCGCCAGGGCCTTGTGGTAGTCGTACGTCGCATTCACGGCGTCGCTCTCGGCGCGCAGCGCGGCGACCTGGGCATCCAGCAGCTCGAAGAACGTTCCCGAGCCGACGCGGTAGCGCTCGGTTGCCAGCTGCAGCTGCTCACGCGCTGCGGAGCGGTTCGTGTCCTGCAATCCCACGGTCTGGTACGCGGTCTGGAGCGTGAGGAAGGCCTGACTCACGTCCGTCTGCACCGCCAAACCGCGCGCCCGCACCGCTTCCTCGAGATCGCCGTGCTGCGCCCGCGCTTCTGAGACACGCAGCTGCTGCGCAAAGTTTGTAAAGATCGGCAGCGTCACGGTCAGACGCGCCTGAAACGGCTGCTGCGTAAATTGGAACGGGAACACGGAGTTCGCATCGCGGATCGCCTGCTCATTGGACGCGCCCCAGATGAATCCGTTGCAATTGTTCGCCGGTAACCCCGCGCTCACCCGGATCGTGTTGTTGTCCTGGCACTCAGTCAGCTGGTTCCCGAACGCCGTTTGCTGATTGAAGATGATCGGGTCCACGTCGGTGAACTGCTGCGTGAAGCCCGACCAGCCGGCGGATAGCGACACCGTTGGACCGTAGCTCGACTTCGCGGCCCGCGAACCCCACGCGGCCGCGTCCTCGCGCGCGCGCAATGCTTTGAGTGCGGGGTTCTGTGCCTCCGCCATCGTCAACAGATCGGGCAGTTGCCATGCCGGGGTCTGCACGGTGAACGAATCCGTCAACCGCACCGCGGCGACATCGATCGGCGGCGTCACACCCATCTGCTCGAACAAGCGGAGTTTCTCGACGTTCACGACGGTCTGCGCCCGGAGCAGCCCGACCGCGGCCTGTCCGCGCGCGACCTGCGCCTGCCGTACGTCAATCAGCGTCGCTTGGCCGACGCCGTACCGCGCCTGCGCCAGTTTCAAGAACTCTTCATTGCGCTGCAGCGTCTTGCGCGCCAAGTCCGCCTGGGCATCGGCCTGGAGCACCGACAGGTACTGCTGCTTGATCCCGGTGACGAGGAGGTTCTCGGCGCCGGCGATGTCCGCATCGGTGGCGCGCTGCTGCGCCTTCGCCAGTCCCGGCTGCGACAGCGTGGTTCCCGAGAGCTGCCATGAGAGTCCGAGGTCGTAGAACGACGAGACCGTCGAGACGCTCTGCGTGAAGCTGGAGGTCAGGAACGTCTGGGATCCGGGGCCGGTGTACGTCATGCCGCCGGCTGCCGTGAACGACGGGATCAGCAGGCTGGAGAAGGCGTTGCGCACGCCCCAGGCAGCCGGCCCACGATTGTTCTGGGCTTGCCGGTACGCCGGATTCTTGTCGCGAGCCACGGCGATGGCGTCGGCGAGGGATAGCGCCGCGGTCACGGTGGTGGGGTTGGGAGCTGTAGGCTGCTGTGCTGCGGCGAGGGCGGCAGGGCCCACAAGGAGGCCCGCCACGATCAACACGTGTTTCATGGTCGTCCTTAAGGAAGATATGTCGTGAGGTCGCCCCCCCTACGCGCGACTGCGCAAGTGGGTTTCGGCCTGCGACAGAGAACCTAGTCCGGGCGGACCTGACAGCAAGGTCAACCGCCCGCGAGGCGCTCCGCGGTGAGACGGCGTGAGGGAATTTCGACCTTCATGAGGCGGCCGGCCGCATCGAGCCAGAGATGAGCGGTGTCCTGACCTTCGCCACCGATCGTGATGTGACGCAGGCGGGCGGAATCTCGGTTGAGTGTGGTCGCGACAAGGCCATGGTCCTGGATCTGGATGGCCCCGCGTCGCAGCGCTCGCGGGTAGATCGCCGTCAGGTTGGCGGGCTCGGACGTCGCGAGCCAGGAAGCGAACACGTAGAGCGCGAACACCGAATCGTCGAGCACGAGGGCGCGCTGCCCGGTGGGGAATTCTCGCGCCCGCTCTGTGGCGCGGGAGACAAATCGCACCGTGAAACGCCCCCGGCCCAGCTCGCCGAGAATACGCGACGGCTGGCGCGGATCGGCCACGTCGTATTGCAACGTGGCGGGCATCGTATCGCCGTTCACTTCCAAAATCGGCGCGAGCACGACGACGGGCCGCGCTCGATCGTAGCGGATGGTAGTCGCCAGGGTCCAGCCCGCGTCGCCGCGCGAGAGGCGTCCATGGCTCAGCCGGAATGATTCGCGCGCCACCTCCGATGTGTCCACGCGCACGACGAGGACCCCCTCATCCAGCGGGGTTCCGGCAGCCGCCTGCAGCAGCGCCAAGGCGAAGAGACACGGGGTCATGCGGCTACGGCTCCCAAAACTCGCGTCGCGATACGGTCATGAATCATCTTATACAGGCGTGCGCCCTTTTCGGCTGAAGCGAGCGTGGGTCGCCCCAGGGAGCCAGGGGAGAGGGCAGGGACCGACCCTGCGGCGCGGCGCCGGAAGCGGGCGACTTGGCGCTCGGTCAGGAGGTAATCCTGCGCGAGCTCCATGCGGACGAGCTCCGGCGCGAGGTACAGCATGAGGGAGGTATCGAGCTCGCCGCCATGCGTTGGACCGGTGGGGTCGTCGAGATATTCCGTGAAGTCGAGCGCGAAAATGTCCACCGTGAACACCCGCGCCCGCCTGGTGCGCAGCGTGGACAGGGCTTCCTGATGAGGGTCGTGCCCATGGGCGGTAAGAATAATGAAGGGGTCCACGCCGCACTGCTCCCAGGAGCCGAGTAGATCGTTCATCCAGCGGTGCAACGTCTTACGGCGCACGGCCGCGTTACCTGGGTATGGTCGCTTGGTGGCGGTGTTGACGCCATACGAGATGGTGGGCGCCCGGAGTACGTTGAAGCGGGCTGAGAGATCATCGGCAAGCCGCTCGACGATGAGCGTGTCGCAACCCAGTGGTAGATGAGGGCCGTGCTGTTCGCAGGTGCCTACCGGCACCAAGAGCCGTGAGTCGCGCGCGAGCGCGGCGCGCACGGCATCGGGGGTGAGAACACTCAGGTGCAGCGGCAAGGGCACGTCGTAATCGCTGGTTGCCTCGCCACGCTGGCGACCGCCGAATGGTTGCGCGGCGAGGCAGCCCTGTGGGCCGTGCTCGCTGCGGCGGCAGCGCTCGGTGCTGTCGTGCTCGCCGTTCGGCCCCCCGCGCCGCGGCCTAAGCTCGCTGTCGCCGCGGCGGCGGTGAGCTTGCTCCTCGGTGTCGTGCTCGTTAGCGGCGCGCTGCGGATCCGGCGCATCGAGTGTTGCTGGCCGGCATTGCGGGAGTCGCGTGTGCCGGCGACGTCGCGCGCACTGCAGCACGCCCTCGGATCCGCCATCGCCGAAGCCCGCCGCCTGGCGGAACGCGCGGCGGCGGCAGCAGCCCTCCCGCGGCCTGCGGTGTTCGACCGGCTGCGCGAGGACGTGGGTGGGAGGCAGGCGATCGAGCGAGGGGTCGCCATAGTCCCGGCCGATCCCAACGCGTCGCCCATGGCCTGGTTAGGCCGGCACCGTATGATTCCCAGGCCCCCGCCGGACACGACCGAGCTGCAAGCGGTCATGACTCCATTCTACGCGGTCCTCGAGGCACGCCGCCAGACGCTTGGCGGCGTCGCCGTCGGCAACGTCCTCCTCTGGGCGGCGCCGGCCATCGCCGACGGCGATCGCTCGGTCGCCGCGGCCTTCGCGCGCGAACACGATGTCTCGCTGCGGTTTTTTCCTGCCGGGCTAGGGCCCCGCGATTCGAGTGTATTCGAGATTTGCCCGCCGCCGAGCGGTTGCGAGCAGGGCGATACGCTGTTTTCGGTGCAGACAATTTCGCCCTCGCAGGGAGACGCGAAACTCGCTGCCCTCGCGCGCACCGCGTGGTTCGCGCGCCTGGCCCTCGTTGCACTGCTCGTGCTCCTGCTCGTCGCGGCCCCTCCGGGCCGAGGTCGCTGGGCGGTGGCGCTCGTGGGAGCATGGACGGTGGTGCGAGCGCCGATGGGGCCGGCCGCCTGGTTTTCGCCCGCCACGTTTTATCGTCCCATCGCGGGAGTTATCGGCACGTCCGCCGGCTCGCTCTTCGTATCCGGGGTGCTCCTCCTGCTCGCAGCCGGCTGGTTATGGCGGCGGGGGGTGCCGCGCCGCTGGTGGGGAATCGCGGCGGCGACGCTGCTCATCCTGTTCGCGCCGTATGTGGTCCGCTATTTCGGCCGGGGCATCGCGCCACCGGCGACTGGGGTGAGTCTGGGTCTTTGGTTGTCCTGGCAAACCGCGCTCGCGGTGACGGCGATGGCCATCATCCTGCTGGCGGCCGCGCTGGTTCGCGGCTCGACGGAACCCATGCGCGTGAGCTGGGCGCTGCCGGCGGCCTGTGCGTGGGGCGCGCTCGCGGCCATCGGCGGGCTCTGGTTGTGGGACCCGCATGGCGCCTGGCCGGAGTGGTATACGTTCCTGTGGTTGCCCGCGCTTGTCGGCGTGATTCTTCCGGCACCGCGTCGCTGGGCGCTGGTCGGCATGGGGGTGGTGGCGGGGACTGCGGCCGCGCTGCTGGCATGGGGCGCCGCGGTTGAAGGCCGGCTCGCGCTCGCTAGTCGCGACGCGCAGCGCCTCGGGCAGGAGGGCGATGCCGTCGCTGTCGCGTTGCTCGAACGGCTGAGCCAGCAGGTCGCCGCGCCCTCGCAGACGCCGCCGCGCAGCGCCGCCGATCTGTATGCGCTGTGGGCGACATCGCCGCTCGTCGCTGAGGACTATCCCGCGATGCTGGGGTTGTGGAGCAGTGACGGGGCGCTCCTGGCCGAGCTGCGGCTGGCATCGCTCGATCTTCCCCCCGCGCTGTTATCGACCCTGGCGCGGACGGCCGAGGGACCGTGCGTCGAGCGGTTGGCGCGGAGTCCCGGCATTCACTATGTCCTCCTGGCACCGCTGACCAATGGCACCGTCCTGACCGTCGGTGTCGGGCCGCGAACGCGTTACTTGCCGCCTGACCGGGTCGCCAGGTTTTTGCGCGGAGAACCGCATGTCGAGCCGCCATACACCATTACGCTTTCGCTCCCCATGCAGACGCCCGCACGCCACTTCAGCGATGCACTGCAGTGGCGCAGAGAGCAGTGGTCGGCGCGCGGTGAGCGGCGGATCGAGTTGCCCCAGGGTGGCAGCCACGTCCACCTGCGCGTGGACCTCCGTGGACCGTGGGCGCTCCTGGTCCGCGGCATCTTGGTGGTTGCGCTCGATGTCGCGGTGCTGGCCGGCGTCTGGCTATTGGGGTTGGCGATTGCCGAGGGGTGGCGACCACGGATTGCGACGCTCGTCGCCACGCTGCGCACGAGCTATCGAGCGCAACTCACTGCGGTGCTCAGCGTGTTTCTCGTTCTGCCGGTGCTCGGCTTTGCCGCGTGGAGTTTCGCGCGCCTCGCCGACGAATCGCGCCGCGCCGGCGACCTCTTGATTCGGCAGACCCTCCGTGATGCCGCCGGCGGCGCCGAGCGTGTCGCCCTGGAGAGCCCCGACGCAGTGCGGCAGTCGCTTGCGGAGCTGGGCCGCCGCCTCGATGCCGAGCTGTGGCTGTACCGCGGCGGCGTCTTGATCGGGACTTCCTCGCCCGTGCTGGCGGAGTTGGGACTCGTCGATCCATTCCTCGCGACCAGGGCGTTTCAGGCGACCCTCGCGGATGAGCTCGAGTTGACGATGGACGCGCGCGTGGCGGGGCGCCGGACGCGGATTGGGTACCGGGTGGTCGGTCCAGGGGTCCCCGGCGAGCAAGCGGTGCTCGCGGTACCGCGGTTGCTGGATGACGAAAGTGTGCGGCAGCAGCAAGAGGATCTCGCGCTCGCCCTCGTCCTCGGCACAGTCATCGGCTTGTTGGCGGCCATGTATCTCGCCGGCTTCGCCGCCCGTCGCCTCGCCAAACCGGTCGCTGCGCTGCGCGAAGCGGCGCTCGCGGTGGGGCGGGGCAGCGAGCCGCCGGCCTTCCCACCCGGGACGCCGCGCGAGTTCGAGCCGGTGCTCACGGCGTTCGACCGGATGGCCACCGACGTGCGACGCAGTCAGAACGCGCTCGAGGAAGCCCGGATGCGGACGGCGCGCGTGCTCGCGAACGTCGCCACCGGCGTCATCGCCGTGGACGAAGGACTCAGAGTCACGATGGCGAATCCGCGCGCGTCGGAGCTGGTGCTGGGCGAAGCCGACGAGCTGACGCCCGGGAACGTGCTCCCGCAGGCCACCGCGGCGGGTTGGGCGCCGGTGTGGCAGGCCGTCGCCGAGTTCATCGCCGCCAATCGCGACGTGATTCAGGAACGCGAATTCGAGGTCGGCGGGCGACAGATTCGCGTGCAGCTCGCGTTGCTGGGCGCGGCGCCGGACGGGTGCGTCATAGCGCTCGACGACGCGACGGCGTTGACGCGCGCCGCGCGCGTGATCGCGTGGGGCGAAATGGCGCGGCAGGTCGCCCACGAGATCAAGAATCCGTTGACGCCGATCCGGCTGGGGATTCAGCACCTGCAGCGTGTGCGGGGGGGCGGCAAAACGCAGTCCGCGAGCTTCGAAGCCACCCTCCAGGAAACCGCGGAGCGCATTCTGGCGGAAATCGACCGGCTGGACGGCATCGCGCGCGCGTTCTCGCGTTTCGGCGCGCCGTCCGCAGGCGAAGAGCTGCCGCTCGAACCGGTAGATCTCGCGGCCACCGCCCGGGAAGTCGTGCAGCTCTACGACCTCGGCTCGGCGACGCGGTTCGAAGTGCGCGGCAGTAACGGCGCCCCGGCGTTGGCACGCAAGGATGAAGTAAAGGAAGTGCTGGTGAACCTGCTCGAGAACGCGCGGAACGCTGAGGCCAAGCGCGTGACGGTGCAGGTCGCCGCGAGCGGCCGGCAGCTGACCGTTGCCGACGACGGCCGAGGCATCCCCGCGGATGCGCTGCCCCGCGTGTTCGAGCCGACGTTCTCCACCACGTCCAGCGGCGCGGGGCTGGGGCTGGCGATCGCCCGGCGCCTGGTCGAGAGCTGGGGCGGCGTCATCACGCTCGAAAGCGACCCGGGCAAAGGGACACGGGTCACTCTGACGCTCCAAACGGCGTCCTGAAGCGTC
>DASYTD010000045.1:0-8856 GCA_036002655.1 Gemmatimonadales bacterium
ACACGATCAACACGATGGTCGAGCAACTGCGCGCGTTCGCGAACGAAGTGACGCGCGTCGCCCGCGACGTCGGTACCGAAGGACGCCTCGGCGGTCAGGCCGAGGTCCCGGGTGTTGCCGGGACCTGGAAGGACCTCACCGATAGCGTCAATTCGATGGCCGCCAACCTCACCGGCCAGGTCCGCAACATCGCGGAGGTCACGACCGCCGTTGCGACCGGCGACCTCTCGAAGAAGATCACCGTGGACGTACGGGGCGAGATCCTCGAGCTGAAAAATACCGTCAATACCATGGTGGACCAGCTCAACGCCTTCGCCTCGGAAGTGACCCGCGTCGCGCGGGAGGTGGGAACGGAAGGCAAGCTCGGCGGCCAGGCGGAAGTGCCGGGCGTCGCCGGCACGTGGAAAGCGCTCACGGACAACGTGAACTCGATGGCGTCGAACCTGACGGGTCAGGTCCGCAACATCGCGGACATCGCGACCGCCATCGCCCGCGGCGACCTGTCGCGCAAGATCACGGTGGACGTAAAGGGCGAAATCCTCGAGCTCAAAGACACGATCAACACGATGGTGGACCAGCTCCGCGCCTTCGCCGCCGAGGTGACGCGCGTGGCGCGCGAGGTCGGCACGGACGGCAAGCTCGGCGGCCAGGCCGAGGTGGCCGGCGTCGCCGGGACGTGGAAGGACCTCACCGATTCGGTGAACGTCATGGCCGCGAACCTCACCGATCAGGTGCGCGGCATCGTGAAGGTCGTGACGGCGGTCGCCGACGGGAACCTGCGCCAGAAGCTGACGGTGGAGGCGAAGGGCGAAGTCGCCGCGCTCGCCGAAACGATCAACAGCATGACCGACACGCTGGCGACGTTCGCCGAGCAGGTGACGAACGTCGCGCGCGAGGTCGGCGTGGAAGGCCGGCTGGGCGGCCAGGCCAACGTGCCGGGCGCCGCAGGCACATGGAAAGACCTCACGGGCAACGTGAACCTGCTGGCGGCGAACCTGACCACGCAGGTGCGCGCGATCGCGGAAGTCGCCACGGCCGTGACGAAGGGTGACCTCTCGCGCTCGATTCAAGTCGAGACCCGCGGCGAGGTGGCGGATCTGAAGGACAACATCAACACGATGATCGGCAACCTGCGCGCGACCACGGAGAGCAACCAGGAGCAGGATTGGCTCAAGACGAACGTCGCGAAGTTCACCCGTATGCTGCAGGGCCAGCGCGATCTGGTCACCGTGGGCAACATGCTGCTGTCCGAGCTCGCACCGCTCGTGAAAGCGCAGCAGGGCGCGATCTATCAGATGCAGCGCGCCGAATCCGGGGAGGAGGGGCAGTACCTGCTGGCGCCGCTCGCGACCTACGCCCGGGCGATGAACCGCCTCCGCCACATCGCTATTGGCGAAGGGCTGGTGGGCCAGTGCGCCGTCGAGAAGCAGCGCATTCTGCTGCGGGACGTCCCCAAGTCGTATGCCCGCATCAGCTCGGGGCTCGGCAATGCCGTGCCCACGAACGTCGTCGTACTACCCGTCCTTTTCGAGGGCGAGACGAAAGCGGTGATCGAGCTGGCGTCGCTCTATCCGTTCACGCCCACGCACCTGAGCTTCCTCGAGCAGCTCACGCAGTCCATCGGCGTCGTGCTCAACACCATCGAAGCGACGATGCGCACCGAGAGCCTGCTGGAGCAATCGCAGCAGCTCACCACCGAGCTGCAGACCCGCCAGGGACAGCTCCAGCGCACCAACCAGGAGCTGGCCACGAAAGCGAAGCAGCTGGCGGAGCAGAACGTGGAAGTGGAGCGCAAGAACCAAGAGGTCGAGCAGGCGCGCCGGGCGGTCGAAGAGAAGGCGGCGGAGCTCGCCCTCACGTCGAAGTACAAGTCCGAGTTCCTGGCGAACATGTCGCACGAGCTGCGGACGCCGTTGAACGCGATCCTACTGCTGGGCCAGCAGCTCGCCGACAATCCCGAGGGCTCGCTCAGTCCCAAACAGGTCGAGTTTGCCCGGAACATTCATTCCGCCGGCACCGATCTCTTGACGCTGATTACGGACATCCTCGACCTGTCGAAGATCGAGTCCGGAACCGTGACCGTCGAGGTGGACGACGTGACGTTCGCGTCGCTGCGCGACAGCGTGCAGCGCACCTTCCATCACGTCGCCGAGTCCAAGGGCGTGATGCTGCGCGTCGAAATGGATAGGGGCCTGCCGGCGTCGCTCAGCACCGACGCCAAGCGGCTCCAGCAGATCCTCAAGAACCTGCTCTCGAATGCATTCAAGTTCACGGAGCACGGCGAGGTGGCGATGGCGGTGCGTCGCGTGTCCGAGGGGTGGTCTCCCAACCATCCGGTCCTGGGCAGCGCCGCTCCCATGGGCGTCGTGGCATTCGCCGTGACCGATACCGGGGTCGGCATCGCTCCCGAAAAGCAAAAGCTGATTTTCGAAGCGTTCCACCAGGCCGACGCCGGCACCAGCCGCAAGTACGGCGGCACCGGCCTCGGCCTCGCGATCAGCCGCGAGCTGGCGGGGCTCCTGGGCGGCGACATCCGCCTCGCCAGCACGCCCGGGGCGGGCAGCACGTTTACGCTCTACCTGCCGCTCGAGTACGCCGGCCCGACACGCCCGACGGCGAGCACGGCCCGCGATCCCGCGGAGAGCGAAGTGTTCCTGTCGGCGCCAGTGTTGAGCGTTGCCCGCGCCGACGAAGTCGTCGTGGACGACCGCGCCGTCGTGACGCCGGGCGGCGACGACAACGTGCTGCTCATCGTGGACGATGATCCCCATTACGCGCGCGTGCTGCTGGGACTCGCCCGCGACAAGGGCTTCAAGGGGATCGTGGCCAACCGTGGGCAAACGGCGTTGTCGCTAGCCCGCGAGTACCACCCCACCGCGATCACGCTCGATCTCTTCTTGCCCGACACCCTCGGGTGGTCGGTGCTCAGCAACCTGAAGCTCGATCCGGCCACGCGGCACATCCCGGTGCAGATGATCTCCGTCGTGGAGGACCGGCAGCACGGCCTGGCGCACGGGGCGTTCTCATACCTCGTGAAGCCCGCGACAACCGGCGACCTGGAGAACGCACTCGACCGGCTGAAGACATTCGCCCAGCCCCACGCCAAACGGTTGCTGGTGGTCGAGGACAACGAGATGGAGCGCGCGGGCATCGTCGAGCTGTTGGCGCATGACGATATCGAGATCACCGCCGTCGGTACCGGGGGGGAAGCACTGCACATGCTGTTTGAGTCTCACTTCGACTGCTGTGTGGTCGATCTGAAGCTGCCGGACATGAGCGGGCTGGATCTCCTGGAGCGGGTCCAAGGGGAGCAGAAGCTCCGGGACGTGCCCATGGTGGTCTTCACCGGCAAACAGCTGACCCCGGAGGAGGAGGGCCGGCTCAAAACCCTATCCACCAGCGTCGTGCTGAAGGACGTCAAGTCGCCGGAGCGGCTGTTCGACGAAACTGCGCTGTTCCTGCATCGCGTGATCGGTGACTTGCCGGAGGCGAAACAGCAGCTGCTCGAACGCCTCTATAGCTCGACCGCGATGCTGCGGGACCGCCGCGTGCTGGTCGTGGACGACGACGCGCGCAACATCTTCGCGCTGACGACGCTGCTGGAGAACGAGGGGATGTCCGTCCTGAGCGCCACGAACGGCCGTCACGCGGTCGAAATCATCGAGCAGACGCCGGACTTGAGCGCCGTGCTCATGGACATCATGATGCCGGGCATGGACGGCTACACCACGATCCGCGAGATCCGCAATGACCCGCGGTTCGAGCAGCTGCCGATCATCGCCTTGACCGCGAAGGCGATGAAGGGGGATCGCGAGCGGTGTCTGCACGCCGGCGCATCCGACTACATCGCGAAACCGGTGGACGCACAGCAGCTGCTGTCGCTGCTCCGCGTCTGGTTGCACCGCTGATGGCCCCCTCGTTCGCTCCCCGCGCCCCCCGCGCCCCCGGCGCCTCCGGCGCTCCCGCGGCACCCGGGGTGGGCCCGGTGCCGCCCCCGCCCCTCCCGGGGGACGGGGGGGGCGACGACGCGGTGCCCATCCTGCTGGTGGATGACCAGCCCGCCAACCTCGACGCGCTCGAGGCGACGCTCGCGACAGCGGGGTGCCGCTTCGTCCTCGCCCGCTCGGCCGACGAGGCCCTGCTGGCGCTGCTCGACCAGGATTTCGCCGCCATCGTGCTCGATGTCATGATGCCGGGGATGAGTGGGTTCGAGCTGGCGGCCATGATCAAGCGCCGCGAGCGCACGCGACAGGTCCCGATCCTGTTCCTGACGGCCCGCATGCTCGACCAGCAGGACGAGATCCGCGGCTACGGCACCGGCGCGGTGGATTATCTCACCAAGCCGATCGATCCCCAGATTCTCCGGACCAAGATCGCCGTCTTCGTGGACCTCTTTCGCAAGCGTCGCGCGCTGACGCGCATGAACGTGGAGCTGCAGCGCGAAATCGCCGAGCGCCAGCGGATGGGCGAGGCGCTGCGCCGCGCGAACGAGGACCTCGAGACGCGAGTCACGGAGCGCACCGCTGCCCTCGTGGAGTCCAATCGCCGCAAAGACGAGTTTCTGGCGATGCTGGCGCACGAGCTGCGCAATCCGTTGTCCGCCCTGCGCACCGCAAGCGAGGCGCTGCGTCTCAAGGCGCCGGACAACGCGGACATCCAAATGCTGCAGGGCGTCTTTCACCGCCAGCTCCAGCAATTGACGCGGTTGACGAACGATCTCCTGGACATCAGCCGCCTCACGAGGGACAAGCTCACGCTGCAACGCGGGCGGATCGCGCTGTCCGAGATCATCGACAGTGCGGTGGAAACCGTGCGGCCGCTCTTGCAGCAGCGCAACCAATCCATCACGACAGACGTGCCCCGCCCGGCGGTATACCTCGACGGCGATCTCGCACGCTTGTCACAAGTCGTCGCGAATCTGCTCGATAATGCCGCGCGCTATACGCCCCCAGGCGGACGGATCGCGGTGACGGCGGAGGTTTCGGGTCCGCAGGTGCTGATCAAGGTGGCGGACAATGGTGCCGGGATCGAGCGAGATCTGTTGCGCCGCATCTTCGACGTCTTCGTGCAGGGCAACAAGATGCCCGGCGAGGGAGGGCTAGGTATCGGATTGCCACTCGCGCGCCGCCTCACGGAAATGCATGGTGGCACGCTCACGGCCTACAGCGCCGGCCCCGGACGCGGCTCCGAGTTCATCGTGCACTTGCCGCTACTGTCCCTCGACCAGCCGGCTGGGAGCACCGAGACACGCCCCGACCCAACGCAGCTCGCCAGCCAGCGCGTGCTGATCGTCGAAGACAATCGAGACACCGCGGCGATGATGGACATCATGCTCAGGGAATGGGGCCAACAAACCCGCGTGGTGCACGACGGCACGACGGCGCTCGAGGTGGCGAACGAGTTCAAGCCCCAGGTCGTGCTGCTCGACGTCGGCCTACCGCGGCTGCACGGCTATGCGGTCGCGCGGCGGCTGCGGCAGCAGGCGTGCGCGCGCGATGCCGTCATCGTCGCGATCACCGGATGGGGACTCGAGGGGGACCGTCAGGGGGAAGCGGCGGGCATCGACCATCGGCTGCTCAAGCCGGTCGACCCCGACGCCTTACGCGCGCTGCTGGCGAAAATTCAGAGAGGGAGCGGTCGGAGCTGACCCGACCGGGTTTCAGGGCGCGAGCGGCGGGTTGTTCAGCGCGACGCGCGCCGCCACCTGCATGCGCGGGTCGGCATCACCAGCCGCGATCGCCTGAAGGGTGGACCGCAGCCGTTCGGTGACGGGCTCGGGCAGGCGTTCCCGGCCGACGACGGGAGCGGGGTGATCGATCGCACCGTAGTGGTGCACCAGCAGCTCGGCAGGATCCCCCACGAAGTTCTCGAAGCCGGGAACCACGGACGAATCGGCGTACGTGAGGAGGACCAGCAGCGCGGCGACACGCGCGTTGAGGCTGCGGCCCGGCTGCTCCAGCGTCGAGAAGAGCGTCGACACCAGCTCGGGCGTCACGAACGCTCGCGTGCCCGTCACGAGCGGGCCGAGCTCGGCACGATCGTCTGCCGCCGCCGACCACACCGCCACCAGCGCGGGAACCCCTTCGCTGCCACACAGACCGATCGTGTTCAACGCGTCCGTGCGCTGCGGCCCCGGCACGCCCTTGGTCAGCACCTGCACCGCGAGCCGGCAATCGTTGCGCACTTTAATGCTGTCCGCGTGTGTCTGAGCGGACAGCGGCGCGGCGCTGAGCGCCAGGCCAGTCAGGCATACCAGTCTTCCGATCATGCGCATGCGTTACCTCACAGCCGGAGCCGGGAACAGGACGAGCGTGCACGGTATCGCACTGAAGCGTTCGTCGTCCGCCTTGTCGGCTTCCTTGCTTGCCGCACTGATCGCCGGCGCGAGCGCGGCCCTCGTTACCTCAAGGAGATCGTCCTGAATCACCAGCTGCTCGATCACGGGACCCGCCACCTCGTTGAACTTGGCCGAGTAGCGGCCGGCGTGCGATCTCGGATGCATCGTCTTACCCTCGTGCACCTCGATCGTCCCGACCAGACTAGGTAACTGTGACGCCCGACACTTCACCGTGGTTGAGATCACATTCGGATTGTCCATCTGCAGGCGCGCCAACTCACTGTTCGACTGCAGCTGGGAGAGGTTGATGTGAATGGCCCAGTCGGGATCGTATGGGTTGGCGGTGAAGTAGAAGAGTCCGCCGTTCGGGCCTTCGTTGACACCGTCCAACCGACCCTCGAAGCGCAGGAAGTGATCCCCCGCGTGAATATGGCCGATGTGGTGGAGTCCGCGCTGGTCAGGTACCTGGTAGGGGCGTTCGGACATGTCCGCATCGTCAGTCACCGGCGGAGCCTCGAAATTCACCGTCAACGGTGGGCGATTCGTCACGCCAATGTGCGCCGTGGCTTCCCCGGGTTGGCCGTTGACCGTGCCATGCACCGTCACCGTGCCGCTGGTCACCATCTTGCCGGCCCATGTCACCTGATCCTCGCCCGAGCTCCGAGAGAACGGCCGGAGACGCCCATCGTCGGGACTGAAGCGCCACCCTTGCACGACCAGCGTAGCGTTGGCGGGATCGGCCGAGGCGGTGCACGTCACGGACTGCGCGCGCTGAACCTCGGCCGGCGTGCATTCCAGTTGCATCGTCGCGCCACCGCCGCCGCCCGAACCCGACACGCGACGTTCGGCCGCCCGGGGCGTGTCGTGCACGAGCGCCGTGGCAACGAAGGTGCCGGCGGATACCTCGATCGTCGCGTGGCACGTGATCTCACCATCGCACGAGGAGAGCGATGTCCAGCTGGCGGCCGCCTCGGCGCCTGACGCGGCGCGGGCGGCGGCTGGACCAGCCATCCGCTCGCCACCTCCACCGACGATGCTCAGCCGCGGCTCGGTGCCGGACGATTCTCCCTCGACACGCGCGGCCACGCTGATCGGCGGCTCACCACCATCGATCACGCCGCCGCCGTCCGGCACGAAATACCAGCGCACGTCCTCCGCGGGCGAGCCGTCCGTCGTTTCGACCTCCAGGTCTGCCGTACCACCGCCGGATCCGATCGACTGCGCCGTTACATTCAGGACGAGGTGTGCGGACTCGTCGCCGCTGTCCGCATGCACCGTGTAGGTATAGCTGCCGCCGAACGTGAGGCAGGGACCACTCCCAAAATCCCAGCTGAACTCGCAGAAGAACTGCGAGCGGCCCACCCACAGCTCCGACCCACTCGGACCGGTGAGGATCGCTCCCGACTCGGGCGCACGCTGACCCTCGCCACCATCCCACGACGCGAACGCGACGGCGGCGTCGATCACCGGCACGCCCGATGGAGGGACGGGATCTTCCCCCAGGTAGAACGCGAACTCCGTGCACAAATCCACGAAAAACAGGCAGAAGAACTTCAGACCATCCGTTTGGGTGCGCGTGACATTCCCGGTAACCGTCACCTTCACAGGAATGCCGGGTGGGAGTGTGAGACCCGAAGCTTGCAACGGGACGTCAGGCAAAAAGCTCCCCGACGCCGTGATCGTGACGGAGCCGCCGATGCCCATGGGCGGAGCTTCCGGATCAGGATCGGCGACGGACGAGTACAGGGGCGCAGCGGGACCGCGCGATGCGTTCGGCGCGATGGCCTCATGGCACGCGACGAGTCCCAGCACGACGGCGAGAGACCCGAGAGCCCAAGGGTCACGGTTTCGCATGGAATCCCCTCCGCCGCGAAACTAGCCCGGGCGCGGGGTCTTGGCGAGCAGGAGAATCAGCTGGAGGATGGTGGAGGATCGAGAAGGTTGGTGGAGGATGGTCGAGGTTATTCGCGTCCGAGCACCAAGTACAATCGCCATGTTAGAAACCGAGCACGATTCTGACGATCGTCCAATTCCTTCCAAGCCGCGTCATCGAGCAAGCCTGTCTCATGAGCAAATCGCAATGCGTAGCCCACTTCCGTAAGCGACGACAAGGAGATATCCAGGAAGCGGCGGAATTCCTTGCGGCTCTTCCGCGACGAGCCTTCGACGATGTTGACCGGCGCCGAAAATGCGGCGCGTCGGATCTGTGATGTGAGCCCGTAGCGCTGATCGGCTGGGAAGGTCTTCGTTACGCGATGGACCGCCAGCGCGAGTTCGTGACACTCGCGCCATGCGTGCAACCGTTCATACGGGGGAGCCATAACCTGAAACTGCTAGGACGATTACCTAAAGCAGTACCAAATTACCGATCGGAGGATCCTTTTCGGCGCCGCACCTTCACAACCTCCACCAACCTCCACTAAACCTCGACAACGGATTTTCCAGAGCCACCGGTCGGATTTGAACCGACGACCGCTCGATTACGAATCGAGAGCTCTACCACTGAGCTACGGTGGCGA
>DASYTD010000046.1:0-8016 GCA_036002655.1 Gemmatimonadales bacterium
GTGGCGCCCGGGAAGGTCTGGCGCGCCGGCCGGGGCCGATCCGTCGGCAGATCGAGAACCGGCAGCTCACCGGCGAGCTGGCCTTTCCAATACGTCACCTGGTCCTGGAGCTGCGCGCTCGCGAGTCCTTGCCGCTGCCAGGCAGCGTAGTCGCCGTATTGGATCGGGAGCGGCGGCGGATCAGTCGGCGCAAACAGCTCGCGCAAGAACACGCCCAGCGACCAACCATCGGCGATCGTGTGGTGCACGATGACCACCAGAACATGCGAGGTGGGGCCCAAGCGCAATGTTCTGACGTGCAGCAGCGGCGCGTCATCGAGCTGGAACGGCCGCCGCGCTTCCAGCGTCGCCAGCCGCAAGGCTTCGCCTGATGGGTCCGCGAACGCGCTCAAGTCGGTCACTCCCAGATCGATCTGGAGCACGGGCGCGATCGTGGGTTCTGGTCTGCCGTGATCCATGGAGAAGCTGGTGCGCAGCGCTTCGTGCCGGGCGACCAGCCCATTCGCGCGCGCCGCGAGGAGCGCCAGATCGAGCGGACCTTCGATGCGCACGCACATCGGCAGGTTGTTGACCGCTGTCCCTGGATCGAGCAGCTCGAGAAAGAGCTGTCGCTCTTGCACGAACGCCAGTGGCTGCGGCTGGTGCCGGTCGCGCGGGGGAATGCGCACGCCCTGCTGAGCCGCGGCGATTCGCTGCGCGATGTGCTCGATCGTGAACGCCTGGAACGCTTGCCGCACATCGAGCCGCACGCCGAACGTCTTGTGCGCGGCGGTGATGATCTGGGCGGCGAGCACGGAGTCGCCGCCGAGCTCGAAGAAGGAGTCGCGCACGCCGACCTGGTCGATGCGCAGGGTCTGCCGCCACAGCTGCGCCAGTTGGCTTTCGATCTCGTTACGCGGCGCGAGGTACGCTTGCGGCAAATGGGGCCGCGCGTACAGCCGCGCGACGTGCGTCTCCGCACCTCCCACCTCGGCGAAGAACGGCATCCGCGCGGCGGTCGGGTACAACTCCAGCAGACTGGCGATGTCGAAGGGGAGGATGGTCAGCTGCGCGCCATCGTGCGCCAGCGCTGCGCCGAACGCCTCGAGCCCGCGCTGCGGCGTGATGCTTTTGACGCCACGCGCCCCCGCCCCCGAGGCCACCAGGCCGATGTCCGACCACGGTCCCCAATTGATGCTGAGTGCCGGCAGGCCTTGGCGCCGGCGGTAGTGCGCCAGGATATCGAGGAACGTATTGGCGGCGGCGTAGTTGCCCTGACCCGGCGAACCCAGCACGGACACCGCCGAGGAGAACAGGACAAAGAAGTCGAGTTGGTCGCCGAGGGTCGCCGCATGCAGATGCCACCCACCGTCCACTTTGGGCGCGAGCACTTGCGCCAGGCGATCGGCATCGAGGTCCAACAACGGGGCGTTGTCCAGGACTCCGGCGGCATGCACGACGCCACGCAGCGGTGGCAGCGTCGCGCGAATCTCCGCGAGCAGGCCGGTGACGTCGCTCTCGACTGCAACGTCTATCCCGCGCACAGTTACCTGAGCCCCGCCGCTTCGCATCGTGTCGATTGCGGTGAGCGCCTCGGGCGATGGCGCGTGCCGACCGACGAGTACGATGTGCCGGGCGCCTTGCTCGACCATCCAGCCAGCCACCGCGAGCCCTAAGCCGCCGAGTCCGCCTGTGATGAGATATGTCGCCGCCGCCGAGAACACCGCGCCGCGCGCAGCGGGGCAAGCCTGGACAGTGACGAGTCTGGGAACCCACCTGCGATCGCCGCGCAGCGCCACCTGATCCTCGGCATCGTCCACGCACAGCTGCCGGAACAACAGCCCCGCGGCTGACGCCGGGTGATCGGCTGGATCGAGATCGACCAGTGTGCATTTGAATTCGGGCAGCTCGAATCCGATCGTCCGTCCGAGCCCCCACACCGGTGCTTGCTGCACCGCGCTGGGATCACTCGCTGTCACAGGCTGCGCCCCACGTGTGACGAGCCAGAGCCGCAGCGATCCCAATGTCGCTTCGCGCTTTGCCAGGCTCTGAATCAGCTGGAGCACGGCACTGCATTCCGAGCTTTGCTCCACAGTCCAGAGATCGATCACCCCGCGCAGCGGCGTGGGATCAGCGGCGAGGTGCTCACCGACCTCGGTGGGCGAAGCGAGCAGGGTGCAGCGCTGCCCGCGCGCCTCGAGCTCCTGCTCCAAGGCCGCGCCGAGCCCCGCGCGGTCGGCGAGGATGAGCCAACGGTTGGACGCGGCCGGCGGCAGCTCGGCGCTTTCTGATGGCCACGACGCTTGGCGCCAGCGGATCACGTACCGCCAGATGTCTCGTTGAGGGTTGACGGCCGCGCGCTTCAACCGCAGGCCCGTCACCTCGACGACCGTGTTGCCCGTGTCGTCGAGCAGACGGATAGCAGCCTCGAGCTCGGCGGCGCCGGGCTGCGCGCCGGGTTGCAACACTGCATGACTCCAGAGGGGCGCGTCAGGCGTCACGGGTCGGTAGCGTCGGATGCGGCGGCAGCGTGCAGGGATGTAGCGGTCCGGTGAACCGGCAGGCGTAATCGATGTCGCGGCCAAAACATGCAAGGCGGCGTCGAGTACCGCCGGGTGAATCACGTATTTGACGCCGTCCTGACGGAGCTCCTCCGGCCACACCACGCGGCCGAGGGCCTCACCATCGCGCCGCCACACCCGCTCCACACCTTGGAACAGCACCCCGTAGTCTAGGCCACGCGCGGCAAGTCCTTGGTAGAGCTGCTCGGCTGTGACCTCTTCGGAAAGCTCGCGGCGTATTGTCGCGAGATCGCGCGCCTCACTCACGCCGTCATCCTGAACGAATCGCGCTGTCGCATGAAGAGTCCACGTTGCGGCCTCGGTTTGCACAGGTCTGGTGTGTACGCTGAATCCGACGCCGCCAGTTGCGTCGCGGACGAGCGCCACCTGCACCGTTCGAGGGTCGCGGGCGGAGAGCACGATGCTCGCGTGGAGGTCGAGGTCAACGAGCGCGTGGGAATCGCCAATGCCACAGCTCGCCGCCGCAGCCAGCGCCATTTCGACGATCGCGGCGGCGGGCACGACGATTTCACCGTCGACCCGATGATCGCGCAAGAAGGGGACGCGTTCGAGATCCAAAACCGTTTGCCACATCGCGACATTGGCGTCGTGCGCGAGCTCCAGCCGCTCTCCGAGCAGCGGATGCCCGGCGTGGCCGTTGTGATGGGGACGGCCACCGTTTGAGTCGAGCCAATACCGCTCCCGCTGCCAGGGGTAGCTCGGTAGCGAAATGGGGCGCCCTGGAGCGTGGTGACATCCGGCCCAATTGATCGGGTAGCCCGCTGCATACAGCGCGGCGAGTGACAGCAACATGGCATGACGCTCGGACTCATCGCGACGCGTCGACGCCAGTACGGCGCATTGGGGGGAGGCGCCCAGCTCGAGCAACCCGTGCTGCATCGAGCTGAGCAGAATGGGATGTGGACTGATCTCGAGGAACGTGGTGTGGCCGGAGCGCACGAGGTCGCGCATCGCCGCCGTGAAGCTCACGGGCTCGGTGAGATTTCGGGCCCAATACTTCGCATCGAGCAGCGCCGATGTAGCCGAGCCGGTGACTGTGGAGATGAACGGCACCGCTGTTGGCCGCGGCTGCAACTGCTCGAGCAACGCTCGTAGCTCGGGGCCCAAGGGCACCGTCTGAGGACTATGCGACGCCACATCGACGTTGATGGAGCCGTAGAACGTCCCGTCGGCCTCGAGTGTGGTCGCGAGGTCGGCGAGCGCAGCGATCTCGCCGGCGACCACCGTGGACGTAGGACTGTTGCTCGCGGCAATGGACAGCCGCCCGCGATAATCCGCCAGAACGCGCGTCGTGTCGTCCGCCGACAGGCCGACGACAGCCATCCCACCTTGACCGCTCAGGCGGCGGAGCAGCCGGCTGCGCGCGCAGATGACGCGGGCGGCGTCATCCAATGTGAGCGCGCCAGACACATACGCTGCCGCCACCTCTCCCATGCTGTGGCCCACCACGGCGTCGGGCGTAATGCCCCACGAGCGCCACAACGCCGCGAGCGCGACCTGGATCGCGAACAGCGTCGGCTGAATGACGTCGATCTCCGAGAGTGGCGACGCCAGCTGTTCGAGCACCGACCAGTCCACGAAGGCGCGCAGCGCCGTATCGCATTGCTCCATCGCCTTCCGGAACACGGGTTCTCGTAGCAGCTCGGTGGCCATGCCCTGCCATTGCGAGCCTTGTCCTGAGAACACGAACGCCAGGCGTCTCGACGCGGGCGGACTGGGCCGGTGGGTTGCGTTCAGGACCTGCTCGAGACCAGCGATCAGGTCCTGCGCCGTGCGGCCTACGACAGCGATCCGATGGTCCAGGTGATTGCGTCTGAGACTGGTGGCGGCGCAGACGTCGTGGAGAAAAGTTGAGTCGTCACTCGACGTGGAGAGCAGATCGCGATAGGAGTCTGCTAATGCGATTAGCGCTTCGGGCGTGTGCGCCGAAAGCGCCAATACATCAGCTGCCTCCACGGCGTCGTGGATGCCGGTATCGACTGACTGCGGTGGCTCTTCCAAAACGACATGAACATTCGTCCCGCCGAATCCGAACGAGCTGACGCCCGCGAGCGCCGGTCCCTCGTGCGCGGGCCACGGCGTGAAGGCGTGTTGCACCTGCAGCCCCAGCTCATCGAACGGGATGTGGGGATTGGGCGTGTCGTAGTGAAGGCTCGGCGGTAGCGCGCGCTCTCGCAGCGACAATGCCACCTTGATCAAGCCAGCGACGCCGGCGGCCGCTTCCAAATGGCCGAAATTGCTCTTTACCGATCCCACGAAACACGGACCGTTCAGGCGACTTGCGCCCATCACGGCGCCCAAGGCACGCGCTTCAATCGAGTCGCCCAGCAGCGTGCCGGTCCCATGCGCTTCGACGTATTGGACGTGCTGTGGCGGGACCGCGGCGTCGCGCCACGCAGCGCGCAGCACCGCCTCCTGCGAGTCGCGGCTCGGAGCCATGAGCCCGTTGGTGCGGCCGTCCTGGTGCACGGCGCTGCCGCGGATCACGGCATAGATCGGGTCGCCGTCGGCCAGCGCGTCGCGCAGTCGCTTGAGGACGACGAGGCCGGCACCCTCGCCCCGCACGTAGCCGTCGGCCTTCGCATCGAACACCTTGCAGCGCCCGTCGGGCGCCAGAACGCCCGCTTTGGTGAAGGCAATCGAATGCGCGGGCGAAAGCACCACGTTGACACCGCCGGCGATCGCCAGGCGGCACTCACCGCCTTGCAGGCTCCGGCAGGCGAGGTGCACCGCCATCAGCGATGACGAGCACGCCGTGTCCACGGCCATGCTCGGCCCACGCAGGTCGTAGAAATACGAAATGCGGTTGGCCGCAATCGAGAGCGCGTTGCCGGTCCCCGAATGACCGGTGATCAGATCATGCCGGTCGAACTGGCGGACGCCGTACTCATTGATCGAGATCCCGATGAAGACGCCGGTGTCGCTGCCGGCGAGACGTGCCGTCGTGTACCCCGCGTCCTCAAACGACTCGTGCGCCACCTCGAGCAGCAGGCGTTGCTGCGGGTCCATGCGCTCGGCTTCGCCGGGCGAGATCCCGAAAAAGAACGGGTCGAAACGATCGACCTGCTCGAGAAAGCCGCCCCACCGTGTGATCGCCTTCCCGGGAACGCTGGGGTCCGGATGATAAACCGCGCGCGCGTCCCAACGATCGGCAGGAACTTCTCGGATCGCATCGACACCATCGCGCAACAGACGCCAGAAGGCCTCCGGACTCTCGGCGCCCGGGAAGCGGCAGCCGATGCCGACGATGGCGACGGCGTCGCGAGGATCAGCGGCGGGCGCGGCGTGCGACGCGACTGGCGCGGACGAGGTGGCTCCGCCTCCCCCCAGATGGTCCGCGAGTGCGGCGATCGTGGGATATTCGTAAACCAGCGTCGCCGGTAACTCTCGGCCGAGCAGTTCCTGGAGTTCGCCCGAAAGCGAAACCGCATCGGTCGAGGACAAACCGAGGCTGTCGAACGAGTCCCGCTCGCCAATCGCATCGCGATCGACGCGCAGCAACGTCGAAATGCGGCTGATCAGCCAGCCGCGAATCTCCTGCGGACTCATCCACCCACCTGCCGCTGCCACAACGCCGCGACGCCGGGCCGGCGGTCGGGTGCCAGGTCGGGCGCTGGCGTCCCTGCTTGCGCCCATAACCGCGGGTAGGCATCAACGGCGGGGATTTGCGCCGGCTCATCGAGGGGGGGGATGCGCCGCAGCGCGGCGGCGATGTACGGCTCGAGCTCGCGCCGCTTCCGCTGCTCGCGCTCGTCGCTCCGCTGCTTGAACTCGGGCAGGACCTGCGCGCCGAACAGCTGGAGTGATTCGCAGACATGCTCTTGGGTGTACTTCCCGCACTGCTGCAGCAAAATCAGCTGATCGACGCCCGCGTCCTCGTAGGCGCGAAAGTGTTGCCGCACCTGCTCGGGCGTGCCGATGCCGCCCATGCCGGCCTTCTGGCGCTGGCGGTCGAGGGCCTCCAGCTCCGATGGCGGCTCCTTTGTGAATTCCGCCCACAGGTCGAGACGCCCAGGCACGTGCCGTCCGTCGCGCCAGTAGTGCCCGAGCCCGAAGGCGAAAAACTGCGCGCCTTCGATGCCGCGAGCGCGCGCCACGGCGTCATCCTCATGACACAGGAATCCCGTGAGCATCGCCACGGTGGGATTGACGGTGCGCCCGATGGGCGTGCACTCGCGCTTGAAGGTCTCGTAATAGTCCTCCACCCAGAACCGCGCCTCGTCGGGATTCGCGAAGGCAAAGGTGAGCGCTCCCACCCCGAGTCGCGCGGCCAGTTTGAGACTGTCGCGGTTGGAGCAGGCTGCCCACAGCGGTGGGTGCGGTTGCTGCAGCGGCTTGGGTACGATGTTGCGCGCCGGCATCGAGAAAAACCGGCCCTCGAAACCGGGATACGGGTCCATGCACAACATCCGCGCGGTTTCGCGCACGGCCTCGGTCCATGCCGGCCGTTTGTCCACGAACTCCACGCCGAACCCCTCGAGCTCGAGCCGGGTGCCCGATTCTCCCGTCCCCCACTCGACCCGGCCGCCGCTGAGCAAATCGAGCGTCGCGATCCGCTCGGCGACACGCGCGGGTGCATTGAACTTGGGCGACATCACCGCGATGCCGTGACCCAAGCGAATGCGCTGCGTGCGCTGGCTGCACGCGGCGAGAAAGACCTCGGGCGCCGAGGAGTGCGAGTACTCCTCGAGAAAGTGGTGTTCCTGCGCCCACACGTAGTCGATGCCGATCCGGTCGGCGAGCTCGACCTGATCCAACGCGTGCGCAAAGAACCGTCGCTCGTCGTCCGGCTGCCACGGCCGCGGAAATTGCAGCCCGATGAACATCCCGAATTTCATGGGAGCGCTCTCAACTCTTGGGCCAGGTATGCGTCTCGACAGGCGCGGCGTTGCACTTTGCCGCTCGCAGTCTTGGGGATGGCGCCGCGCTTGACGAGACGGAGATCGTGAATTCTGAGATCGTGCTGCTGCGCGACTGCGGTGCGAATCGCCTGGTGAATGGCGGCGAGCTGCGCGCGGAACGCCGTGGGCACGCCCGCGGCGATGATCAACGCCTCGCGGCCGTCTATCTCGATCGAGAAGGCCGCGCAGTCCGCCGCGTCCAGCGCGGCATGGCTCGCGTCCACCGTCCGCTCGATGTCCTGCGGGTAGTGGTTCGCCCCATCGATGATGATCAGGTCCTTGATACGGCCGGTCACGAACAACTCGCCGTCCAACAGGAAGCCGAGGTCGCCCGTGCGCAGGAAGGGGGGGGGCCCGAACGTCTGCTCTGTTTCGTGCGGCCGATTCCAGTAGCCGCGCGCAACGCTGGGACCCGCCAGCCAGATCTCGCCGATTTCACCGCTCGAGACCGGCTGCCGCGTCTCGGGGTGAACGATGAGCGTCGTTTCGACCGGTTGCCCGCACGAAACCAGCGGCCGTGCATCCTCGGCGTCATCGGCGCAGGGGACGACGCG
>DASYTD010000047.1:0-2643 GCA_036002655.1 Gemmatimonadales bacterium
TGCGTCGTCTACCCGCCGCATTTCGTGGGGCCGGAGCGGCTGGCGGTCCTCCATCGGAGGAAACGTTCGAAGGGTGTGAAAGAAGTGCCGAATTTCTTCGCGGCGATGCAGGCCGTGGACCACCCGCTGGAGCCCATCTTCTGCGGCGGCAATCAGCGCACCGTGCAGGAGCGCGAGCAATGGGCGTCCGCCTGCAACTGCTTCGCCGTGCGCCCCGGCGTCGTCCTGGGCTACGATCGCAATGACGCCACGCTCACGGAGCTGACCAATGCGGGGTTCCGGTTGATCTCAGCCGTGAATCTCCTCACGGGCGATGAATCGCTGGAGGACGGCGAGCGCGCGGTGATCTCGATTGACGGCAGTGAGCTGGTGCGTGGCGGCGGGGGCCCGCGTTGCATGACGCTTCCTCTGCGACGGGACGACCTCTGATCGGACTGACAGCGCTTCCCTCCTCCTCACTGTCTGCCCGGACGCTCGCCTTTCTGCAGGGCGGGCCCGCGGGGAGCCTCGCGATCGTGCGCGACGTGCTCGGCATCATCCAAGCGAATCGCCACACCGCCGACCGCATCGCCGCGACGCTGCTCGCGCCCGACCCCCGCTTCGGCCGGACCGATGATGGTCGCTGGACGCTGGCCGCCCTGCCCGCGGAAGCGAGTCCGGCGCTGGACGCATGCCGCTATGCCGTCGTGGATGTCGAGACCACCGGCGTCCGAGCCTTCCGCGGCGACCGCATCATGGAGATCGCGGTCGTGAGGCTGGACGGCACCGTCGCCTTCCACTCGCTCGTGAACCCGGGCATTCCGATCCCCCCGTTCGTAGCCGGCCTCACCGGCATCGACGCTGGGATGGTGCGCAAGGCGCCGCCCTTCGAAGCCATCGTCGATGATCTGCTCGACGCGCTGGAAGGCTGTGTCTTCGTCGCCCACAACGCGCGCTTTGACTGGGCATTCGTCTCGACGGAGATCGAACGGGCGCGTGGACTGCTGCTGCAGGGTCCGCGCGTCTGCACCGTGCGTCTGGCTCGCAAACTCCTGCCCGATCTACCGCGACGGAATCTGGACACCGTCAGTTATCACTTTGGCATCGAAATCGAAGGACGACACCGAGCCACTGGTGATGCCGTCGCCGCGGCCAAGTGTTTGGCCCGCATGTTGAGAATCGCGAAAGGAGAAGGGGCGGTGTGCCTGGCGGATCTGGAAAACGTGCGGCGTGCATGACCCACACCACATTCCGTGTCGGGCACCTCACCTGCCACGCCTTGGAGGGTGGTAGACAGCACCTCGACGGCGGCGCCATGTTCGGCATCGTTCCGAAGGTTTTGTGGCAGCGCCGTATTCCCCCCGACGAACGCAATCGCATCCCTCTCGCCCTGCGCTGTCTCCTCGTCGAGCACGACGATGGCCTCGTGCTGATTGACACCGGCATCGGCAACAAGGAAAACGACAAGTTCATCGACATTTATGGCGTGCAGAACGAGGGTGCGAACGGCAGGACCCAGCTCGAAGACGCGCTCGGCGAGCTGGGCCACGGCCCCGACGATGTGCGCTGGGTGATCAACACGCACCTCCATTTCGATCATGCCGGCGGCGACACCTGGCTCGATCCAGCGGGGAAGGTGGGTCTGGCCTTTCCCAAGGCACGCTACGTCGTGCAGAAGGGCGAGCTCGACTTCGCGCGGCATACCAATGAACGCACCGCGGCGAGTTACCTCGCCCACAACGTTGAGAACGTGCCGTTCCAATTGGTCGATGGCGAAACACAAGTACTTCCCAGCATCCGAGTGCTGCCTACGCCAGGGCACGTGCCCTATCACCAGTCTGTGCTGATCGAAAGCGGCGGGGAGCGGGCCTGCTTTGTCGCCGATCTCGTCCCCACCTCGGCCCACTTGCCTCTGCCCTGGATAATGGGCTACGACCTACAGCCGCTCGTGACGCTCGAGACCCGGCGCCGATTCTACCGGCGAGCAGAGGCGGAGGAGTGGCTGCTCGTGTTCGAGCACGACCCAACAGTGGTGAGCGGGCGACTGGGAAAAGAGGGGAAGGGCGTCGGGCTTGTGGACGCTATGGCGCTCCGCTAATTTGCCGTCCACAATAAGGTAAGTGGGCGCGAAGCGCCCCACCCGCACGCCTCTCACAGAGAGTGCTCCAGGGTTCCGACAACCTCACGCCATGCCGTGGGGCGCAGCGGATCTGGGGCAACCGGGTCCGTTTTTACTTTGGTAAAGGAGACCGCGCACCTGCCACCTCTCGACAACAACAGCAAAGCACCGCGCACGCGCGTCAATCGGCAGATACGCATCAGTCCGGTGCGCGTGATTGCGGACAACGGCGACCAGCTGGGGGTGCTGACGATCGATGAAGCCCTCGCCGCCGCGCATGAACGGGGCCTGGATCTCGTGGAAGTCGCGCCGCTCGCCCGGCCCCCCGTCGTCAAGATCATGGACTATGGGAAGTTCAAGTTCGAGCAGGCAAAGGCGGCGCGCGCCGCGAAGAAAAAACAGCACGTGATTCACCTGAAGGAAGTGAAATACCGCCCCGGGATCGACGATCACGATTTCGACTTCAAGACCCGGCACGCGCGTGAATTCTTGGAAGACGGCAACAAAGTGAAGGTGACGATGATGTACCGCGGCCGGCAAATGGC
>DASYTD010000048.1:0-4623 GCA_036002655.1 Gemmatimonadales bacterium
TCCGTCCACCGCCCCCACTCGGGATGCGCGATCGACTCTCCCGTGTCCCGCGGCGGCCCGGCGACACTGCGCCACACGCCGAATGCGACCAACGCGAGCGGGTAGCCCACATTGAGGAAGCTCTGCAGCAGCAGCTCCTCGACCCACAGCGGCGGAACGTCCACCGCCCGCGCCGCGATCATCCGCTCGCGCAGCCTCCCCTCGTCGCCGGTCGCCGTCGCAGCGGCGATGCGGACCAGGGCCAGGGTCGGCTGATCGAGTGAACCCGGGGCATGGCCCCGGGGCTCGCTACCCGGGCTCATAGTACTGCTCCCTGCTCCCTGCTCCTCCATCCTTTCACCGCTCTAACCCTCCATTAACACGCATTTCGCCGACGGTCTCCCCGCGCGAGTTCGTAATCGGCCTGGTCAGCAGCGACGCCGGCTGCGGCTTCAGGCCCAGCTCCGCCAGCACCGCCGCGATCGCCAGCGCCGACGCCACGCTGTGACCGTCCTCGACCTTGAGCGTGACGCCGAGGCTCTCGCGGATCAGCAGCGCGCTATAGACGCCCTCTGCTCCGACCTTCGCGACTACACGACCTGGATGAGCCCGCATGATCTCGGTGCACGGTCGTCCCTCTCCCGCAATCAGCTCCGGGTGCAGCGTCATCGCTTCGAGAACGGGACCATCGAGACGAGTGTAGGCCAGGGCCATGTTTCGCAGCGGCAGAGCAAAGCAGGCTACGCCGCAACCATCAACAGCCACACCGATTTCCTTGACCGGCGCGTCCGTGTATGTGCTGACCGATTTCAGGCAGCGCTGCTGCACCGGGTGCTCGACACGCGCGTAGAACTCGGTCGGCCAACCGTGATGCTTGGCGAGCGCGAGCATCCCCGTGTGCTTCCCCGAGCAGTTCGAGTACACAGCCGTGAGCCGCAGGCCGCGTGTCTCGTAGTCTTTCGCCACCGCATCGGACAGCGGCCGGTGCGGGCCGCACATCAGGTCGCGCTCCGAGCAGCCGACGCGTTGCAGGAACTCGGCACCAGCGCCACCTGCCCCGGCTCGCTCGAGTGCGATGCGCATGTCAGCGCCAGGTCCTGGCGGGTGAGTCCGAACCGCTCCGCGGCGCCGTCTTCTACCAGCGGCACCGCCTGGAACGGCTTCGCGGCGGAACGCCAGAATGTGACGTGGTCGGGATTGCCGGCGTGGGCAACGAGCTTGCCGGCCGTATCGACGACGGCGACATGAACGCGGTGGCGGGATTCGAGAACGGCGCCCCGGTGGAGCTCTACGAACAACCGCGCCTCCTTTCGCCCCGCCGGAATTCAATTCGAAATGCGAAATGTGGAATGCGGAATGTAACGGGCAGCGTCTCAAGCGCCACGACTTTTCACTGAAATTCCGCATTTCGCATTCCACATTCCGCATTCGTTATTTCGCATTTCGCATTGCAGTTGTATCATCCACCCGCCATGCGCACCATCCTTCTGACGCTGCTTCTTATGCCGGCCGGCGCCACAGCTCAGGAGGCGTCGCCGTACCTCCCCCTCAGCCACTGGTCCACGCCCTTCATCGAGCACCTCATTGGCGCGGGACGCATCGCCGACCCGTCGCCGCTCAGCCGGCCGTTCCGCGTGCAGGACGTCGTCCGGGCGCTCGAAGCAGTCGACAGCAACGTCGTCACCGGCGCCGAGTGGGCCGTGGTCAAACTGATCCGCTCCGACCTGGTGCGCCGCATGCGCGGTCCCTCGGCGCGCATGGACGTGCACGCGGCCGCGGCGGCAAGCTCGCATGCGCGACGTGATCCGTTGCGCGCAGCCGGGCCCGGGCATGGGACGTTCTCGGGCGGTGCGGCGCTGACGCTGTACCTCGGGCCCGCCGTCTTCGTCTCGCATCCCTACTTCGACACGCGCCTCAAATGGGACCCCGACTACTTCGGCAAGAAGGATCGCGTGATCGCGGGCCGCGCCGCCGAGGCGTACGTCAGTGCCCAGTGGCGCTTGGGCGAGCTGTTCTTCGGCAGCGTGGACCGCAATTGGGGACCGCGCTTCACCGAGGGACTGCTCGTTTCACCGAGTCCGTACAGCTACGATCACTTCGACGTGCGCATCGGCACGGACGGCGTGTACCTCGAGGGACTGATCACGCAGCTCGACGACATCCCCGACACGAGCGGCGTTCCCAATCATCGCTACTTCGTCGCGCATCGCTTCGTGATTCGGCCGCCGTGGAACACCACGTTCGCGCTGTGGGAAGGCACGATCGTCGCCGGGGCCGACCGCCAGCTCGAGCCCTGGTTCGCCAACATTTTCACACTCGGCATTCTCCAGCAATACGATCAGAATTCACAGGCCAACAACATGCTGGGCGTGGACGTGACCACGCGATACAAGCGCACGCAACTCTTCGCATCGGTGTTGATCGACGACATTCAAGTGGACAAGGCCACCGCCGCCGATAACGAGCCGCCCTCGTACGGCTTGACCATCGGGGCGCAGGGCGGGATCAAGCGGTACGGCTGGACGGCGTTCTACACGCAGGTTTCGAACCTCGCCTATCGCACGCCCAATCCGGCCGAAGCGCTCATGCGGCGCGGTGTCGGGCTCGGCCGTAATTTCTCGGACTACGATCAGCTCACGCTGCGGGGCAGCATGATCGCGGGACCGGGGGGGGGCGTGCTGCTCGAGCCGGAAGTGACACTGCTGCGCCAGGGCGAGGGAGACTTTCGGCTTCCCTACCCCTCGGTCGCACAGTTCGATTCCACGCCGACGCTCTTTGCCGGCGTCGTCGAGCGCACGCTGCGACTGGCGGTCGTCGGCCGCGTCGCCCATGGACGGTGGGTGCTGTCGGGGGATGGGGGAGTTCACCTGATCAACAATGCCGGTCACGTCCAGGGGGCGAAGCAAACACGTTGGGTTGGGAGGCTGGAACTCATGTGGCGGACCAAAAAGGAGGGGCGGGTACCGTGAACATCGGGAAACGAGAAACGTCTCCATGACCCGCGATCGGATGGAAGCCCTTCTCCGAAAGATGGCCGCCACAAAGATCGTTGTGGTGGGAGACGCCATGCTCGACGTCTATCTCGTGGGCGAGGTGGATCGCGTGTCGCCCGAGGCGCCGGTGCCCGTCGTCACGGTGCACGCGAGCCGCCACGGCCTCGGCGGCGCGGCGAACGTCGCGGCCAACGTCGCGGCGCTGGGCGCCGAGTGCCGGCTGGTCGCCGTCGTCGGCAACGATACGCGCGGCATGTCGGTGCGCACCGAGCTGGAAGACCTGCGGCTCAGCGCGGACTACCTGGTGATGGACTCCGCGCGCCCCACGACGTCCAAGACGCGCGTGGTCGCCCGCGGCCAACAGATGCTGCGCATTGACGAGGAGATCGAGGACGCGATCTCGGCGCGCGTCATGGAGCAGCTCGGCAGCGCGCTGGAGCGGGCGCTGCGCGATGCGGATGCGCTGCTGATCGAGGACTACAATAAGGGGACGATGGTACCGCAGGTGATCGAACGCGGCTTGGGCGTAGCCAAGAAGCGCAGCCTGCCGGTCGTCGTGGATCCCAAGTTCAAGAACTTCTTCGCCTACCGCGGCGCGACGGTGTTCAAGCCGAACGTTCGCGAGCTGGAGCTGGCAATGGGTGCGGCGCTTGATTTAGCCCACCCGGACGCGCTGTCCCAGGCGATCGAGAAGCTCCAGGTCGACAATCTGCTCCTGACGCTCGGCGGGGAAGGCATGATCCTGGTGGATAAGGATCGGCAGGTGACACGCATTGCGGCTATGGCGCGCGAGGTGTTCGACGTGTCGGGCGCGGGCGATACGGTGACCGCGTGGGTCGGGACCGCGCTCGCGGGCGGCGCCGACGTGCGCGAGGCGGCGCACATGGCGAACTTCGCGGCGGGGATCGAGGTCGGGAAAGCGGGCGTCGCGACGGTGTCGCCCGCCGAGGTGCTGTCGGTGCACGAGGCGTATTACGACCAGTTGGGTAAGCTGAGGAGGGGAGGACTGCTGTGAACGCGGAACTGGGAACGCGGAACAGCAATGGCGGGTCGCTGTTCCGCGTTCCGCGTTTATCTCAGTGCAGCATGACCTTCCTGGTCTTGAAGGTCAGCTCCTCCGTTTTCGGGTCGACGAGCAGAAGTATTTGTGCCATGTAGTGCAACGTCCCGCCGGCGGTGGCGTTGACCACGCCCTCGGCGCGCTGACCGAAGGCGTTGGCCCGCCCGCCTTCCGAGCCCGTCGCCGTAAAGTTGTTGTCGGTACGCCGCCACCTCACTGTACCGCTCGCGATCGGGGTCACGCCTCTCAGGACGGTGCAGATCGGGCCCGGAACGAACGCGAAGACCTGGACGGGCTGCTCGCGCTCAACCACGAGCGCGTTCACTTCGTCCGCGTGCAGGGTCTTCACCTGCAAGCTCACTTCGTTCAACCCGCCGATCGCGTTGCAGAAGTCGTCCAGCGAAACGAGGCCGTGGATGGCCCTGTACCCGGCCTCTGGATCGGCGATCCCCTCGATCCACAGATCGTTGAACCGCAGGATGCCGGACTCGCCCGGGCTTTCGGGGCCGTTAGTGAAGTCGAACGCCGGCCCCGGGCCGGCCGCGAGCGGCAGTGGGGCGCGGTCGGAGCACGCCAGCATGAGCGCGCTTC
>DASYTD010000049.1:0-42864 GCA_036002655.1 Gemmatimonadales bacterium
GCGTGGAACGGATGACACTTGAGAATGCGCCGCACGCCCAGCCAACTCCCTTTTAGCGCGCCGTACCGCGCGACGGCTTCATACGTGTAGCGCGAGCACGACGGCTCGAAGCGACACTGCGTGAACACCAGATGCGCCAACGTCAGCTGGTAACCGCGAATCAGTGCCATGACGGCGAGTCGCGGCAGTCGTTGCAGCGTCACGTCAGCGTCTCCACCGCGCCGGTCAATTCGGCGCGCAAGACTGCAAACGAGGCGGTGTACGCGGAGCGCTTCGCACGAATCACGAGATCAATGGGCGGAAGGTTTCGCAGCACGTCGCGCCGCAGAATCTCACGCAGCCGTCGCCGCAGGCGATTGCGGCGGGCGGCGGATGCTTGGTGGCGAGGGACGATGAGTCCGAGCCGTGCGTGACCCAAGACAGTGTGACGCCAGGCCAGATCGAGATGTTGGGTGCGCCGGCGGCGGCCTGCTTCCCAGCAGGTGGTGAGCTCCGCACCACGCGTGATGCGTGCGCGGCGCGGGTACCGCTCGCTCGTTTACCGGCTCCGGTGTTTGGATGGAATACGGACGGTGAGACGCTTGCGACCCTTCTTGCGCCGGCGGGACAGTGTCGCGCGGCCCCAAACGGTTTTCATCCGCGCGCGGAACCCATGCTTATTGATACGCCGCCGATTGCGCGGCCGATATGTCGGACCCATGCATGCCTCGTGTAAGGGCGGGAAAGTTACCCGCGCGCGCGACGCGCGGTCAAGGTTGACTTTTCCACATGCGGCCCGTACTTTCGGGCCGCCCTTTCTTTACGTCCTTCCTCAATTCGAATCGCAATGGAGCAGTCAGTCAACGAAGCCTGGAAACGTCTCCTCGACGAAGCGCGGCGCGAACTTCCCGAGGCGACGGTACGCACTTGGCTCGAGCCATCCGAGCCAATTGCGCTCGATGACGGCCGCCTGATCCTCGGTGCGCCCGATCAGTTCGCGGCGGAATGGAACGAGTCCAAACACTCGGGGTTGTTGGCCCGCGTCGCCGAGCGTGTGCTCGGCCGGCCGACGACCGTCGTGTTCCGCGTGCAGGAAGACCGGCAGCGGCGGCCGCAAATGGATTTCTTCGTCGCGCCCCGCGAAGGGGCGGCGACGGCCACGGCGTCGAACGTCGCGACCACACCGCTCAACGAACGCTACACCTTCCAGACGTTCGTCATCGGGAAGTCGAACGAGCTCGCGGCCGCCGCCGCGCACGCCGTCGCCGAAGCGCCGGGCAAGACGTACAACCCGCTCTTCATCTACGGCGCGACGGGGCTCGGCAAGACGCATTTGATGCAGGCCATCGCGCACGCGGTGCTCGAGAGAAACCCCGAGACGCGGCTGCAGTATTTCGGTGCCGAGCAGTTCATCAACGACGTGATCGAATCGATTCACGCGCGCACGATGTCGGAGTTCCGCCGCCGCTACCGCAACGACGTGGATCTCCTCCTGGTGGACGACGTGCATTTCCTCGAAGGCAAGGAAATGACGCAGGAAGAGTTCTTCCACACGTTCAACGCGCTGTTCGAGGCGCACAAACAGATCGTGCTGACCTCCGACCGGCCGCCGAAGGAGATCCCGGGGCTCGAAGACCGGCTGATCTCGCGGTTCGAGTGGGGCATGGTCGCCGATATCGGCCATCCCGACCTCGAGCACCGCATCGCCATCCTCCGGAAGAAGGCCGAGCAGGATCATCTCGAGCTCACGATTCCGGACGACGTGCTGCGCTTCATCGCGGAGCACATCCGCTCCAGCGTGCGCGAGCTCGAAGGCTGCATCATCAAGCTGCTGCTCTTCGCGTCGCTGAAGAACCGCGAGGTCACGATCGAGCTGGCGCGCGAGGCGCTGTCGGACAAGATCCGCCAGGGCGAGGAAGGCTCGGGCTACGGCAGCGGCAGCGGGGCGCCGAGCATCGACCGCGTGCAGGAAGTCGTGGCGCGGCGCTGGGGCGTGACACCCGAGGGCCTGCGCTCCAAGGCCCGCACCAAGACGCTCACCGTTCCGCGCCAGGTGGCCATGTACTTGGCGCGCGACATGCTTCAGATGCAGCTCGTCGAGATCGGGCAGGCGTTCGGCGGCCGCGATCACTCCACCGTGATTCACAGCGTGGATAAGGTGGAGCGGCAGATGATGCGCGACCGGACGTTCAAGGAGCGCGTGGAAATGGCGCGGCAGGAATTGTCCGCACTGTAAACAATGCGCAGTTGGGGAAAACGGCGCGGGATGTGGGTTATGGGGAAACCGCTCCGACTATCCGCAAAGCGCCAACAGTGCCAACAGTGCGCCAACATCAGGTGAGAGAACGCAGGTGATGCACCAGTTGCGCTTAAGTGACATCGCCCACATATCCCCGATGTCTACTACTACTACTAGTATTTCTATATAGAGGAGCCGTAGTAAAGACTGTCCCCATTCGGAGAAGAATTAGGCACGGCATGAAGTTCACAATCACGCGGGAACAACTGCAGGAAGGATTGGCGGCGGTCGCAGCGGCGATCCCCGCCAAGACGACATTACCGGTTCTCGCCAACGTCCTGGTTGAAGCCTCCAAGCAGAGCGGCGGCCTGCGGCTCTCGGGCACCGATCTCGACATCGCGGTGAGCACAACCGTTCCCGCGGAGGTGGACGCCGACGGCGCGGTGACGTTGCCGGCCAAGAAGCTGGTGGATATCGCGCGCGAGCTGCCGTCCGGCCCCGTCCGGGTCACCGCCGCGGGAGAAGCCCGCGTCTCGATCGAGTCGGGCCGATCCAAGTTCAAGCTGCTCGGCCTGCCCCGCGAGGAGTTTCCCTCCTTCCCAGCGGTGAAATTCGACAAGGCATGGAAAGCGGCGGCGGGTGTCGTGCACAAGCTCGTGGGCCATGTCTCGTTCGCGGCCTCGACCGAGGAAAGCCGGCCGATCCTGAACGGCGTGCTCTGGGAGCTGCGGCCCGACCGCATGCGGATGGTGGCCACGAACGGCCACCGGCTCGCCAAGATGGACGTACCAGCCACCGGCGGGTCCACGGCTGACCTGATCGTTCCGCCGAAGGCGCTCGAGCAAGTCCGCCGGCTCTATGCGGCAGATGCCGAAATCGAGCTCGCCAAGAGCGACAATCACATCGGCTTCCGCGCCGGCGGCACCCTCGTCTTCTCGCGGCTGATCGAGGGACCGTATCCCAATTACGAGCAGGTCATTCCCCGAGAGAACGACAAGCAAGCCACCGCAGACAAGGCGGCGATGGCCGCCGCGCTGCGCCGCATGAGCGTCGTCGCAAGTGACCAGACGCATCGGATCCGCCTCGCCTTCTCCGGCGGCAACGTCAAGTTTTCCGTGCAGACGCCGGACCTGGGCGAAGCGCAGGACGAGCTGGCGGTGACCTACGAGGGCGAGCCGCTGGAGATCGGGTTCAATGCGATGTACTTGCTCGAGATCCTGAAATACATGCCGACCGACGAAGTGCGCTTCACGTTCAAAGCGCCGGAGCGCGCCGCCACGATCGAGCCGGTGGGCTGGAACGATCCCGCCTCGTATATGGCGCTGGTCATGCCGCTACGGCTGGTGGATTAGCGAGTCTGCGTGGGGTAGAGAATCCACGCGGCTTAGAGAGTCGAAAGGGATTACCGGGAGTATAGGGGGCTCGATCTCCGGCACGTCGGGGATCGAGTCTTCTTCTATATGCGGCACCGGCGTCTTCCCGCCATAGTATCTCGCCAGAATCAGATCGCGCCGCGAGAGCATGCGTGCCGGCCGGTATGCCGGATTGGACGTGCGCGGTTGCGGCAGCGTCGCGGCCAGCGCCGCGGCCTGAGCGTTGCTCAATCGAGACGGCGCCACACCGTAATAGGCTTCGCTTGCCGCCGTCATGCCCCACACCCCTGGTCCCCACTCCGCGACGTTGAGATAGAGCGCCATGATGCGCTCTTTGCTCAGCGCGAGCTCGAGCCGCATCGCCGTCACCGCCTCCTTGAGCTTCCGAAACAGCGATCGCGACGGCGAGAGGTAGAGATTCTTGGAGAGCTGTTGCGTGATCGTACTGGCGCCCCGGTGTCCGCCCGCGGCCCACGCCTCGCGCAGCTCGATGAAGTCGATGCCGTGGTGCGTTTTGAATCGGGAATCTTCCGCGATGATGACCATACGCTGGAGCAAACGCGTGTCATCGACACGGCCCGTCCGCCCGTCGGCCCGCCGGCCCGCCGGACAGTCCGACCGGCGTCGCATCATCGCGGTACACCGCGGCTCGTGATCGCGCCACCAGATCGGTGGCGGCCAGACCGCGAACAACCACACGACAAACAGCGCGCCCGTCACTAGCACAACGCGCCCAGCACTCCTAGCTTTTTGCACCGCCATGGACCTCGAAGCCCTCCGGAAGCGCCTGGAAGAGGCGCTTGGACAGGAATTTACTGTTGGCCCCCTGCTGGGTGAGGGGGGATTCGCGGCGGTATTCCGTGCACGCGACAACGTCTTGAACCGCGACGTCGCCGTGAAGGTGCTGGATGTCGAGCTCGCGCCAACGACAAAAGTCGCCGAACGATTTCTGCGCGAAGCCCAGACGGTCGCGCGCCTCGAGCATCCGCACATCGTGCCGATTTACAAGGTCGGCCGGCAGGAGGAGATCTTCTACCTGATCATGCGGTGCATCGACGGGCCGTCGTTGGGCGAGTTGCTCGAGACGCAAAAGAAGCTTCCGATCGGCGACGCCGCCCGCATCGCGCGCCAAGTGGCGGACGCGCTCGCCTACGCGCACACCCACGAGATCGTGCACCGCGACATCAAGCCCGACAACATCCTGCTCGACAAGAGTGGTCATGTTCTCGTAACCGACTTCGGCATTGCCAAGGCGGCGCAGGCGGCCAAAGAGAAAAAAAGCGTAGCGTCGAGCCAGCTCACGAGCGAAGGGATGATCGTCGGAACACCGCACTACATGAGCCCGGAGCAGGCGTCCGGCGATCCGCTCGACGGCCGGTCAGACATTTACTCGCTTGGCGTCGTGCTGTACCAGATGCTGGCGGGCGCGCCGCCGTTCGATGGCCCGTCGTCCGCCGCGATTCTCGCCCAGGTGCTCACCGAACTGCCGGAGCCGATTCGCCGCCTTCGCCCCGACGTGCCGGAAGAGATGGCCGTGGTGCTGGATCGGATGATGGAGAAGAGCCGGGCCAAACGGTTTCAGATGGCCAGCGAGGTCAGTCGTGCGCTCGTAGGCGCGATGCCGACCGCGGCGCGCGACCGCGTACGAGTTCCGCTCAGCCGCCGGCTCCGCCTGATGTTCTACAAATCGCTCGTCGGCCTGAGCGTGGCGGGCTGTCTCCTCTCCATCGCGTTCGCGGGAGGCGGCGCGGCCGTTGCGTACTACGTCTTCAGCAAGCCGCCGCGTGTCGCCGCGCGAGCGCCTTTACCCGAGAGCCTAACGCGAGCGTTGCGCGCCCGGCGTGCGCTCGTCGCCGGCGACCCCGCGCTCTTCGCGTATCGGCCCGCCGGCCAGGAAGACACGACGCTCTTACTCCTCACGCGCCGCCGTACCGTCGTTGTGACGCCGCATCAAGTGAGGACCTATGCCCGCGATAGCGTGCGCTCGGACATGGATATGGTGATCCACGGCGGATTGACGTTTCGCTTGGTGCTGTACGGCGCCCGCTCGAAGAACCTGGCCGACACCGTCTATCGCAGCTTGTCATTCCGCGACTGGGTACAGCTCGGACCTCAGCTCAAGCGACCGGACGAGGAGACCGCCAAGGGCGGGGAGCGGGTGCGAGGTCGGGTGCGACGGCCCTAATGCCGTCGCGCTGCGGGCTCCCGCGTCGCAAGGCCATACACGCTCACGCCGTCTACCCGTGAGACATCACCGGGCGTAGAGGCGATCGCGCCGAAGCGATCCTGCCCGCCGATGGAGAACCCCAGCACAAATGCCCCGCGGCGCAGGCCCCCGTCGGTATCGAGCCGCGCAAGGATCTCGATCGGCCAGCGTCGTGGCGCGCCTCGCCCTGTCGTTCCCGGTGTGCGCCAACTCAAGCCAAACGCGTAAGCGGCGACGGAATCGGGTGTGATGCGCGCGTGGGTCGAGACGCCGAACGCTGGGATGGGACCCGGATGCCACGTCGCTCCCGGGATGAACGTGAGCCGCTGCTGCAGGCCGCGCACGATCGGCTGGCCGAGGTTCGCGGCCACGAGCCCCAGCATGAGCCTTGCATTGGCGGCGTACGACGTGCCGAGGTCCCAGCCGGTAGACTTCGCGCCATCGCCGCGGTAGTGCGCCACGGCAAAGCCGGCGGCGAGACCGCCCGACCCGCCAGCAAGTCCGAGGCGATAGGTGTGGCCTCGTACGCCGTCGTCGAGCATGTCGCGCTGGTAACCGAATGACAGCCCGCGCGCGTTGAAGCCGGCGTTGATCTGTCGCAGGCGGCCTTTCGATCCGGCATCCCCCACCGCCACTTCCGCGTAGATCGATGCCTCCCGCTGCTCGCCGAGCCCTGCGGGATTGACCCAAATCGCCCGCGCGTCGCGGACGTCGGTGGGATGGAGGTAGCTGGTAGCGCGATTGGGGGCGACTTGCTGAGCGACGGCCGGTCGGCCGGACGGCCGGACGGCCAGAGATAGGATGCAAACCAGGAGCTTGACGGCGATCCGGCCGTCGGGCCGTCGGGCCGTCAGGCCGTCCATCTAGGGCAGCACCGTAACCGTCGTCCTCGACACCTGCGTCCGCGGGATCGTCATCGCCTGAATCGGCAGCGTGATCGTCATCGCTGTCGAATCATGCGACTCGCCGCCCAGGTAGCGCCCGTCCACGGCGATGTAATCGACGCCGCTGCGCACACCGTTGCCGGCGACCTGGAACGGCTGCCCCGCCTGCTCGCCGCCGCCTTGGATCGTGAAGGTCGACGCGACCTCGAGCCTCAGCGCGCGGGTGCCGTTCCGCTCTTCCCACGCCGCGGCGTGCGATCGGCTGATGTTCGTGACGGTAACCGTGCCCGCCGCGCGGTCGCTGGTCGTGGCGGTATCGGTCCACGTGGCGCCGAGCGTGAGTCCGGCGGCCGGCAGCCGCGGGAAGAAGTTCTTGAACGATCCGACGATGGGCGAGAGCGACTGTGCCGCGGAGCTGTCCGAGGCAACCTGATTGCGGAACTCGCCGGTTGGGGTGAGGCGCCCGACGAAGGAGAGGGCCTTCGCCGCGCTGAGGTTGATCCCCATCGGCACTGTGGTGCCCGAATCGGGCGCGACGGAATCGATCGTGACGGTCGTCGGATATCCGGTGGTATCGGCCGGGCCGGTGATTGTCACCGCAAAGAAAATGCGCAACCCGAAATCGAGCGGTTGGCGCATGCCCTGGAATTCCTGGTCGATGTGAATGACCTGATGCATCACATAGCGTAGCGCGCTCGGGCCGAGGCGAATGACCTCTGGAGTCGGGCGGCTGGGCGGCGGGACGGGCGTTACCGACGGCGAATTCACCGGCGTGGGTTGAGACGGCGGATTTTTCGGCGCGCAGGCCATGATCAGGCCTGCTCCAACCAAAACAAGACGTCGCATCGACTATTCCTTGGTTTTGGTACGTCCGAAAATGGCCACGACCTCGGTGTCCTCGCTCGTGACCTTGAGCAGTTTCCATCCCCGCTTGCGCATGTCCGTCCGCCACACGATGAGCTTTTCCCACTCTGCGGCGGTGGTCCGGAAGACACGCAGGTCCGCGACATTCTCCCAATGCGGCGGATAGGGAGCGGATCTGGAAGGCCCGGGTGGCGTTGTGGTCACAGGGGAGGAAGTGGTGGGACCATAAGCCGAGTTCTGTTTACTCGTTGGTACGAGCAGATGGTCATCTCTCTGGGATAGCTGTCGCCAGCCATCTCGTGCGGCCTACCCGCAGCTCGAGCGACCCGGGCCGGGTCTCGCTGCTTATTTGGCCTTGCTCCGACCGGGGGTTGCCGTGCCGCGCCTGTTGCCAGACGCGCGGTGGGCTCTTACCCCACCGTTTCACCCTTACCCTTTGGATACAAGGGCGGTCTGTTCTCTGTGGCCCTGTTCCGTCGCCTCTCGGCGCCCAGGCGTTACCTGGCGGTCTGCCCTGTGGAGCTCGGACTTTCCTCGGGTGGCCCCGCAAGCCGGCCAACCGCGACCATCGGCCCCACCACTTCCAGGGGAGGAACTTACCGGGCGCCCGGGGCCCGAGGCAAGGCTTTACTTCGCGAAGCGGCGGATCACGCGCCCCACACTGTCGGTCGCGGCGCCATCGAGCCAGAATCCGGCGTGTTCGCCGAACACCGTGGAACGGAGTCGCGGCAGGTCAGCAGTGGGCTCCACGCCGAACGCCGACAGGGCGTAGATCTCGCGTTCTCGGTAACGACGCAGCAATGCGCGGCCGCGCCGCTCACGGATCCAGAGCAGCGCCGGCGCGTCGCGCGTCGCAAAGCCGCGCAGCAATCCGAGCGAGAACCAGTCGGACGGCACCGCGGTGGCGTGGAAGGCGAATCGCACGTCGGGATGCAGGCGGCGCAGCTCCCCGCGTAACGTGATGGCACGCTCAGCCACCCCCGCTTCCAACGCCGCGAAATAGCGATGCAACCAGCCGCGCTCGAGCAACGTGTCGTAGCGCAGCGCGGGCGGCAGCTTCGCAAGCCGTTCAATGTCCTCGCGCTCCAGTCCCAGCGCGGCCAACCCCACGCGCAAATCGGCATCACAAAACCCGCTGCCCTGATAAATGGTCATCGCGCTGTCCAAATCCAGCGCGACACCGGAGATGACATCGGGCCGGGCGCCACCGAGCCGCGTCAGCGTCCGGTACACGGGACGCAACGCGCCGCGCCAAAACATCGAATCGAGCCCGCAGGCGACCGGCGTGAGGTCGCCGTGGCGATTCACTTCATCGGCTCCCTGAGACGGGATCGCGACCAGTGCAACGGCCGGAAACCAGCGAACGCTGGTCGTCTGGAGCCGTTCGCCCGTGACACGCCAGATGTTGCGCGTGCCCAGCGTGTCGGCGAGCGCGGGCACGGGGATGGTCGTCGCGAGCACGTTCAGTGCGCCCATGTCCACAAAGCGCAACAACGAATCGAGCGACTGCGGCGTGAAATGGCTCCAGAGCACGCGCATGCCTTGACGCGTGATCCAGCCGGGCGCGACGACCGTGTCTGCGCGGTTCGCGCTGCTCGGTTGCGGCAGGACGACGACCGCGGCCCCCGGGGGCGGGTGGAGCGGTGGAGGATGCACCGTGACGGCTTGGGGCGCGCCCGCGAGTCGCAGCGGTGCCGGGCGCGTGGCCGCTCTCACACTTGCCCATTCCGCCGGACGGCGTGTCCAGCGTGCCAGCGCGTCGAGGAAATCACGCGCGCGCGAATCGTCGGTGCCTGCCGCCAACAGGTTTCTGCTCGCGACGACGATCAGGCCGTCATCCACTCGACTCGCCGCGACCAGTGCGCTGGAAGGCGCCCGGGCGAGTGTCTGGCTGCGGTCGCGCACCTGGAGCGCGTGGCTCCGGCCCGCGGGAAATGGTGCGAAGCCCGCGTTGTCGAGCGCCGAGTGCGGCAGGGGCTGTGCGGGCGCGTCGAGTGGTTCAGGCCCGATCACGATGCCGGCGCCCTGGGCTCCGAGCCACTGGTTCATCACCCAGCGGTCTACCGTGCCATCTTTGTTCCGCTCGCTACCGTCGCCCGTGTATCCCAGCACCACCACGCCGTCCCGTCCGCCGCGAATCCACTCGGTGAGAATGGCGAGATCGCCGATCGTCAGCGCGTCGGAGAGTCCTTGCGGCTCGCGTCCGCCGAGCACGATGATCGTCCGGTAACGGTCGAGATCGCCACGGGTGAGGTGGGGATAGAACTGGCGGTATTCCACGCGGTATCCCACCGCATGCCAGGGGGCAGCCGTCGTCTCGAGCGTCAGCGGGTCTGCGAGCGTCAGGTCAACAAGTAGCAGGCGGCGCGATTCCGACTGACAGGCCGCGACGAGCACGACGAGCGGGAGCCACAGCAGCCTCACTGCCGTGACTCGACGAGACGGTTGTATTTGCGGAGCGCGGCTCGCAGCCGGTCGTGGGGGAGCGCGTAGACTCGCATGCCGTTGCTCCCCGTCATCGTTTGCGCCGCCACCATCGCGTTGACGATCGCCTCCTCGGTGGCCTGAATCGTGGCCTCAAACAATGGACTGATGCGCTCGTTGGGCAGCATCGTCACGCTGACGTTGGCGTCCGGTTTCGCGGCGCCGGGATTGGCGGTCGAGAAGGCGACGAAGATGTCGCCCGAGGGATTGCCGCCCGTTCCACCCAGTCGCCCGACGCCGAGCGCCGCTCGCTTGGCGATGCGCTTCAGCTGGTGCGGGAGCAGCGGTGCGTCGGTGGCGACGACGATGATGATCGAGCCTCTCTCGCTGGGGAGCGTGTCACGAGTCGGCAGCAGATCGGGGATCTCCTGGCCCACCGGTACGCCGGCGATGGAGAGCCGCGCGCGCGAGCCATAGTTGCATTGGACCAGCACGCCGACGGTATACCCGCCTCGCTCGGCGGGGAGCCGCCGCGATGCGGTCCCGATGCCGCCTTTGAACTGATTGCAAATCATTCCTGTGCCGCCGCCGACGTTACCTTCCGCCACCGGTCCACCGCGCGCGCTGTCGAGTGCCGCGAAGGTGTGCTGTTTGGTGACGTGAAAGCCGTTGATGTCGTTGAGCGATCCATCCCATGTCTCGGCGACGACCGGCAGCGACCAGTCGAATTCGAAACCCTTCCGCACCAGCCACTCGATGACCGCGTCGCGGACGACGCCCACGCTGTGCGTATTCGTGATCATCACCGGCCCGGCGAGGAAGCCCGATTCCTCGAGCCAGGTGGTGCCCGTCATCTCGCCGTTGCCGTTCAGCGTGAACCAGCCGCCGAACACGGGGTCACCGTTGCTCGCGCCGCGGGGGAAGACGGCGGTGACGCCCGTGCGCACCGGTCCCTGGCCGACGACGAGCTTGCCCTGCCCCGCGATGATCGTGGCGTGGCCGACGGTGACGCCGGCGATGTCGGTGATCGCGTTGAGGGCGCCGGGGGTGCCGTCGAAGGGGACGCCGAGGCTCCGCGCGCGTGGACGCGCCTGCGCATGAATCGTGGATGTGATGAGGAGAAGTGCAGCAAGAACTCTCAAGGTCAGGTCACCACCGCGTATGGCAGCAGCGCCTGCCGCATGTCCGACGCCGTCTGCCAGCGTGCCTCGCGCGCCTTGGAAAGCGACTTCATCACCGCGTCGCTGAGCGCGCGGGGCACGTCGCGCCGCAGCTTGCGGAGATCGGGCGGCGGCGCGTGCTGCTGCATGTCCAGCACGGCGGCCGCGCTCGCCGCCGCGAAGGGCGGCCGGCCCGCCAGCGCCTCGAACAGCACCACACCGAGCGAGTAGAGATCGGTCCGGCCGTCGATGTCGGGCGAGCCGCCCGCCTGCTCCGGGCTCATGTACTCCTCCGTCCCCACGACGAAGCCGCTGCGCGTCACGCGATCCTCGCCCGAGCTGGCGATGGCCCGCGCGATTCCGAAGTCCACGAGAATCGCCCCGCCGCCCGCCGCCGACAACACGATGTTGTCGGGCTTGATGTCGCGATGGGCGAGGCCATGCTCGTGGGCGTGGCCCAGCGCGTCGAGCACCTCGGCCGCGACGCGGACCGCACGGTCGATGGGCAGCATCCGCTCGCGCCGCAGCACCTGGCGCAGCGTCTCACCCGGGACAAATGGCATCACGAACCAGAGGAGATAGTCGGTTTCGCCGGAGTCGAGCAGCGGCGCGATGTGGGGGTGATCGAGCTGCGAAGCGTAGCGGATCTCGCGCAGGAAGCGATCGGCGGCCACGGAGACGGTAAGCTCGGGGTGCAACACCTTGATCGCCACCCGTTGGCCTTGGGCATCGAAGGCACCGAAGAGCGTCGCGTTGCCGCCCCGGCCCACCGCGGTGATGACGTTGTAGCGGCTCCCCAGCGCCTCACGCACGCGCCCGATCAGATCGCGAGACACAACGAGAATAGGCGGCACAGGAATGGAAAAAGGAAGGGCGGCTCACCGAGCCGCCCTTCTCAGTCGCATCAGTCGATACCTCAGGGGAGCGTGAGTCCCCCCGGTGGGGGCGGCAAAACGACGACCAGTGGCGTGCTCACATAGTTGTTGGTTTCGTCCAGTTCCGCGAGTGCGTTCCGCTCATCGACGAGAATCCCAATGTAATAGGTCCCGGGCACCGTCGACGGAATGGTGAGAGTGGGTCCACCCCAATCGAACCCGTGACCCGCAGTCAACACGGCCGCGGTGTTCGAATTGAAGTCCAGACGGACGTCACTGGGCGTGATGACAGGATCGGTGGAGAAATAGAATCCGTTGTCCACACCGGTCGTGGCGTCCCCGTTACCCTGATTGAAGATCGTCCATCCGGAGAGCTGCACCGTGCCACCCGCGACAACGGTTGCCGGCGTCACCGTCGGCGCTCCCGTCGAGATTACCAAATCGGGTACCGCCACCGAGGCCCGGAACGTGAGTGTTCCCGTGCCTAACAGCACCTCGGCTTGGGCACGGTCCTGCGCGGGATCGTAGAGCACGGCGGGAGCGAACGGGTCAAAGCCTTCGGCGGGCCCATTGTGCTCCGGGTCCGCGATGCCGACGCCATACGCCTCCACCGTGAACGCGCCCGTGGCGCCGAGCTGCCATTGTGCCAGCGAAGCGTTCCCGTTTTCATCGGTCACGACGACGCCGTCCAAGGGAGTGATGCTCCCACCGGTGGTCGACGTGATATGGAAATGGACTCGCGCGTTGGCGACACCGTTCACGCCCCCCGCATCCGAGACGAACACGGATGGAGCACTGGACACGACTCCATTGGGGCCCGTGACCTGATCCAGGAGCGACGTAATCACCATTTTCGCAGGCAACGCGAATTGGAAATCACTGAACCCGTCGGTCTGGCCACCCTGACCAACGTCCAGCACGGCGGTGCTGGCATGCAGCGCACCAGGCTTGAATATCCACGCCACGGCGCGGCGGAGCGCGGTCCAACCCTTCGCTGCCAGGCCGCGAGACGCAGTCGCATCATCCGTCTGCCCGAGGCGCGGACCGCAGAAGTCGTCCGCATGCGCGAGTGCGTTGACCACTGCGCCGTCCTGGCGGTGCAGCGTCAGGAGATCCTGCTGCGCGTGGAGCGGCGGTAGCACGAACGTGTGGATGCTGCACATCGACACCGTTGCCGGCGGCGCCAAGGTCGCTGCGAGTGGCGGGTCGGAAGTAACGCGCAGGCAATTCCCGAACACGGGCAGATCGATGTCGATGCCGTCACACAGGTCCAGCGTGATCGTCACGATCTGACTCGAGTTCTGTGCCGGAATATCGACGCGGTCGCCGGTCGTCGCGAGCACGACGAACCCACCCTGCGACAGATCAATCGTCTTCGAATCGCAGTCCCCCCCGTTACACGCAACTCCGTTTTCAATGCGGAACTTGATGGGCAACGTGCGTCCATCGACGAGCCCGATGAACTCGCCTGTGTCCACATTCTTGAGCGCGTCACCCGTCGGCAGAGGATCCACGTCGGCGTAGCCGAGTTCTAGGGTGCCCAGGAACACGCGGATACGATACTCGTTCGTCACTATCAGGTTCGACTCGGTGGTTTGCCAATCGACCTGGTACTGCTCATTTGTCACATCAAGCCTGACGTCCCCCGCCCCGAAAGTCTTGATGGTCGCAACACATGAGCGCATCGTCTCTGGCGGCACGAGGGGCCCGAGCACACAAATCTCGACGGTTGGTCGCACGCCAGCGTTGAATTCGTCCGGACTGAAGTTGGGATCGGTCGTGGGGTTCTTAAAAAGGGGCGAGAGGAAGAAGAAGTCCGGATTGCCACTGTGCGCGCCGTCGGAGAAGGAAGCCAAGGGACGACCAATTGGCTGATTCAGGCGGTCGCTTCTACACGCGCATACCAGCAACAACACACCTGCGGCGAGCGTGAAAGGAACGGCTCGGGTCATGGTGACAACTCTCCTGCAGTGGCCTGCAAACTGGGGAATCAGGGCTGGGCGCGGAAGCGATTTTTGTACCCCACAAAGTTCCGCAAGTACTGTGGCGTTGAAGCTGCGTTGCACAGATGCCACACCTTCGATAATTGAAGGGCTGCGTATTCCGAGGGTTCGGGACCTCAGTGCGTCGCCGACAACACGGCCTGGAAGTCCGGACGCCGCTCCAGCCCGCGCCACCACCAGTGCACCATCCCGTTGCGCCTAAACGAGTGCTCGGGATGCGTCGCGACGTAGCGCTTCAGGATGGCAATCGCGGTGTCCTCATCCCCCATGAGCGCTCGCGCCAGCGCCTCATAGCCGACCAGCTCCTGCGAGGGGTCAATCTGCGGGTCATCGGTGCGCGCGCGCTCCAGGACCCGCTCCGCACTGTCCCGCCGGCCGGCCCGGCCGATGACGCTGGCCACGACGATCTGCCGCATCCGCGACCAGTACGGCAGCCGCGGCGCGGGGGTTAATCCGTCCGCCTGGGCGGCGAGCCTCCAGGCGCGATCGATATCGAGGTCCGCGCTGGGCGTGGTGAGCATCCACAGCTGACAATCCACGAATCGATAGCTCTTGGGGAACCGCCGCACTCCCTCGGCGCACCAACGCTGCGCTTCACTGAACTGCGCGAGGTCGTAGGATCCGTAAAACAGGCGGTCCAGAATCACCTCGGCATCGCGCAGGTAGGCGTCGGCCTCGTAGGCGGCTCGCGCGGCCAGGACCGCCGAGACCACATCCTTGCGCGCGTACAGGAGGTGGCTGAGGGTGGCCTGCGCCGAGGCGAGCCGCGGGTCGCCGCGCACCGCGGACTCGAGATCCGCCTGCGCGCTGTCGAGCAGAGCTGCCCGCCTGTCCGGATCCGAGTCCAGATTCAAAATCCATCGGACATAGCGCAGCGTACCGCGCAGCTGCAAACCGGCGGGATGATTCGGGTCGCGGTTCAAGACGCGGGACGCGTGACCCGTCCCGACCGTGAGCCAGCGGGCGGCGACAGCCAGGGTCCGCTGCAGCAAGCGTGCGCGGCGCAGCGCGAGCTGCCCGCGTTGCAGGATCGGCTCGATCCACTGCGGATCGGCGCGCTCCGCTGCGCCGAGCAGTGAGTCGGCCTGATCGAAACCGGAGAAGGAGCTGTCCGGCGGCACGCTGATGAGCGCCGCTTCGCCGTCCTTGCGCGCGCGTTCGGCTCGCTGCACGAGCGTCCACGCGTCCACGCTGCGCGTGGCGGCTCGCTCCTCGCGCAAACGGATTTCGTCACCGATCCGCTCCCGCAAGAATACCGCGGCCTGCTTGGCGACGGAGTCGCGAATCGCGAGCTGCGCGCCGGACGACAGCTGGAAGCTCTGGCGCCGCAAATCGGCTCCGCTCCCCCCGTCGACGAGCCGCACGGTGACGCGCACCCGGCTGCCGAGGTTTTCGACTTCGCCCTCGACGAGATTCGCGGCGTCGAGCACGCGCGCCACCGAGTCACGTGGCGCCTCGCGCCCGCGAAACGGGGCGACGCCGCCACGCGAGACGACGTCCACCGCGCGGATAGCGCCCAATTGATCGATCAGCGCTTCCGTGAGGCCGTCCGCCAGGTAACCGAGGGAGCTGTCCCGGCTTTCGTCGCGGAAGTAGAGCACCGCAACGCGATTTCGATGGAGGCCGCCATCCGCTGATCCAGCGCTGCCGCGGCGACCAATGACGATCCACGCGATTGCCGCCAACACGGTCGCGCCGACGACCAGCGGCACCGCACGGCGCCACGGCAGCTTCCGAGGGCGGACGCGCGCGGCGGTCACCCGTGAGACCGCGCCGGTGCTGGCCGTGTTCAAGTCGCGCGCGAACTGTTCCGCGCTCTGATACCGATCCGCCGGCACTTTTTCGAGGGCGTGCTCGATCACCGCTTCGAGATCGTCGGGAATCGCGTCGCGCACGATCTTGAGTCGCGGCACCGAGTCGAGCGAATGCCGGGCCATGATCGCTTGCGCCGTCGGTCCCGTGAATGGCGGTTGTCCGGCGAGCGTCTCGTAGAGCACGCAGGCCAGACTGTAGATGTCGCTGCGGCGGTCCACCTTCCCCGTGCCGGCCGCTTGCTCGGGAGGCATGTAGGCGGGCGTGCCGATCGCCAGCCCCGTCTCGGTGAGCTTGTCACCGCCGGCGGCGCTGACGGCGCGCGCGATGCCGAAATCGGTCACGATCGCGTGACCGCCGGACAACATGATGTTTTCGGGCTTGATGTCGCGATGCACCACGTCGTGCGAATGGGCATACGTCAGCGCCTCGGCGACTTCCCGTGCAATCAGAAGCGCGTCATCCAGGGGCAGCTGGGGCTCACGCTCCAGCCGGTCGCGGAGGGATTCCCCTTCGACGTACGGCATGACATAGAACAGCGTCCCGGCGGCATCACCCGAATCGTAGACCGGCAGGATGTTGGGGTGCTGCAAGCGCGCCGCCAGCTTGATCTCTCGCAGGAAGCGCTCACGGCCCAGGGCCATAGCGATTTCGGGGCGCAGCGTCTTGAGCGCGACAAACCGTTCGTGGCGCACGTCGCGGGCGAGATACACCAGCGCCATCCCGCCGCGGCCCAGCTCCCGATCGACGATGTAGTGGTCCGCGAGCGCGGCGTTCAATACTGCAAAGGGATCAGTCACTTGAATAACGATAGTCCTGCCGCACCTGCTCAGCGAGCGCGCGTGGCAGTGCGTCGAGCTTGGCGACCGGCCAGGGCCGATCGATGCTGATCAGCACGCGGCCGTTTCCCGCATCCACGACGATCATCTGGATCCGCACCGAATCGCTCGTACCGGCGATTGGGTCCAACCGTCCGTAAACCGCCAGCGCGGCGCTGGTGCGGCGCGCGAGCTCGACGGCCGCGACCTCGGGCCGGCTCTCTCCGCGCCACCGCTCCCGCACGACCTCCTGCGGAACCGCGGCGAGCGGCGGCAGCGCGTTGAGCTGCTCGGTGAGCCCCCGCGCCAGGCGCACGCGCCATGCCTCGAGGCTGGGTACGAAGATGTCGAACGGCGCGACCACCAGGAGCTGCGGGTTCGGTTTGTGCGTGCGCGCATAGCGCACGAAGCTCAGCGCACCCGCCACCGTGAGCAGCGCGACCATCACCGAGAATGCTACGAGCAGACGCTTTGAAGTCATTGGCGCCCCTGTGCGGGCGCGGGTAGCTTCGCACTCAGCCCACCCGTTCACAAGGAGTCTGCATGCTTCTCACCCTGGCCGTCGCGTTGCTCGCCTCCAGCTCCGCGCAACAACAGAGCGACAGCGCGCGTCTCCGGCAACTGTTTGCGCAGAACTGGGAATACACGATGCGCGAGTATCCCGAGTTCGCGACGGCCGTGGGCTATCCGGGGCAGAACGCGCGCTGGACGGACAACTCGCTCGAGGCCATTGCCCGGCGCAAGCGCGAGCTGAACGATCCCCTGAACACGCTGCGCACCATCGATCGCGCGAAGCTCAGTCCCACCGATCAGCTCAACTATGACCTGTTTCGCCGCAACTACACCGATGCGCTCGAGGAGACTCGCTTCCCGGGCGAATTCATGCCGATCACCCAGATGGGCGGTGTCCAACAGGATGTGCCGAGCACGATCGCCCAAATGCCCGCCGGCAGCGTGCGCGAATACGAGGACATCATCGCGCGGCTGCGCGGGGTACCGGTGCTGGTGAGTCAGACGATGGTGTTACTCGAACGCGGCCTCGCTCAGGGACTGACACCGCCGCGTATCACCCTGCGGGACGTGCCCGGACAGGCGCAAAACCTCGTTGTGGACGATCCCCTGACGAGCCCGTTGCTCAAGGCATTCACTCGTTTTCCGGCCGCCGTGCCCGACGCCGAGCAGCAGCGACTGCACGCCGCGGCTGTGGCCGCCTATCGGGACTCGGTCGCGCCGGCGTTCCGTAGGCTGAGCGCCTATCTGCGGGACAAATACGTCCCCCGAGCACGCACCACGACCGGGATGCGTGATCTGCCCAATGGCATGGCCTGGTACCAGGTGCGGGCACGCGCCTCCACCACGACCGACCTGACGCCGGCGCAGATTCACGCCATTGGTCTGGCGGAAGTGAAGCGGATTCGTGGGCAGATGGACAGCGTGATCGCGGCCGGCGGATTCACGGGCAGCTTCGCCGAGTTCGTGCAGCTCTTGCGCACCGATCCGCGTTTCTACTGGACGACATCCGAGGATCTCATCCGCGGATCGCGTGAGCTCATGAAGCGCATCGATCCCGAGCTGACGAAGCTGTTCGGCACCCTGCCCCGTCTGACGTACGGCGTCTCCCCTATTCCTTCTTATGCAGAGCGCTCGCAGACCACCGCATACTACCAGCCGGGAAGCCCGCTGGCGCATCGCGCCGGCACGTATTTCGTCAACACCTACAACCTTCCCGCTCGCCCCAAGTGGGAGATGGAAGCGCTCTCGTTGCACGAAGCGGTACCGGGCCATCATCTCCAGATCGCGCTGGCGCAGGAGCTGGAGGGCGTGCCGGAGTTCCGCCGGTTCGGCGGCTACACGGCGTTCGTCGAGGGATGGGGCTTGTACAGCGAGAGTTTGGGCGGCGAGCTCGGCCTGTATACCGATCCCTACAGCAAGTTCGGCCAGCTCACCTACGAGATGTGGCGCGCGATCCGGCTCGTGATTGACACCGGCATTCACACGATGGGCTGGACCCGCGAGCAGGCGATTGACTACTTCAAGGCCAACGCCGCCAAGACAGAGCACGACATCACGGTTGAGGTCGACCGCTACATCGTGTGGCCGGGACAGGCGCTCGCGTACAAGATCGGCGAGCTCAAGATCAAGGAGCTGCGCGCCTACGCCACGAGCACGCTCGGCAGCCGGTTCGATATTCGCGCGTTTCACGATCAGGTGTTGGGAGCGGGCGCCGTGCCGCTCGACGTGCTCGAAGCGCGCATCCGCGCGTGGGTCGCGTCGGTGCGTTAAGGGCTCCGTTGGCCTCGCGGCAACGCGGCCATTCGCACGCTGCCATCGGGATGGTATTCCGGCACGAAGAACAACGGCAGCGGCATTGCTTCCTTTGAGACCTGTCGGGTCGCCGGCACGACCAACACGCCGATGGAGCTCAGTCTGCCGCGTTGGTGGTGCGTGACCGCGAACGCCGCCACGCGTTCCTGGAACGCGGCGAGCGCCTTGGGTTCGAGTCTCGATCCCGAGTCGTCGTTGATCACCACGACGAGCCGCGCACTATCAGCCACCAAGACCAGTGCATGGGTGACCTTGAATTCTCGCTGGATTTCGCCCCCCAGCTTGAAACTGATGGGGATCGCGTCGCAGCCGAGGGCGAGCGCGCACAGGCAAAGCAGAACCGGCCAGTTCGTCCGTGGCATTTTGTTGCGGTAGGCTCCACCAGAAAACTCACTCCGGAATACGCTCCCGCGCAATGCAGGAGCGGTGATCGTCGGTTGAAGCACCGCGATTACCGTCATGCCGCATGGTTACCGTGTGCACCGTTCTTCCCCCACCCGAGCGCCCGCGCATCGATGCTGCGGGGGACGGCTGCTTCGACACACTGCACGCCGATTCACTACGCGAGGCGATTCACGTCGCACGCCGCCGGCGCGTCGATGCGGTGATCATTTCGGTGCATCGCTGTCACGGCGAATCGCTGCCGGGCGTCGCCCGGTTCGTGCGCGAGTTCCCCGCGATTCCGGCGGTCGCGCTCGTGTCGCGCCACGATCGCGAAGCGACCGAAACCCTGCTGCGGCTCGGCGCCACCGGTGTGCGCAACGCCGTGGACTGCACCGAGCCCGATGGCTGGCGGCGGCTGCGCGATCTCGTGGGGCATCCGGCCTCGCCGGTGGCGGGCCGCGTCCTCGCGCGCTTGATCCCCGCGCTCGGCGAGCCATCGGAGGAATCGCGCCTGTTCTTCGAAGCGGTGGCGCGGCTGGCGCCGGCGCTCAGCACCGTGCGCGGCCTCGCCCGCCACCTCCGCGTGCGGCCGAGCACATTGATGTCGCGCTTTCACCGCGCCGGCATTCCTTCTCCCAAGAGCTATCTCGCAGGCATGCGCCTGCTGCACGCCGCTTTCCTCTTTCAGAATCCCGGCCTATCGGTGTCCGATGTGGCTTACCGGATGGACTACTCGTCACCCCAAAGCTTCGGCCGTCACCTGCGAGCCGTACTTGGCGTAACCGCGGGCGAGTTTCGGCGCCGCTTTCCTTTTGATGTCGCGCTGGCGCGCTACATCGACCTGCTCATCACCCCGTACCGGGAGGTCCTGCGTGCGTTTCACCCCTTCAACGCGGGGTCGTGGGACCAAGGCCCGAGCGCCGCAGCGGTCTCCCGGGCGGGGTGAGTTGTGTTAGTCGGCCGCCGGCCGGATGTGATGCTCGATCGTGCTCTGATCGCGCCGCAGGACGGAGAAGCGGGCAATCCCACCACGCAGCCGCTCCGCCAGCTGCGCGAGCTGCTGAGATGTTGCCGTCAATTCGCCCATGGACGTGATCTGGGCTTCCGTCGCGGCTGCCGTGCTATTGGCACTATCGGAGGATGCTGTCGAGATACTGGCGACTTGCTGTAACGATTGTGCGAGCTCCGCCAGCCGCTGCGCCTGGCTCCGGGAGACTTCCGCCGTCGCATTCACCAAGTCGCCCATCAGCTGCACGCCCTGATGGAGCTCCTGGAGCGCACTATCCGCTTCGGCCGCCACGGCGCCGATATCGCGGACTTTGGTCTCGCCGGACTGCATCGCCCGCGCCGCCGCCTCGATCCCCGTGCGCAGGTCGCTCACCAGCTCGGCGACCTCCCGCGCCGATTTCCCGGCCTCCGCCGCGAGCGTTCGCACCTCGTCCGCGACGACGGCGAACCCCTCGCCGTGCTCTTCCGCGCGCGCGGCCTCGATCGCCGCATTGAGTGCGAGGAGATGCGTTTGCCGAGCGATGCGAGCGATCGTTTGGGCGAACACGCCGATTCGCTCCGACATCCCGGACAAACCGGCGACCGTTGACGCCGTCGCCCGCACCTCTTCGCCGACCGCACGCAACGTCGCGCTCGCGCGCGCGACGCGCTCACGTCCCCGCTCCGCCGTACTGACGAGTCGTGACGCATCCACTTGCATCAGCTCTGCCCGCACCCGCAGCGACTCGGCCTGGTCGGCGGCTTTGGCGCTTTCGCCCCGCGCGCCGTCGGCGAGGCCGCGTTGGTGGCCCAGGTCGCCGGCGAGCCGCTGCGAGACTTGCGTCAGTGATTCCGTCGTGGCGTGCAGCTCTTGGGCGGCGGCCGCGAGCTCTTCGGCGAACGCGGCGACTTCGTCGGCTTCGCGCTGCACCGAGGAAATCGTGGTGCCGATCTCTTCGAGCATGCGGTTGAAGCTCTTCTCGAGAAACCCGAGCTCGTCGGCTTCGGCGGCGGCCGCCCGCACCGCGAGATACCCCTGCTCCGCTTCGCCCATCACGCTGCGCGCGCGCCGAATGCGCTGGATGAGTGTCGCGGGAATGCGCTTGAGCGCCATCGCGACGATGATGAATACGCCGGTTTCGAGAAATGCGGTCGTGTCGAGCCCCGTGCCGCCGGGATACAGCTGTCCGTGCGCCCAGCTCGCGAGCAGGTAGGCGATCGAGGCGACGAGCACCAGGAAGTCGCCGACCGCCTGCCCCTGATCGAACGCGTAGGGCAGCACCGCGATGAACAGCGCCGCCACCACGCCGCCGTGTCCGAACCAGATCACCAGTACGTTGACGAGCGCGACGTCGAGCAGCGGGAGCATATAGATGAACCACCAGCGGTACCACCCACGCTCGTTGATCATGCCGACCACGGCGTTGATCACCGCGGCGCCGCCGGCGACGAGAACGATGGTGCCGAGACGGGTCTGGATCATGCCGGTGAGATTTCCCAGCATGCCGAGGGCGAACAGCGCCGCGGCGATTGCCCAACGACGCCGGTGACTGCGCTCGAATGTTTCGAGGTCCTTGAAGCGCTGCTCGAGCGCGGTGGCTTCATCGGGCCAGCCGCGCACACGGGCGGCGAATGAGAGGCGGCGCGCGGGATCCGTCATGTACCCGACTCGAGCCCGAGATCGGACGCCGTCAAAAAAGCCTCGACGCGATAGCCCGCGCTCTCGACCGCTTCGCGGCCACCCTCCTGCCGATCCACGACCGCCATGACGCCGAGGACGTGTCCTCCTTCGCGCTCCACTGCGCTGATCGCCTCGCGTGCCGAGCTCCCCGTCGTGAGGACATCCTCGACGACGACCACGGAGATACCAGGCGAGAAACAGCCTTCGATTCGCTTGCCCGTCCCATGGTCCTTCGGCTGTTTGCGCACCGTGAACGCATCCAGCAGCTGGCCGCGCCGGCGCGCTGTCAACGCGAGCGCGTAGGCCACGGGATCGGCGCCCAGCGTCAGGCCTCCGACGGCGCGAGGCGTCCAGCCGCGGACGGCCATGCGATCCAACCCCAAGCCGCCGATCACGGCGAGGCCGTCGCCGGACATCGTGGTGAGGCGGGCGTCGATATAGAAAGAAGACCGCCGGCCGGACGCGAGCACGAAATCGCCGCGCCGCACCGAGCGCATCAGGAGAAGATCCTTGAGCGTAGTTCTGAGGTAGTAGTAGTCGCTACTACTATTCACTGTTACGCTTGCCAACGATGTTCTTCAGCGCGTCGAGGAAGCCGCGCGAGCGCGTCGTGTCCTTGGCCCCGGCCAGCCCGGCCTCCAGCTCCTCCGCGAACGCCGTTACTGTCGGCTGGCGGTCGGCCGGCTGGCGTGACAACCCCTTCAGCACCGCCGCTTCGAGGCCCGGCGGGAACTTGGTGCCCTTCAGGCCCTCGGACAGCGGGGTCGCGGGTTGGCTCAGCAGCTGCTGAAACAGCTCGCGTGGTGTGCGACCGGTGTGCGGGTGACGGCCGGTCAGCATGTAGTAGGCGATGGTCGCGAGGCTGTAGATGTCGGCCCGGCCATCCACCAGCTCTCCGGACAGCGCTTCCGGAGCGACATACTGCAACGTTCCGACAAAGAACCCCGTGCGCGTCAGCCGCTCCTCGAGCGGCTGCTCGGCATCGCGCGCGATGCCGAAATCGAGCAGCTTCACCGTGCGCGTCGCCTCGTCATACATGATGTTCTCGGGCTTCAGGTCGCGGTGAATGATCCCGGCGGCGTGTGCGGCGGCCAACGCGTCCGCCAGCTGGCGCACCAGCGCGACGGCCTCCGCCGGAGCGAGCGGGCCCTCGCGGTGTAGGAAGTCGGCGAGCGGCTCGCCCTTCGCCCATTCGAGCGCGAGGTAGTAGAGGCCGTCGGCTTCGCCGAAGTCATAAGTGCGGACCACGCCCGGATGTACGACGCGGGAACCATATCCCGCTTCCCGCAAGAATCGTTTAACAACAATGGGGTCGCCCCTGAGGCGCTCGCGCAATACCTTGAACGCACAGGCTCCGCGCCCGGGGTGGTCGGCGCGGTACACCTCCGCCGTCCCCCCTTCGCCTACGCGTTCGAGGAGGCGGTAGCCGGCGATGGACTGACCGGCCAGGTTTTCGTTCGCCATTGGGGTTGGCGCGAAACTAACGTCCTGATTTGAGGCCCGGCAAGTGATGCGTCGCGCGGCAGCGCTGATAACGGGTTTCCTCGTGGTGGGCGGCTGCGGATCGTGGCAGCGCGTGGGGAGTCCAGGCAACGTGCGACCCGGAACCACCGTGCCACGCTTGTTCGACGCGACGTCCGTATACCGCTCCATGGGAGCGCTGGTCGGCGGCGGCGCGCTGCCGTTCGTCGCGTCGGTTCGCTATCTCGCCGGCGCGACCCCCGACTCCACCTTGGCCTTGTTCTCCGTCTCCCTCACCAATCAGACGCTCAGCTTCCAACGCCGCGGCGCCGAGTTCATCGCCGAGTACCGCGTGGAAGCGTCGTTCCGTACCGACAGCACCGGTGTGGTGCCCGTCCGGCAGATCGGGAGCGACGAGCAGGTTCGCGTGCGCAACTTCCAGGAGACGCTGCGCACCGATGAGAGCGTCATCTTCCAGCAATTCGTGACGCTGCCTCCCGGCATGTACCACGTCCTGGTGATGGTGCGGGACCGCAATGGGCCCGCGTTCGCGCGCGCGGAACGCGCGGACACGGCACCACGCTTTGCGGCGGCCGCCATGACGACGCCCATCGCCGTGTACACGGCGCACGGGCGGCCGCAGCGCTCCGAGCTGCCGCAGCTGGTCGCGAACCCCCGCGCCACGTTGCCGTACGGCACGGATTCGATGCGCTTTTACGTCGAGCGCTACGGGACGGGCGCAAGCACGATCATGGCCCGGGTCGTGGACGGCGCCGACCGCGAGCTGTGGCGGGACTCCGTGCGACTCGCCGGCAGCGCCGACCTCGCGTCGGGAGTCGTCGTCGTGGCACCCGGTAAGCTTCCCGTGGGGCAGGCGGAATTGCAGACCGTTCCGGTGAGCGGCGGCGATACGACCCGCGCTCGCTTCCTGGTGAGTTTTTCGAACCAGTGGGTCATCACCAATTTCGACGAGATGTTGAGCTTGCTGCGCTACTTCGATCGCCAGGACTGGGTGGACTCGCTGCGCCGCTCGTCGTCCGACCGTCGTCCCGAGGTCTGGCGCGACTTCTGGAAGGCGACCGACCCGGTCCCGATCACCCCGGAGAACGAAGCGCTCGACGATTACTTCCAGCGCGTGCAGCAGGCGAACCTGCGATTCCAGGATGAAGGCGAGCCCGGATGGCTCACGGAGCGGGGCGAAGTATTCATTTCACTCGGCGAACCGGACGAAATGCTCGACCTGTCGAATGGCTTGGATCGCAGCGGGCTGCGGGTGCTGCGCTGGACCTATAATTCGCAGCGGCTCGTTCTCTATTTCCAGGATCAGACCGGATTCAGCCGCTACCGGCTGACGCCGACGTCGCGCGCCGAGTATCAACGCGTGCTGGCGCGGGTGAGGCGATTGGGCAGGTGAGACACCGCGCCGCCCTCCGGATCGCGGCGCTCGCGGCGGAGCTGGTAGTGGTGTCTGCGGCCGGAGCCCAAGACGTCACCCGCCCCCCCGCCCCCCCCGCAGACCACACCGCCACCTACCGCGCCGATTCACTGCGCCTCTCGGGACGCCCCTGGCATGCCGCTGAGACGCTGCTCGCCGCCGCGCGGCGCGACCCCAATCCCAACGCGTTCCTCGTCGTCGAAGGCGCCAAGGCGGAAGTCCACGCTCGGCGCTACGAGCGCGCACGGACGCTGCTCATCGGCCAACCGTGGCTCCGGGACTATGTGAACGGCGAGGCGCTGGCCGTGCTCGCGCAGGCCGAGTTCGGCGTCGGGCGTTTCGCCGAGGCCGCGGCTCATTTCGAAATGGCGCGCGCTCGCGCGCCCAGCGCTCGTGCGGGGCTGCTGGCGGTTCGGGCTGGCATCGCGTACGACGCCGCTGGCCAGCCCGACAGTGCGGCAGCCTCGTTCGCGACCGCTCGAGAGGGCGGCAAGCTCGCGGCGATCGACGCCTGGCTACGGGTGCGCCAGGCGCGCGTGACCCGGGATACCATCGCCGCCCGTCAGTTGCTGGCGGATGTGTCCGCGCCGGTGGCTCGGGACGTGCCGCTGGCCCGCGCGCGCTCGCTCCTGCTCGCGGGCGATTCGGCGGGCGCGCTCGATGCGTTCGCGGCGGCGGGGAAGGGCGGGGGCCTCGACGCCGTGCGCCTGGCGCTCGCGACCCGCGACTCCGCGCGCGCCCGCACGCTGCTCTACGGGCTTCTCGCACGCGAGCCGCTGAGCGACGAGTCGGCGGCAGCGGTGCCATTCGCGCTCAGCCCGTTGTCGCCGCGCAGTCCCGCAGAGCACGTCGCGCTCGCGCGCGCGCTCAACCGCCGTACGACGGCCCGGGACGCCCGCATTCACGTGGAGCACGCGCTGCGCAGCGGCGACTCGAGTGCGGCGACGCTTCTTCTCTACGGCGAGCTGCTTGTGGCGACCGGGCGTTTGCGCGAGGCGGTGCGCGCCTACGGGGCGGCGACACGCGACTCCGCGTTCGGCCCACTGGCGATCTACCGGCGCGCACGTGTGCTCGTGCGGCTCGGCGATCCGGCCGCTGTCTCGGCGCTCTCCGGATTCGCGCAGACCTATCCCGCCGACAGCGCCGCTCCCGGTGCGCTGTACATCCTCGCCGACATGCTCGACGGCCGGGACGACTGGGCGAACGCCGCCCGCTGGTATGGCGAGCTGGTCGGCCGCTATCCCGCCGATGCGCGTGCGTCGCTCGCTCGCTTCCGCCTCGCGGCTCATGCGGAGAGCGCGGGCCAGCCCGACAGCGCGGCGGCGCTCTACCAGTCGGAGATCGACGCCGCGGGACCGCAGCGCAGCGCCGCGCGCTTCTGGCTCGGGAAAATGGCGCAGGCGCGGGGCGATTCGGCGCAGGCGCGCGGCATCTGGGTCGCGCTCGCGCACGAGGATTCGCTGGGCTACTACGGCATGCGCGCCCGCCGCGAGACGGGGCTCGGTCCGCTGTCGTTCACGGCTCCCGCTCTGCCGCTCACGCCGCCGCCGGATGCCGTCGTGACGGGTCTCGCGCGTATCGACACGCTGCTCCTCGCCGGCCTCGACAGCGGGGCGCAAGCCGAAGTGCGCGTGGTCCTCGCGCGTCCTCCGCAGGATCTCGATGCGCGCTTGGCATGGAGCGAGGGATTGAGCATCCGCGGTTACGGCTCCGCCGCGGTCCGGCTCGGCTGGCAGGCGGCGCTGCTCGCGCCGGGCGATGTGCGCGTGCTCCGCGCGATTTTCCCGTGGCCGAACCGCGCGGCTGTGGAAGCGGAGGCGGACGAGTTCGGCGTCGACGCGCTGCTCCTCGCCGCGCTGGTCCGTCAGGAGAGCGTCTTCGACGTCGAAGCGCTGTCGCCCGCGGGTGCGCGCGGGCTCGCGCAATTACTGCCGAGCACTGCGGCGCTGATGGCGCGTGGCCTGGACGTCACGTTTTTCCCGGACTGGATCACGGTCCCGGATTTGAATCTGCATCTCGGTGCCGCGCATCTCGCGGAGCTGCTGCGGCGTTTCGGGCGCGTGGATGCGGCGATCGCCGCGTACAACGCCGGACCAGTTCCCGTGCGCCGCTGGCTCGAGCGCGCCGGTGCCGCGGATACGGATCGGTTTATCGAATTGATTCCCTATCCCGAGACCCGCGGCTACGTGCGCAGTTTGTTGCGCAATCGGGAGTTGTATCGCACGTTGTACGGACCACCCTAACACCGCTTGACAGTTTTCAGAGCGCGGGTCATTTCTATCGCGCCCCCGCCCGACACCACGGACGGGTTGGCAGCCAGCGTTGGCGCCCAGCACAGACTCTGCAGGAGGCGGATCGTGATCAAGGGAAAGGTGAAGTGGTTCAATGACGCTAAGGGGTACGGCTTCATTGAGCAGGAAGGCGGCGAAGACGTGTTCGTGCATTTCTCGGCGATTCAGATGGACGGCTTCAAGACACTCGCCGAAGGTCAGGTGGTGGAGTTCGAAGTGAAGCAAGGGGATAAAGGGCTCCACGCCACGAACGTCGTGCGCGTCTAGCGCGCGCCCTTCACCAGACCACCGCCCCGCCCGCGATTCCACGGGCGGGGTTGTTGTTTGTCCGTGCCCGGGGCATGGCCCCGGGGTTTACTTTTCCCGCCTATGCCGCCGCGCCCAGCGCCGCCCATCCCCGCCACGTCCGCCGGCCGGACCAATGTCTTCCTCGTGGACGGCTACGCGCTCATTTACCGGGCCTTCTTCGCCATGATTGCGCGGCCGCTCACGACCAAGAGCGGCGAAAACACGTCGGCGGTGTGGGGCATCACGAACTTCCTGCTGCGACTCTACGAGAACTACCATCCGGAATACATCGGCTGGGTGCACGACCGAGGTGTGTCGTTCCGCCAAGAGCAGTACGCGGAGTACAAGGCGACGCGCGAGAAGTTGAGTGAGGAGTTGCAGCAGGACTTCGACCGCTCGCTCGAGCGGGTGTGCCAGATCCTCGACGCCTTTCATATCCCCGTCATCGCGATCAACGGCTACGAGGCCGATGACGTCGTCGCGACCCTCGCCGATCGCGTGGCGCAGGAGGGCTTGCAGGCGGTCATCGTGTCGGGCGACAAAGACTTCTATCAGCTGATCGGCGATCGGATCGCGTTGCTGAATCCGGGGCGCGGCGGGCAAGCCGCGGTCGAAGAGCAGTGGGTGGATGAGTCCAACGCGAACCAGCGCCTCGGTGTGCCGCCGGCGCGGGTGGTGGACTTCCTGGCGCTGGTGGGCGACACGTCCGACAACATCCCCGGCGTGAAGGGCATCGGCGACAAGACCGCGGTCCAGCTGCTCCAAACCTACGGCGATCTCGACACCATCCTCGCGCGCGCGGCCGACATTCCCGGCAAACGGCCGCGCGAGGCGTTGCTGCAACAGGCGGACAATGCCCGTCTCTCCCGGCAGCTCGTCACGCTGAAGCGCGATGTGCCGGTGGAGCTCGATCTCGACCAGCTTCGCGTGCGCACGCCCGACACCGACGGCCTGGCGGCGCTGTTCACAGAGCTCGAGTTCCGCACCTTGATCCCGAAGCTCGGCGATCTCGCAACGGTGGGTGTCGCGCAACCGGTCGAGTCCGGGACTCCGGCGCCGGCGCCTCCGAGTCGCGCGCCGCAGCTCGCCGACCCGCGCATCGTGGACGATCCCGCTGATCTGCCGGCGATGATCAAGGAGCTCCGAGCCGCCCGGCTCGTGGCCATGCGGGCCGAGCCTGGGTTGGCGGGGCTTTCCTTTGCCGTTGCCCCTGGGCGCTCCTGGTATCTGCCGCTCAATCACCGCGCGCGCGAGGGAGAGTTCAACAGCGTGGCGCCGCGCAATCTGCCGGCTCTCGGAAGTGACGCGCTGGCCGAGTTGCGCGCACTGCTCGCCGACCCCGCGGTTCGCAAGGCGGGCCACGACATCAAAGCCGCTTGGGTCGCGCTGGCGCACGCGGGTGCCCCACTCGGCGGCGTCGTGTACGACTCGATGGTGGCGAGCTTCGTGTTGGATCCAGGCAGCCGCTCCCACGCCCTCGCGGACTTGGCGCGCGAACATCTCTCCGTCGACATCCCGACGACGGCCCAGCTGCTGGGAAAGGGGAAGGGCGGGGGAACGGAACGGAGCCTTGCCGAGGTGCCGCCCGCGGAGGCGGCGCGCGTGTCCGCGGCGCAGGTGGAAATGGTGCTGCGGCTCGAGGAGGCATTTCGGTCCGACATCGAAGAGCATCATCTGGTCCGGTTGCTGGACGACATCGAGATTCCGCTCATCCCGGTGCTGGTGGATATGGAAGCCACCGGCATTCTCGTTGATCGCGTGTTGCTGGGTGAGATGTCGCGCGGGTTCAACAAGGAGCTCACCGGACTCGAGCTCGACATTTATCGCGCCGCCGGCGGCGAGTTCAACATCAACTCGACGCCGCAGCTCCGCACGGTCTTGTTCGAGCGCCTCAAGCTGCCGGTCCAAAAGCGCACCAAGACCGGTGCGTCAACGGATGTCGAGGTCCTCGAGCAGCTCGCCGCGATGGGTCACGAAGTCCCACGGTTGCTGATGGAGTACCGCGAGCTCACTAAGCTCAAGTCCACGTACGTCGACGCGCTTCCCGGGTACATCAGCGCCGAGACCGGGCGCGTCCATACGAGCTTCAATCAGACCGGCGCAGCGACCGGCCGCCTCTCGTCGTCCGATCCGAATCTGCAAAACATCCCCGTACGCACGCGCCGCGGCGGCGAAATCCGGCGCGCCTTTGTTGCCCCACCCGGTCACTTGCTGCTGACGGCCGATTACTCGCAGGTCGAGCTGCGCTTGTTGGCGCACCTCTCGGGCGATCCGGCGTTTGTCGCGGCATTTCAGCGCGGCGGGGATATCCATCGGCAGACAGCGGCGGTCATCTTCGGCGTTCCGGAAGCCGATGTGAGCGGCGAGATGCGCGGCCGGGCGAAGACGATCAACTTCGCCACGATTTACGGACAGGGCGCGATGGCGTTGTCGCGCCAGCTCGGCATCACGCTGGAAGAGGCCAAGGCTTTCATCAAACACTATTTCGAGCGCTTCGCGGGCGTACGTGCCTGGCTCGATAAAACCGTTGAGGAGGCGCGCCAAAAGGGGTTCGTCGAGACGTTGTTCGGACGCCGGCGCTATATCCCCGAGCTGCGGGACAGAAATTTCAGCATCCGCGCGTTCGGCGAGCGCACGGCGACGAACTCTCCCCTCCAGGGCTCAGCGGCGGACCTCATCAAGATCGCGATGATCCGCATCCACGCCGCGCTGCAACAGGCGAATCTCGGCGCCAAGATGCTCCTTCAGGTACACGACGAGCTGGTGTTTGAGATCCCCGAATTCGAGCGGACAGTTGCCGGGGCTCTTGTAAAACGCGAGATGGAGGCGGTGGCCGATTTGCGCGTGCCACTCGTCGTAACTATCGGTGATGGAAAGAATTGGATCGACGCGAAGGGTTAAGCACACCTCTTGCAGGAACGGGAGGGAGTGCCCACAATAGGGGCGTCGATTCCGGTGCCTTTCCGGACGACGCCCTTTCGCGCCCGGAGGGAACTGCGGTGAAGGCACGCGGATTCACCCTGATCGAGCTGCTGATCGTGGTGGTGATCGTCGGGCTGCTCGCGGCTATCGCGATCCCGAAGCTCGCCAACACGAAGCAGAAGGCGTACGTCGCGCAGATGAAGTCCGACCTCAAGAATCTGGCTACGGCCGAGGAGGGCTTCTTCTACGACAGCGCGTACTACACGACCAGTCTGGCCGCGCTCAACAATTTCCGGTCATCGACGGGCGTGACGCTGACCGTGCTCCAAGCCACGCCCGGCGGGTGGTCGGCCGAGGCGCTGCACTCCCAGACGCCGCGCAAGTGCGTGCTGTACGAGGGCAATGCGACGCCTGTCCCGCCGGCCACGGCCGAGGGCCGGATTACCTGCACCTAGAACCGCCCTATCGCGAATTCCAACGCCGCCGTGAGGGGATGCGCTTCGCCCTCAACGGCGGCGTTTGGCTTCACCGGCATAGGATCAACGATGAGCCGATGGTCCACTTGGTGAGCGCAGATAAGGAACGGCTGCTCGAGCTGGGCCGGACCTTAGGGTTCCACGCCCGCTGGTTGCAGTACAAGCCGCTCAAGGATCCGGACACCGGCGTCCGCGTTCCGGCCTGGCACTGGGATGTGTGGGGAGAGAAACTGCGGCTGCTGGATCCTACGTAACCTCTTCGACATCGCGCCGGGGGGCTCGCACTCCCGGCCACCAATTCCACCGTCCCGCGATGTGCATGATCGCGGGTACCAGCACCATTCGGATCAGGGTGGCATCGAGCAGCACCGCGATGGCCAGCCCGAATCCGATGAACTGCACGGCGAGGACGCGCGAAAAGGCGAAGACACCGAAGACGGCGATCATGATGGCGGCTGCGAACGTGATCGTCGAAGCGGTGGCGGACAGTCCTTCCATAGTCGCGTGGTCGTTCCGGCCGGTCTTGTCGAATACCTCTTTGACGCGCGTCAGCAAGAAGACCTCGTAGTCCATGGACAGTCCAAACACGGTCGCAAACACGAGCACCGGCACGACGACGAAAATGGCTTCCGTCGGGCCCTCGAGCCCGAAGAGACTGGCGCCGTAACCGTGCTGGAACACGAGCACGGTGATGCCGAATGCCGCGCTGACCGAAACGCAGTTGAGCACCACGGCCTTGAGCGGCACGAGCACGGAACGGAACGCGATCAAGAGCATGATCGCCGTGACGCCAAGGATCATCGCGACGATGCCGGGAAAACGGCCCAGCAGATTTTCTTGCAGATCGAGGCTGGAAGCCGCAAAGCCTCCGACGACGATCTCCGCGCCGCGCAGGCGGGTGCCGCGCGCGATCGCGCCCCGGACGTGGCGCGCGAGGTCCATCATTCCGGTCAACGACGCGGAGTCCACCGCGATCACGTCCATGAGCGTCGTGCGGCGGTCGGCGCTCAGATAGGCGTTGAAGAACTCCGGATAGCGCTCCCGGACGGCTTCGGGATCGCCGTAAAAAATCGCGAGCTGGAGCGTGGACAAGCCCGGGCGCAGCGTCGCGACGCCGCGGACTTCGCGGACGCGCGGGTCCTTGCGGATTGAATCGCTCAACGCCTTGAGCCCCGGCAGCCGGCGCCCCGACAACGCCGACTCGCCGGCCGGCAGCTGCACGACGACGCGCAGCGGCTGGATCACACCGCTCGCGCCCATGTCGCGGAGGGCAGCGAGCCCTTGGCCCGACTCAGCCTCTGGTGGGAACCAGTTTCGCGCCGGCAGCCCGATCTTGATCTGCGTCAGGGGGAACGTGAGGATCGCGACGGCGAGACCGCCGCCGAGAATGGCGCGCCACGGCCGGTGGCCGAGCGAGCGCGCCCAGCGCTCCCACCCTTGCGGTGTGTGAATGCGGGCGAGTGGCCGCGCCAGCCACCTCGGGCGATCGATGTTACGGCCCAGGATCGCCAGCGCCGCGGGCAAAAACGTCGTCGCGAGCAAGACGGCCACGGCGACGACGATCAGTCCCCCGATTCCCACCGAGCGCGTCTCCGTGAGCGGGGTCAGGATCAGCGCCGCGAATCCGACCACCACCGTCAGGCCCGACGTGACGACCGCGGAACCCGCTGTCTGAATCGTGCGCACCGCCGCATCCACAGGGGACAGGCCGCGATTCAGCTCCTCCCGGAACCGCGTCACGATGAGCAGCGAGTAGTCGATGCCGACGCCCAGGCCCACCATCGTCGTGATGTTGAGCACAAAGACCGACATCGTTTGGAACTGCGCCGCGACGGCGACGATGCCGAGTGCGATCGTGATCGCGAGCACACCCACGATGATGGGAAGCGTGGCGGCGACGAGTGCGCCGAACGCGAGCACCAACACGGCGAGCGTCAACGGCAGCACCCGCTGCTCGCCGCGGCGCGTATCCTCCGCGCTGATCGTGCGGACGTCATAGTCGAGCGCCGGGTTGCCGGTGACTTTGACCTCGAACCCGTCCGCGTTCGGCAGTCGCGCCAGCGTGCTCCGCACCGTTTCGCGCAGCTCCGGGACGGCGCTGTTCACCTCGGTCGTAGTCGCGGACGACAACGCCGCGATGACGAACGTGGTGCGCCGGTCCGGGCTGACGAAGGTGGATTCGCCGATCGTCCGCACGGAGATGACCTGGCTGATGTACGGCTGGCGCTTGAGCGCTGCGGAGATGGAGTCGAGCACGGTCTCGAAGCGTGGGTGCGTGTAGCGCACCGGCCCGTGCACGACGATCGCCACGTATTCGGCGATGGGGTTGGGGAACGCCTCGCGGATCAGCTGCGCAGCCCGAGCGGATTCCGTTTGCTCGACGTTCGTGCCGCGAACGGCAAGGACCCGCTGGACGTGGGTGGCCTTGGGCGCGAACAACAGCGCGAGCACGGCCCACGCCGCTATGACCCAGCCGCGCCAGCGGACGAGCTGCCGTGCGGGTAACGCGATCATCTATGATCCAAACACATGCGGGCCACAATCATAGAGACGCGCAGAGTGCAAAGCTAGCGTCGCGACCCGCGATCCTCGCATATTGCGCGCATGGTGGAACGCCGGCTCACTGGCATGATCGCCGCTGCTGCGGTCTTGATCGTCCTGTTCATTTTCTGGGACGCGTTTCGTCCCGCGCCGCGTTCAATGGATTCAGCGGAACCCACGGCAGTCGTGGCCGATTCGACACCCGCCCCCGGACCGCAGACCGTTGCTCCACCGCCAACACAGCCATCACCGGGACCGACGACCATGTCCCAGGGCAACGCGGTTGCTCGGGGTCCCGGCGGCCGCGAGCCGAGCTACTTCGACCTGTTGGCGCGTTCCGAAACCCGGCGCCGCATTCGCTCGAGCGGCTCGAGCACGTATCTCGGCGAGATGTTGGCGGCGAGCGACGACTCGACGTTGCGGCGATGGGAGAATCGCACCACCTCACCGATTCGCGTGTGGTTCGCGCCGACGAATGCGGCGAACTTCAAGCCGGCTTTTCTCGATGCCATCCGCAGCGCCTTCGGGCAGTGGACGGGCGCCGGCGTGCCGGTGCGTTTCGATTTCGCCGGCGATTCCACCAATGCGGAAGTCACAGTGAAGTGGCGCATCCAGTTCGAGATCGAGCGCACGGGGCAGACGGACGTCACGTGGGATGAGAACGGGATCATCCAATCGGCGGTGGTAACGCTCGCCACGTTCGATCCCAAAGGCCGTCCGATGGAACCCGATGACATTCGCGTGGTGGCCACGCACGAAGTCGGTCACCTGCTGGGGCTCGATCATTCGAAGGACTCGACCGACATGATGTATCCGACCGCCAAGGTCCGCGATCTGTCGGACCGGGATGTGCGGACGGTGATGCTCTTATATCAGTTGACGCCGGGGAGTTTGCGGTGAGTCCACGTCAGATCACGTCGTTCCTGACCCATATTGCTCCGCACGCCTCGCTGGCACAGGCGCTCGACACGCGGGTGCGCGAAGCAGAGCTGATCGAAAGGCTGCCGGATGGGGCCGTCCGCTGCTTCGCGTGCGGCCATCGCTGCCTCGTAAAAGCCGGCCGGCGCGGCATCTGCAAGGTGCGCTTCAATAAGGAAGGGACGTTGTTCGTGCCGGCGGGCTACGTCGCCGCGCTGCAATGCGATCCCACGGAAAAGAAGCCGTTCTTTCACTGCCTCCCCGGGAGCGACACGCTCACGTTCGGGATGCTCGGCTGCGACTTCCATTGCGGCTATTGCCAGAACTGGCTCACGTCGCAAGCGCTGCGCGACGACACGGCGGGCGTGATGCCCACGGACGTCACCCCCGCCGCGCTCGTCGCGCTTGCCGAGCGCCAGGGCGCCCGCATGGTGGGGTCATCCTACAACGAGCCGCTGATCACCGCCGAGTGGGCGGTCGATGTCTTCAAGGTCGCGCGGCCGCGGGGACTCAAGACCGCCTTCATCTCGAACGGGAACGCGACGCCTGAAGTCCTCGACTACATCCGGCCGTGGACCGATTGCTACAAGATCGATCTCAAGGCGATGGACGATAAGCGCTATCGCGAGCTCGGCGGCGTGCTGCAGCACGTCCTCGACGCGATTCGCATGGTGCACGAGCGGGGGTTCTGGTTGGAAATCGTGACGCTGATTGTGCCGGGATTCAACGACGATGAGGGACAGCTCACGCGCGCGGCGGAAACCATCGCGGCCGTGTCGCCGGAGATTCCCTGGCACGTCACGGCGTTCCACAAGGATTACAAGATGACCGACCCCGACAATACGCCGGCCACGACCCTGATTCGCGCCTGCGAGATCGGCGCGCGCGCGGGGCTGCGGTTTGTGTACGCCGGCAATCTCCCGGGCCGCGTCGGCCGCTGGGAGCACACCTATTGCCCCGACTGCGGGGACTTGCTGATCGAACGCTACGGCTACGTCATCAAGCAGCAGCGCGTCGGAGCCGACGGCCGCTGCCCCTCCTGCAGCCGGCGGATTCCAGGCATTTGGTCGTAACCGAACTACTGTCGTTGCTGATCCTGCTGGTCGGGTGGCCGTACGCGGGATACGGGATGCGGGATGCGAGACGCGCAACCGCCCCACGCATCCCGCATCTCGCATCCCGGATCTCGTTTGACTCCCTGTTCGATCCGATCGTGGGCGCCGGGATCCGACTGGGCGTTTACCCGGGCGCGGCACTGGTCATCGGACGACGTGACACGATTTTGTTCGCCAAGGGCTACGGCCGGTTCACGTGGAGCGCCAACAGTGCGGCGGTGAGTCCGGACAGCACGGTGTGGGATCTCGCCTCGCTCACCAAAGTCGTCGCGACCATCCCCGCTCTCATGCTGCTCGTCGAGCGCGGCCGAGTGGCGCTCGATTCGCCGGTCGTTCGCTACGTTCCCGAATTCAGTAGTCCCGGCACACACGCGATCACCGTACGGCATTTGTTGACGCACACGTCCGGCCTGCGTGGGACCCTGCCGCTGCGCGACGCGCGCGACAGCGCCGCGGCATTACTGATTGTTCTGACCACGGTGCCGCTCGTGCCGCCGGGAACGCGCATGGTGTACTCCGACCTGAACGCGATTCTGCTCGGCGAAATCGTGCGACATGTGAGTGGCGAGCCGCTCGATGCCTTCGTCACGCGCGAGGTCTACACGCCGCTCGGGCTCGCGCCAGAGATGATGTTCCGGCCCCCCAAGCGACTCGAACGGCGCATCGCTCCCACGGGGCTCTGGCATGGCCATGCGATCGCCGGTGTGGTGAACGATCCCAACGCGGACAAGCTGGGAGGCGTCGCCGGCCACGCGGGACTGTTTGCGACCGCGCGCGCCGTCGCCCGCTTTGCACAATTCATGTTGCATGAAGGCGCCCTTCCTGGAAGCCCGCGCATTCTGAAGACCGAAACGGTCCATCAATTCACGCAGATCGCGGTCCCGGCTCGCCGCGGCGCGAGCGCCCGCACGCTGGGCTGGGAGGCGCTGCCGACGGGTGAGGAGGTCTCCAGCGCCGGCACACTGCTCGGTCCGCACAGCTATGGGCACACCGGTTGGACCGGTACGTCGCTGTGGGTCGATCCCGACCGCGACCTCTTCGTGTTGCTGCTCACCAATCGCGCCTACGACCCCAGAGTGCGCGGGTCCTTTACCAAGTTGAAGGAAGTCCGCGGACAGGTGGCGGATGCCGCCGCGCGCGCCGCCGATGCGGGCCACTGATCCCGCAGATCCGACACTGATCTACGACGGTGAATGCGGGATCTGCCAGCAGGCCGTCGCGCTTTTGAAACGCTGGGATCGGGAACACGTCCTCCGCTTCGTGCCGTTTCAGGACGGAGCCGCCGTGGCCGCGTTTGGCATCGAGCTCCCAGCCGTGGCGGCCGCGATGCATCTGATTATTCCGAATGGCCGCGTCTATGCCGGAGCCGATGCCGCGCCCGAGCTGCTCCGCCTGTTCCCCGGCAAGCGCTGGCTCGCGTGGCTGTTCCTGATCCCCGGCGTGGTCCCGATCGCCCGCCGGATCTACGCCTGGATCGCGGCGCGGCGGCACTGTCTGGTGCGCGGTATAGGGAGTCGCTAGGTTGCCTTCAATGACGACGGTTGTGCTCAGCAGTGACGCGATCCGCCAGGCCTTGCGCCAGGTCAAGGATCCCGAGCTCGACATGAACATCGTCGACTTGGGGCTCGTCTACGACATCGAAGTAGACGAGGGGTTGGTGCGCATCAACATGACGCTGACCTCCCCCGGTTGTCCGGCCGGTCCGATGATTACGAACGACATCTACAAAGTCGTCCGCGCCATGGAAGGTGTGAAAGACGTGGACATCGATATCGTGTGGGAGCCCTACTGGACGCCGGACCGCATCGATCCGAAGATCCGCGCGATGATGGGGTTCTAGCGCAGCGCTTCCAGCAGCACGTCGCCCAGCACATCGATTTGCCAGCGCCGCAGCTCGCCAATCTTCTCGAGCGCGGCGCGATCCGTTGGCCGAGCACGCAAGACGGCCTCGAGCGTCGTCCGGCCACACAGCACTCCCGGCTCCAGTCCCAATTCGGCCGCGACGCGATTGCGCACGGCTTTGATCTTTTCCAAGCGGGCATCGAAGCCGGGGTCCTTGTGCGGGCGCGGCTGCCGTTCCAGCCGTGGCAGCTCGCTCTCGCTCAGCGCCTTGGCGCGCGCCACGGCATCGAGCAGCGCCTCACCGTGACGCCGGGCGAGTGAGGCGGGCAGATCTTTCACGTGCGCCAGGTCGGCGCGCGTGGCCGGCAGCGACCGGCTGACACCGAGCAGCGCGTCGTTGCCGATGATTCGAAACGGCGCCTTGTCCTCCCGCTCCGCGACTGTTTCGCGCCAGCGATGCAGCTCCCGCAGCGTCGCGAGACTGCGCGGTGAGAGTCCCTTCGATCCCTTCAGCCGCAAATAGCCTTCGGCGTCATCGCCGCCCGGCGTGACGCCCGTCCAGCGCAGCGACTCCAGTTGTTTGAATTCCTCGGCTGCCCAGGCCAACCGCCCCAGCGCGCGGAGCCGCTGCTCCAGCGCATCGCGCAACGCCAGCAGGTATTGCGTGTCCGCCGCCGCATAGGCGAGCATCGGTGGCGGCAGCGGCCGCAGCGACCAGTCCGCCTTCTGGTGTTCCTTGTCGAGCTTCACGCCGACGTACTTCTCGAGCAGGGCGGCCAATCCGATCGCCGGTTCGCCCGCCAGCTGGGCCGCGATGCGCGTGTCGAACAGCCGCACCGCATGGAATCCGTAGTCGCGGTCGAGCACGCGAAGATCATAGTCGGCGTCGTGGAAGACTTTTTCGAGCTGGGCGTCCGCGAGCAACGTTCCGAGCGGGCCGAGGTCGGCGATGGCGAGTGGGTCGATGAGCGCCGCTTGCGTCGGGCTCGAGAGCTGCACGAGGTAAATACGGTCGCGGTAGCGGTGAAAGCTCGCCGCTTCGGTGTCCACGCCGACCCGGGACTCCCGACGCACCGCGGCAATGAGTGCCGCGAGCTCCAGGGCGGAGTCGACGTACTGGGCTGTCACTCCTCCTTCCCTAGCGCCTCCATGCCGGCGGCGATTTCTTCCAGCGCCCTGGCCAATGTCTTGTAGAATTCCGGATCCGGAGCCTGAGGGGCTCCGCCCAGCGGATCGCCCGCGCATTTGCGGGCGGCTCGCGCCGCATGACGTATGTAATCGGTGGCAACTCGCATGGATCGCTCCGCTGTGTTCGCCACAAAGATACGCGCCGCTCTCGCGCCGTGCAGTCTCGCGCAGTGGCCCACACCGCTCGAGGCGCAGCCAGCGCTCGCGCGCGCAGTAGGGCTCCAGGCACTGTGGCTCAAACGCGAGGATCTGGCCGGCGGGAATAAGGTCCGCGGTCTCGAGTTCCTGCTCGCCGGGGCCCCGCCGCGATCCGTCTTCGTGACGATCGGCGGCGCCGGTTCGAGCCACTGCCTCGCGACCGCGCGCCACGCGAAGACCCAGGGGTTCCGCACCGCGGTGGCGGTCTTTCCCCAACCCGAGACGGAAGCGAGCCGCAGCGTCGCGGCGGCGACGGCTGCAGCCGCCAATCTGGTCGTGCCGGCGTCCAATGTGATCACGCTGCCGTGGGCCGTGCTGCGGGCGTGGCGAGCGGCGCATCATCTGGGTGCCGGCAGGCCTCGTTGGATCCCCGCTGGCGGGGCGGACCCGCGCGCGGTCATCGGGCACTTCCTCGCGACACTCGAGGTGAGCACGCAGCTCGACGTGCCGCCCGATACGATCGTCGTTCCCCTCGGCACCGGGGGGACCGCGGCGGGGATCGCGCTCGGCGTTGCGTGGCTGGGCTGGTCCTCGCAGGTCGTCGCCGTGCGGGTGGCTCCGCGCATCGTCGCCAATCGCTGGCGCACGCGGCGACTCGCTCGCCAAGCGGCGGCGACGCTGCGCCGCACCGGCCTCGAGGTCAGCGTGCCGCGCTCGGCAATTCGGCTGCGTGTCGTCGATGCAATGGGGAAAGGCTACGGCCATCCCACGCCGGAGGGAGAGTTGGCCCGATCTCTCGCCGCGGAGTACGGCGTACGGCTCGATTCGACGTACGGCGCGAAAGCCTTCAGCTTCCTCTTGCAGCGTCCCCATGGCGTGCAACGTGCTGTTTTCTGGCACACGTTCTCCTGGCCATGACCGAGTCCGTGATCAGAGTGCCGGTTTCCGAGATTGAGCTCGTGGTTCAGGTGCGCGGCGATGGCGCGCCGCCAGTCCTGTTCATTCACGGTTTCCCGTTCGATCACGCGCTGTGGCGCCATCAACTCGCCGCGCTGTCGCGGTGGCACTGCGTCGCCCCCGATCTGCGAGGGGCCGGTGCGTCGGGGGTTTCGGAATCGCCCGACGACTACTCAGTTGCTCGATACGCCGCCGATCTCGTCCAGGTCCTCGACCATCTCGACATTGAAGAGGCGGTAATGTGCGGTCTGTCGCTGGGTGGCTACATCATCTTCGAGCTGCTCCGCCGATTCCCCGAGCGCGTGCGGGCGGCGATGCTGTGCAATACAAAGGCAGCCGCGGACACCGCGCAGGCGAAACGCGACCGCGATGTCATGGCGACGGTCGCCGAGCAGGGAGGCGCCGCCGCGATCGCCACTCAGCTCCTTCCCAAGCTGCTCGCCCGGGCGACGCGGGAACGGCAACCGCAGATTGTGCGCGAAGTGACGGCGATGATCGAGCGCGCGCCGGTCAGGGGAATCGTCGGCGCGCTGCACGCGCTCCGTGAGCGCCCCGATTCGACGCCGCTCCTCCCGCGAATTCGGATTCCAGTGTTGGTAGTCGCCGGGGACGATGATCAGATTGCGCCGGCAGCGGGTATGCAGGAGATGGCTCGCGCGATTGCGGGCGCGCAATTCGCCCTCATTCCCGGCGCTGGTCACGTCGCGCCGCTCGAGCAACCGCTGGCGGTGAGTGCGGCGCTCGCCGACTTCTTAGCGAAGCTGCGTTAAGAGCCCTTGCGCTGCGGCTTGCCGGGCGGGTTCTCGCCCTGGAAGACATCGCGGTTTTTCGCGATGTAGTCCTTCCATTGCGGCGGGACATCCTCTTCGGGGAAGATGGCGGTAACGGGACACTCCGGCTCGCACGCGCCGCAGTCAATGCACTCGTCCGGGTGGATGTACAGCATGTCCGCCCCTTCGTAGATGCAATCCACCGGACAGACGTCAACGCAGGACCGATCCTTGACGTTGATGCACGGCTCGGCAATTACGTACGGCATTCTGCTCCTCAGTGTGCGTTCGGGGCGGCGAATGGCAAACCTAGACTGACGCTTAGCTCAGTCAAGGGACTGTGGAGTATCTTAGATACTACCAGGTATCTAATCCAATGCGGTAACAGGTATCGGCAGAGTGGCCAGCGCCGTCAGCACTCCTATCAGCAGGAGATACTCGAGCAACGTCCGGCGGTCCGGTTGTGCGGCGGCCTTGCGGTTCAGCGCCGCGATCACAGCCGTGATCAACAGAAGCAGCAACAACCCCTTGCTGCTCACGAGCCAGGCAGCCGCAATGGCACTCACCGCCACCCAACGCTGCCCCCGCGTGAGGGCTTTGAAGCCGTGCGCTCCGTCGAGCTGCCAGACCGGTGCCAGGTTGAACAGGTTGAGCCAGGCGTTGATCTCGGCAAGCGCCCCCCAAGCCGGAGAATCAGTCAGTAGATAGATGAAAAAGCACGCGAGGGCGGTCCCCATCCCCCACATCGGCCCCGCCAGGCCCACGCGAGCTTCGGCCACAACGTCCTTTGGATAGAACCGGGCGCGAATAAACGCTCCGACGCCTGGGATGAACATCGGCGCCGTCGCTGGGATCCCGTAGTGCCGCAACATCGCGACGTGTCCCATTTCGTGAATGTAGATCCCTACGACGATCCCGAGTGCCCACTTCCACCCGAATGCCTGCCAGTACACCCCCAGCGTGAGCACCATCGAGAACAGGGTCCCGAGCTTCGTGAAGCCGAGCACCAGAAGCTTGCCCTTGGTGAGCAGGAACGCGATGACGATTTTGAATTTCCAGAGAAACAGCGCGATGGCACCGAGCACGCCCGCGCGCCGCGTCCACGTTGGGCGAGGTTGCGCTGGTTTGGCGGCGCCTTGTCGCCCAATCTCGGCGATGCGCGCCGCGACGGCTTCGTACTGCTGGCTGTTTGGTGGTAACAGATCGAGCGCAGTGCGCCAGGCGACGAGTGCTTCCGAGAACCGACCGGCTCGGAGGTGGTCGTCGGCCTCGGCAGCCAGACGTTTGAGCTCGTCCGAGAATCGCAGCCACCCACACGCGGGGCAGGCCAAGAGCGCCGCGGCGACTTCCGTACCGCAGCGCGGGCAGCTGACGACCCCGGTCGAGTCTAGGCTGGCGCGGCGCTCGTCGAGACCTGGTGCGGCCCCGACACGCGCAGCTCCGCTCGGCGGTTGAGTTTCCACGCCTCGTAGAGGGCAAAGCCGACGATCAGAATGCCGATGAGATTCTGGACACCCATCAGGAATGGAGTCGCGTAGAGGATCGCAAGCAGCAGCACGATCCCGATGACGAAGCCAAGCGGACCGACCGTGTCGGCGGTCGTCGGCGCGGCGGCCGTCGTGGCCGAAGCGGTCGAATCAGCGGCGGGCGAAGCTTTCGTCACTTCAGCGCTGTGCTCCCGCATCCCCTCGATAATGAACGGGACATAGGACGACACAATTGCGGTGTAGGTGAGAAAAATCGCCAGTGCCTGATACCGCCATCCGCCGCGGTTATTCGAGCCCTTGCGGACGGCACCGCCGATGACGAGGCCGACGACGACGGCCAGGATCCCCCACTGGCTGTCAGTCGCTTTGAGTACCGCGTACCACAACAACGAGCAGCCGATCGTCGCCAGAATGCCGAGGACGAGAGCTTTGCCGAAGCGGCCGGCGGCGCCGCCCCGGTTCCAGTCCGCCTCCACGCCGCGGCGACATTTGTCGCACACGATGTGTCCGTTGACGACGTAGTAAGTGTCCGGCAGCAAGTTGCCGCAGACCGAACAGGACATCGTTCCGGACAGGGCTCCCGGACGTGGCTCGACGCGATCGAACTGCAGGTTACCGGGCATCATTGCCTCGCCTGTGAGTGGCCGCCCACTATGCGATTTGGAACGATCTTGCGCAACAGCTTCCCGCAAGTATCGTAGATACTCGTGGGAATCATTCATCAGCGACGCAAGGCTGAAACAAGGGGTTTACTCGTCGCGGCGGGTCTCGAGTTGTTCGCCGAGCGCGGATTCGAGCTCGCCACGCTCGATGAGGTAGCCCTCGCCGCCGGCTTCACCAAGGGGGCGATCTACCGGCATTTTCCGTCCAAGGGCGCCTTCCTGCTCGCCCTGTTCGAGCAGTATGCGGCGGTCGCCCGCGCCGGCGCCGGTGCTCGTCAGGCTCCCTGGTTCATCCCCCTGACCGTCCAGTTCGCCGCGCAAGCGACGCGCGATCCTCTCCTGCGACGCCGGCTGGCGAT
>DASYTD010000050.1:0-4332 GCA_036002655.1 Gemmatimonadales bacterium
ACTGCTCAACAAATACTCGTGGGATCGCATGGGCTGGCATACGCAACGGGGCGGCCTCATGCCGCGGCTGTTGCGCGGGATGGGCTTGGGCGGGCTCATGGCGGCGCTCGCGATCGGTCTCGCGTTCATCCTCGATCACGCGACCGTACACATCACCGGCAATTGGCGCATCTGGCCGTCCATCGTGGTGCCGCTCGGCATCGGCCTGCTGCTCGCGGCGCTGGGCGAGGAGCTGGGGTTCCGCGGCTACCCGCTGCGCCGCCTCGCCGACGCGATCGGCTCGCTGCCGGCGATGCTGGTGCTTGCGCTGCTCTTCGGGCTCGCCCACATCGGGAACCCGAACGCGACGTTCTTCAGCACGGTGAATGTGTCGCTCGCCGCGATCTGGCTGTCCTTCGCGTTCTTCTCGGCAGGTGGAATGGCGCTCGCCTGGGGTCTGCACTTCGGCTGGAACGCGGGACTCGCGATTCTGTTCGACGCCCCCGTCAGCGGCTACACGTTTCAGGTGCCCGCCGTCGAATACACGCCCGGCCGTCACGCGTGGGTGGACGGCGGGGCGTTCGGGCCGGAAGGCGGCATCGTCACGACGATCGTGCTGATCGCCGGCACGCTCGCCGTCATCGGAAGTCGCGTGAGACAGCCGCGCACGTGGCTGGCCGGATGAGTCGCGTCGCCGTGGTCGGTGCCGGCACGATGGGGAACGGTATCGCGCACGTGTTTGCGCAGCATGGCTGGGCGACAACGCTCATTGACGTTGCGAGCGACCCGCTGGCCCGGGCTTTGAACACGATTCAAACGAACATCGATCGACTCGTGAAAAAGGGAGCAGTGAGCAGGGAGCAGGGAGCAGAGACGATTGGCCGAATCCAGACGAGCACGTCATTCGAAACTGTGAAAGACGCCGAGCTGGTCGTCGAAGCCGCGACCGAAAATCCCGAGATCAAGTTCCAGATTTTCGAGGACCTCGACCGGCTCGCTCCATCCGGTACGATCCTCGCGTCGAACACGTCATCGATTTCGATCACTCAGATCGCGGCTCAGACCAAGCGGCCCGCCCAGGTCATCGGCATGCACTTCATGAATCCGGTGCCGATGATGAACCTCGTAGAAGTCATACGTGGAAAGAATACGTCGAATGAAACAGTGAAAAAGACCGTAGCAATCGTCGAGGTTCTGAAAAAGACGCCGGTGGTCGTGAATGATTCGCCTGGATTCGTGTCGAACCGTGTGCTGATGCCGATGATTAACGAGGCGATCCTCTGCGTGCAGGAGGGCGTGGCCACGCCGGACGCTGTCGATCAGGTGATGAAGCTCGGCATGAATCATCCCATCGGACCGCTCGCTCTGGCCGATTTGATAGGTCTGGATGTATGCCTCGCCATTCTCGAGGTATTACAAGAGGGATTCGGAGATCCGAAATACAGGCCAGCTCCTTTGCTCAGGGAGATGGTGGCTGCGGGGCAGCTCGGCCGAAAGTCGGGGCAGGGGTTCTATGCTTACCGCGACTGAACAGCGCGAAGTCGTCCAGCTGGCGCGCGAGTTCGCCAAAGAGAAGATCGAGCCATTCGCCGCCGAGTGGGATCGCACCAGCCATTTCCCGCGCGACGTGATCGACGAGCTCGGCAAGCTTGGCTTCCTCGGCATGTGCACGCCCGAAGAGTACGACGGCATGGGCCTGGACACGCTCACCTACCTGCTCGCGCTCGAGGAGATCGCGGCGGCCGACTCCTCCATCGCCGTCTCGATGGGGATCCACAATGCGATCCCGACGACGATGCTCGTGAAGCACGGCACGGCGGCGCAGAAAGAGCGCTGGCTCAAACCGATGGCGCGCGGCGAATTGCTGGCCGGATTTGCGCTATCAGAAGCAGAGGCCGGCTCCGATGCCGCGTCGCTGCGCGCGCAGGCGACGAAAGACGGCAAGGATTGGGTGCTGAACGGCACCAAGGCGTGGGCGACGAACGCGGGCACGGCCGATCTCATGATGATCATGGTGCGCACCGACGAGCCGACTGCGCGCCGCGGTGCCAAGGGCATCTCGACGTTTATCGTCCCAACGGGCACCAAAGGCTACAAGGCCTGTAAACCGGAGGATAAGATGGGCCTCCGCGCCTCGAACACCGCGGCTATAGAACTCAACGATGCGCGCATCCCCGCCGACCAAATGCTGGGTGAGGAGGGGATGGGGTTCGTGTACGCGATGGAAGGGCTCGACGCCGGCCGGTTGGGGATCGGGGCGCAGGGCGTGGGCATCGCGCGGCGCGCGCTCGAGCATTCGATCCAGTACTGCGCCGAGCGCAAGCAATTCGGGAAGGCAATCGCCGAGTTCCAGGCGGTGCAGTTCAAGCTCGCCGACATGGCCACGCGCATCGAGGCGGCGCGCGCGCTGGCGCATCGCGCGGCGGCGCGCAAAGACGCGGGCGAAGACGTCACGCTGTATGCCAGTATGGCGAAGCTGTTCGCGTCCGAGACGGCGATGTGGGTCACGACGCAGGCGATTCAGCTCTTCGGGGGGTATGGATACATGCGGGATTTCCCCGTCGAGAAACTGTTCCGGGACGCCAAGGTCACCGAGATCTATGAAGGCACCAGCGAAATCCAGCGCGTCGTCATCTCGCGCGCACTCCGCGGCTGAAGCCGCGGCTCGGCCAAGACGCGAAGACGCCTCGGCGCTGTTCGCGCTGCTCGAGGAGCACCAGCACGAGCAGGTGTCGCTCGTGTACGAGCCCTCTTCCGGGTATCGCGGCATCATCGCCATCCACGACACCACGCTCGGCCCGGCACTCGGCGGCACACGCTTCTGGAATTACGCGACCGATCGGGAAGCGTTGATCGACTGCCTGCGTCTAGCGCGCGGCATGACCTACAAGGCCGCGGTCGCGGGTCTCAATCTCGGCGGCGGCAAGAGCGTCATCATTGGCGACAACAAGATTCGCAATCGCGAGCCGATCTTCCGCGCGCACGGGCGCCACGTCGAGGCGCTGCACGGCCGCTACATCACCGCCGAGGACGTCGGCACGTCGGTCGGCGACATGGAGTTCATCAAGGCGGAGACGGATCACGTCACGGGATTGATCGGCAAGTCCGGCGATCCCTCGCCGGTGACGGCGTTCGGCGTGTATCGCGGCATCAAGGCGTGCGGCAAGCACCGCTACGGGGGCGCCGAGCTGCGCGGCAAAAGCGTCGCGATCCAGGGGTGCGGGCACGTCGGCTATTACCTCAGCGAACTCTTATATAAGGAAGGGGCCGATCTCGTGGTGAGTGACATTGACGCCACGAAGGTTGAGAAGGTTGTGAAGGATTTCGAGGCGAAAGCGGTGACCCCGGACGAGATTTATGACGTGAGGGCGAACGTGTTCGCGCCGTGCGCGCTGGGCGGAATCATCAACGATCAGACCATTCCGCGGCTCAAGGTGGACATCGTGGCGGGTGGGGCGAACAATCAGCTCGCCGAGGAGCGGCATGGCGACATGCTGGACGAGCGGGGCCTCACGTACGCGCCCGACTACGTGATCAACGCCGGCGGGTTGGTGAATGTCAACGCCGAGCTCGAGGGCTGGACGATGGAACGGGCGCGCAACAAGGCGGGCGAGATCTACGACACGATTCTCATGGTGTTCGAGATCGCGAGCGAGGAGCGGATGCCGAGCTACAAGGCGGCGGACCGGTTGGCCGAGCGGCGCATCGCCGCGATCGCGAAGGTGAGGCAGAATTTTGTTTGAGCGGCGGCTATCGGCTATTGGCTATCGGCTATCGGGGGACTCCGATGGCTGAGAAGATTTATGTGGGAGCCGACCATGTGGGGTTCAACTTGAAGAATCGGTTGGTGGACGAGCTGAAGAGGCTTGGGTACGAGCCGATTGATGTCGGACCAAAGCAGCTCGACCCGGCCGACGATTATCCCGACTATGCCAAGCCTGTGGCTAGCGCCGTGAGCTCTGGAGTCGCAAGCCGTGGGGTCCTGACTTGTGGAACCGGCCTGGGAATGTCGTATACGGCTAACCGATTCCCGAAGGTGCGCGCGGCGCTGGCATGGAATGAGCAGATTGCGGAGTTGTCGCGCCTGCACGGGGATTCGAACCTGCTCGTGCTGCCTGCGCAGTTTGTCAGTGAAGAACAGGGTGTGAGCATTCTTCACAAGTGGCTCGAGACGAGGTTCGACGGTGGTCGCCACCTAAGGCGCGTGGAGAAGATCGACAAATGAGGCTATTGGCTATCGGCTATTGGCTATTGGATAACTGCGATGCCTGATCGACTAAGTCCATTGTCTGAAGTCGATCCCAAAATCGGTGACCTCATCAAGCGGGAGGTTGCGAGGCAAGAGCACGGCCT
>DASYTD010000051.1:0-3432 GCA_036002655.1 Gemmatimonadales bacterium
GAGGTCCTGCTCGCTGTACCGGTCAGCCAGCGCGAGGCGGCGCTCGCGATGGGGGCAACGCGCTGGGAAGCGGTGCGCTCAGCGGTGCTGCCGTACGGTCGCGCGGGCCTCATCGGCGCAGTCATTCTCGGCCTCGGCCGAGCGCTGGGTGAGACGATGGCGGTGACGATGCTGATCGGCAATCGCCACGACATCGCGCTGTCGGTGCTGCAGCCGGCGTATACGATGGCCGCGGCGCTTGCGAACGAATTCAGCGAGGCCACGACCAGCATGTACCTGTCGGCGCTGTTCGAAGTCGGCCTGATCCTGTTCGTGGTGACGGTCGCGGTGAACGCCGTCGCGCGCATTCTCATCTGGCGAGTGGCGCGCGGCGCCGCGGTGGGGAGCAAGGCGTTGTGAGCGCCCGCGCGTTCCGGCGACACCTGATGAGCCGGTTGATGACCGCGCTGGTCATCGTCCTGTCGTTCACCGCGGTGCTCGCGCTCGTGCTGATCCTCGGCAATCTCCTGGCGAAGGGCGCATCCTCCATCGACTGGGCGTTCTTTACGCAAAGTCCCGTCCCCGCGGGCCAGACTGGCGGTGGCGTCGCGAATGCGATCGTGGGCACGATCTTGGTCGTGGGACTCGCGGCCCTCATCGGCGTGCCGTTCGGCGTCGGCGCCGGAATGTACCTGGCCGAGTTCGGCGAGGGACGGCTGGGATTCCTGGTGCGCTTCATCGCTGACGTGCTCAATGGGACCCCATCCATCGTCATCGGCATCGTGGGGTGGACGTTCATCGTCAGACCGAGCGGCCGTTTCTCGGCGCTGGCGGGCAGCGTCGCCCTGGCGATCCTCATGATCCCGATGTTGGCGCGCACCACGGAAGAGATGGTGCGCCTAGTGCCCCATTCGCTGCGCGAAGCGGCGCTCGCGCTCGGGTATCCCCGCTGGCGTACCTCGCTCACCATCGTGGCGCGCACCGCACTCGGCGGCATCGTCACGGGCTGCCTCGTCGGCGTTGCTCGCGTGGCCGGCGAAACCGCGCCGCTGTTGTTCACCGCGTTGGGCAATCTCAATTTCTCCCTCTCCCTCAACCACCCGATGCAGACGTTGTCGCTCCAGATCTACGTCTACGCAACCGGACCGTTCGACGAATGGCACCGGCTGGCCTGGGCATCCGCGCTGGTGCTGATGGGAATCGTGCTGCTGATCTCTCTTGCCGCGCGCTGGGTCACCCGGCAACGCTATGGTAGCCTCCGCTAACACGCGCCTGCGGCTCGAGACGGAGCGGGTGACCGCCTTCTTCGGGACGCTGCGCGCCGTGCGCGACGTCTCGCTGCTGTTCCCAGCGCACACCGTCACGGCGATCATCGGACCCTCGGGGTGCGGTAAGAGCACGCTGCTCCGGTGCTTGAACCGGATGCACGAGCTGACCCCCGGCGGGACCGTCACCGGCGAGGTGCTGCTCGACAATGTCAACATCTACGCGCGCGACGTGAATCCCGTGGAGTTGCGGCGGCGCATCGGGATGGTGTTCCAGCGGCCCACGCCGTTTCCCACGATGTCCGTGTACGACAACGTCGCGGCCGGCCTGCGCGTGAACGGCAAACGGCAGCGCGGCGAGATGGACGCAGCGGTGGAGCAGGCGCTCCGGCAGGCGGCACTCTGGGACGAGGTCAAGGACCGGCTGCGGACCAGCGCCGTGGCGCTGTCGGGCGGCCAGCAGCAGCGCCTCTGCATTGCCCGCGCGGTGGCGCCCCAACCGGAAATCCTGCTGCTCGACGAGCCGACGGCCTCGCTCGATCCGGCGGGTACGCAGCGCATCGAAGAGCTGTGCCACGCCCTGAAACGGCTCTACACCATCGTCATCGTCACACACAACATGCAGCAAGCGGCGCGCGTGTCGGACTACACCGCGTTCATGTACCTGGGCAGCCTCATCGAGGTCGGACGAACGGATGAGCTCTTCACGAAGCCGAAGGTCGAGCAGACGGAAGCGTATATCACCGGGCGGTTTGGATGAAGACGGCGACGGGCGGACGGGCCGACGGGCGGACGGACGGAGTCGCGCGGGTGGATCGGCCCGCCAGCCCGTCAGCCCGTCGGCCCGTCCTGGAGTCGCAAGCGTACAGCTTCTGGTACGGTCCCACGCAGGCGCTCCACGGCGTCAACTGCTCCGTCCCACGGCATGCGATCACGGCGCTGATTGGCCCATCGGGATGCGGGAAGACGACGTTCCTGCGATCCATCAACCGGCTGCACGATCTCACGCCCGGGGCCCGGCACGAAGGCGACATCCTGCTCGACGCAGGCTCAATCTTTGCGACGGGGACGGACGTCGTCGACCTGCGGCGCCGCATCGGCATGGTATTTCAACGGCCCAATCCATTTCCCAAGCCGGTTTACGATAATGTGGCTTATGGGCCGCGCCTGAATGCACTCGGTCCCGACCGCGAGCTGAACGATCGCGTCGAGCGCGCGCTCCGCCAGGCCGCGCTCTGGGAGGAAGTGAAGGACCGGCTGCGCGAACCGGGGACGGCGCTCTCGGGAGGCCAGCAGCAGCGGCTCTGCATCGCCCGCGCGCTGGCCAATGAGCCCGAAGTGCTGCTGATGGACGAGCCGTGCTCGGCGCTCGATCCGATCGCCACGCAGCGCATCGAGGAGCTGCTCGTGGAGCTCAAGCAGACGTATACAATCGTGATCGTCACGCATAACATGCAGCAGGCAGCCCGCGTGTCCGATTTCACCGGCTTCTTCTATGTTGGACACCTGGTTGAATTCGGACCGACGCAGCAGGTGTTTACTCGGCCGACGGATGAACGGACGGAAGCCTACATCACAGGAAGGTTCGGATGAGCGCGCAACCGTCGAGTCATCGCCATTTCCACGATGAGTTGTCAGCGCTCAAGGTCGCGCTGCTCAATATGTCGGGCGACGCGCAGGCGGCGCTCGCCGCGGCGGTGGACGCCGTGCTGCAGCGCGACGGCGACAAAGCGCGCGCCGTCATCGCGGGCGATAAAGAGATCGATCACCTCGAGCTGGAGGCCGAGGAGACCGTCATTCGCCTGTTGGCGACCCAGCAGCCGATGGCTCGGGACCTGCGCTTCCTCACGGCGGCGATGAAGATCTCCAACGACCTGGAGCGCGTGGGCGATCACGCGGTCAACATCGCGCAGTCGGCCGAACGCCTGCTCGCCAGCCGGCCGATCGTGCCGGAGCCCGAGCTGCTGGAGATGGCCAGGCAGGCGCGCACCATGCTCGCCGACGCGCTCGACGCGTTCGTGCGCGGGGATGCGCACGCCGGCCGCGCCATTTGCCGCCGCGACGACAGCGTGGACGCGCTGCATCAATCCATGTTCCGGATTCTGCTGACGCACATGATGGAGGATCCGCACATCATCGGGACGGCCATGGAGCTGTTTCTGGTGAGCAGAAATCTCGAGCGTGTGGC
>DASYTD010000052.1:0-6571 GCA_036002655.1 Gemmatimonadales bacterium
GGCGGCGTCGGGAATGAACACCGTTTGACCGCTCTGCATCGCGCGCTTGAGCTCGGGATAGCGCTCGAGATCCACGACGTAGTTGCGGATCGTGGGATCCTCGTATGAGGCCACGAGCCGCACCGAGCGGCCGCCCTTTTCACCGAGGAAAATCGAGCAGCGGTCGAGTCCGAACGATTCGCCCAGCTTGCGGGCGGTCGCCTGGAGAATGTCAATGAAATGTAAGGAACTCGACGCTTCCTTCAGGATCTCGATGACGGCGAGCAGATGCTTCCGTTCATGCTCGAGCTCCGCGATCCGCGCGGCAAGCCGCTCCGCTTCCGCGTGGGTGAGCGCCGAGTTGATTGTCATGGGTGCCATAGTTTCGCTTGGGAACTTGGAGTCCGTCAAGCGTATAGATTTATTCTCATGCGCACACCTGCTCTGTTCGTCATCGCCGCCCTCGCGGCTCCTGTCCCAAGCCTGCCCGCCCAGACGGCGGCGGCCGCGTCCGGTCCCATCGGTGCCTACACCCTCGTCCCTGAATTGCCCGGCATGGGCCGCGCGGTGGACACGGCGGCGACCGCGGCGCGCCGGCGCGCGCTGTTGCGGCGCGTCGGGCGCGGGTCGGTGCTGATCCCCGCCGCGCACCAGCGCAACCTCGAACAGGACTACCTCCAGGACAACGATTTCCGGCAGGACAACACCTTCTTTTATCTCACGCAGTTGGAGACGCAGGACGCCTGGCTGCTGATGACGGCGCGTGGACCAGACTCGGTCGAAACCGTGCTCTTCCTCCCGCCGCGGACGCCGTCACAGGAGCGCTGGACCGGTTTGCGGCTCGGACCGGATACCACCGCCGTGCGCCTCTCCGGCATTGCCACGATTCTGCCGCTGGATTCGCTTGACAACCGGTTGCGGCGGGCGCGGTTCTTCGGATTTCGCGGGGTCCCCATCTACGTGCCGCTTGGCCCGGCGACGCGGGACGAATCGCGGATCACCGATCTGGCATTCTCCGGCGGCGACATCCGCAACCTGCTGCCGCTCGTGGACTCGATGCGCGTCGTCAAGGACGCCGACGAGATCGCCCGGCTGCGGCGCGCCGTGGACATCAGTGTCGCGGGCCACGTCGCGGCGATGCGCGCGGCGCGCCCCGGCATGTTCGAGTACGAGCTGGAGGCGGTGCTCGAAGAGGGCTTCCGCCGCAACGGCGCCGATCGCGTCGGCTATCCGTCCATCGTTGGCAGCGGCCCCAATTCCACCACGCTGCACTACGACGTGAACCGCCGCCGCACGCAAGACGGTGATCTCGTCGTGATCGATGCGGCCGCGGAGTGGGGCCAGTACACCGCCGACGTGACGCGCACGTTCCCCGTGAACGGGCGTTTCACGCCGCGGCAAAAAGCGATTTACGATCTGGTACTGGGCGCGCAGCAGGCGGCCTTCGACGCCGTGCGCCCGGGCGTCACCATGGGACAGCTGGAAGTCATCGCGCGGCAATACATGCGCGACCATTCCGGGTCACTATGTGGCGACAAGACCTGCGACGATCGCGAGTACTTCAACCACGGCCTGGGGCACCCGATTGGGTTGGACGTCCACGACGTCGGCATCGGCCGACCGCTCGAGCCCGGGATGGTGATCACGATCGAGCCGGGGATCTATCTGCAAGCGGAACGGTTGGGCGTCCGGATCGAGGACGACGTACTGGTCACTGCCAAGGGCGGCGAATGGCTGTCAGCGGGAGCGCCACGCTCGACGGACGCGATCGAGCGCGTAATGCGGGGACGCTAGCGCTCGTCTTTCTCGTTCTGGATGTCTTCGAGCAGCGCGGCCGCGTCTTCTTTGTATTGATGGTCGAGGACGTCGAGGTTCGGTAGCGTCGGGATCACCTGGAGCTGCTCGCGCGCCTTCGAGTACCGGCCCAAATCGGTATAGACTTCCGCCAGCTCCAGCCGGTGATAGATATGCGTCGGATGAATCTCGACGGCGCGCTCCAGGTGCCGCACCGCGTCGTCCCAATTGGCTATGGACATGAAGCTGCCGCCGTACAGCATCCTGGCGAAGAATCGCTGCACCGCCGAAAGGCGTTTGACCTCGGCGTGCCAGGCACCGAGGACGTGGTGGGCGTTGTCGTGGTTCGGATTGATTAGGGTGGCGCGCGTGGCTTCATCGAAGATGATCTTGGCGTAGCGGACCCGTTCCTTGCTTCCCTTGGTGCGGGACAGGCGGCCCAGCACCATCGCCAGCGCGTAATGCCCGTCGGCCTTGGTTGAATCCGCGCGAATCGCCCGCTCGGCATAGCCCCGGCCCACGGAATACAGGCTATCCCGGCGGTTCTTGAGGGAATCGGCATTGCCCTGTATTTGTTTGGCGACGTCGGCGATCGCCCGCGCCGCCTTCCAGTTCGCGTCATAGCTCATCGAATCAATGGCGAGGGCGGCCTGGTAATGACGCAGCGCAACATCGGGATGCATCAGGCCGGCACTGTCGCCGAGGGCGACGTGATCGACGGGGCTTTGTACGACCATACTGAGGCACAGAAGGATGGAGAACATGCGAGAATGATCGTCGGCCCCTTAATCGAGCGCAAGCGCGATGGCGCGGCCCTCAGTCCCGAAGAATGGTCGGCGCTCGTCGCGGAATACACCGCGGGACGCATCCCCGATTATCAGATCGCCGCGCTGCTGATGGCTGTGTTCATGCGCGGCCTCGAGCGCCAGGAGCTCGCGGCGCTGACCGATGCGATGCTCGCGTCGGGCGACCGCCTGTCGTTCGATGGGTGGAGCACGCCGCGCATCGACAAGCACTCGACCGGCGGCGTCGGCGATAAAGTCTCGCTGGTCCTCGGTCCGCTCGTGGCCGCCTGCGGCGTCGCCGTGCCGATGATGTCGGGGCGAGGACTGGGCCACACCGGCGGGACACTCGACAAGCTCGAAGCGATTCCCGGATTCCGCACCAACCTCTCGCTGGCCGAGGCGAAGGCGCAGGTGCAGAAGATCGGCTGCGCGCTCATCGGGCAGACCGCGGAGATCGCCCCCGCGGACCGCAAGCTGTACGCGCTGCGCGACGTCACCGCGACGGTCGAATCGATTCCGCTGATCTCCGCAAGCATCATGTCCAAAAAGCTCGCCGAAGGATTGAACGGCCTGGTGCTCGACGTGAAGAACGGCAGCGGCGCGTTCTTGCCGGAGGTCGAGCGGGGGCTCGAGCTCGCCAAGACCATGATCGCGCTCGGCGAGGACCGCGGCTGCCCGACGATTGCGCTGATCACCGCGATGGACCGGCCGTTGGGTCGGGCCTGCGGCAATGTGCTCGAGACCGAGGAGGCGATTCTAGCCCTGCGCGGCGAAGGACCCCCCGATCTGCTCGAGGTGACGTACGCGCTGGGCGTGGAGATGCTGCTCCAGGGCGGGATCGAAAAGAACACCAAGAAAGCGCGGAAGAAGCTGGAAACGGCGATCGAGTCGGGGCTCGCCGCCGAGAAGTTCGAGCAGATCATCGAGGCCCAGGGCGGGAATCCCAAGGCGGTCGAGGACCCGTCCGTGCTGCCGCAGGCGCTGGCGGTGGAGGTGTACGCCGCCCCCCGCACCGGCGTCGTGCGGCAGGTCGAGCCGCGCACGATCGGCCGCGCGATCATCGCGCTCGGCGGCGGCCGCCGTACGGTGGAAGACACGATCGACCCGACCGTGGGGTTCGTGATCACGGTCAAGCCGGGGGACAAGGTCTTGGAGGGGGAGCCGATCGCGTCGGTATTCGCCAAGGACGCCGACGGAATCAAGACGGGATTCGACGCCCTCGCGCAGGCCATCGTGGTGGGAGACAAGCTGACGCAGAAACCGCTCCGGCTCGTCTCACATCGTGTGACCCGAGCGGGAGTGGAAGAGCTGCGCTAACCGAGCGGCGGCCGCTGCGCGCCCCCCCCCGGTCCCCAGTCGCGCACGCTGTCCCCGTCGGGAGCCTCTTTGACCTCCCGCTCCGCCTGCTCGAGCTCGGCGTAGTCGATGTCATCGCGCTGGCGGCGCCCGTACAGCGCACGCTCGTCGGTCCACCGGAAGCGGCGGCGCAGCACCACCACAACGCCGATGGCGATTAACACGATCGCGGCCAACCAGCTGAGCATATCTTCAAACATCAGCGTTTAGACGTCGAGGTTCCTCACAAATTTCGCGTTTTCCTCGATGAATTTGCGGCGCGGCTCGACCTCGTCGCCCATCAGCGTCTCGAACAGCTGGGACGCCTCGAGGGCGTCTTCCATCGTCACCTTGAGCAGGGTGCGCTTCGCGGGATCCATCGTCGTGTCCCGCAGCTGGTCCGGGTTCATCTCGCCCAGCCCTTTGTAGCGGCTCACGTTGATGGTCGCCCGTCCTTCGGCGCCGTTGGTGAGCCGCTTGATGTACGTGTCGCGCTCCTTCTCGTCGTAGGCGTAGAACTCTTCTTTGCCTTTGGAGACGCGGTAGAGCGGCGGCTGGGCGATGTAGATGTACCCGACATCGATCAGCTGCTTCATCTCCTTATAGAAGAAGGTGAGCAGGAGGGTCCGGATGTGCGCGCCGTCCACGTCGGCGTCCGTCATGATGATGATCTTGTGATAGCGTGCCTCCTCCATCGTGAAATCCTCGCCGACACCCGTGCCGATGGCCGTGATGATGGTGCGGATTTCCTCGTTGGACAGAATCTTATCGATGCGCGCCTTCTGGACGTTGAGGATCTTGCCGCGCAGCGGCAGGATCGCCTGATAGCTGCGGTCGCGCCCCATCTTGGCGGAGCCGCCCGCCGAATCGCCCTCGACCAGGTAGATCTCGCACAGCTTCGGATCGGTGAGCGAGCAATCCGCGAGCTTGCCCGGCAGAATGCCAGCGTCGAGGCCGCTCTTCTTGCGTACCAGCTCGCGCGCTTTGCGCGCCGCTTCCCGCGCCCGTGCCGCGCTGACGGCTTTGGCAATGATCCCGCGCGCGACGCTGGGATTCTTGTCGAAGAATGCGCCGAGCGCTTCGTTGACGACCGTCTTGACGATGCCTTCGACTTCCGAGTTGCCCAGCTTGGTCTTCGTTTGCCCCTCGAACTGCGGGGCTTTCACCTTGACGTGCAGGACGCAGTTCAGGCCCTCGCGGACATCGTCGCCGGAGAGCGTGAACTCCTCTTTCTTGAGCAGTCCGTCCTGCTTGGCCCATTCATTGATCGTGCGAGTCAGCGCCGACTTGAAACCGGTGAGGTGCGTGCCGCCTTCGTGCGTGTTGATGTTGTTGACGAACGTGAATGTGTTCTCGCTGTACTGATCGTCGTACTGGACCGCGCCCTCGACTTCGACGTCCTCGCGCGTCGCCTCGAACGTGATCGCCTTGGGATGCAGGGTGCGCCGGTTGCCGACGATCCATTTCACGAACTCGGCCAGGCCGCCCTTATAGTAGAAGGTCTCCTCTTTGGCGCTGCCTTTGCGCTCGTCCTTGAGTGTGATGGTGAGCGCCTTGTTCAGGAACGCGAGCTCGCGCAGCCGGTTGGCGATCGTGGCGTAGTCGAAGCGCGTGTCGGTGAAGATCTCGGTGTCCGGCTTGAACCAGACGGTCGTCCCGGTGGCTTTCGCCTTCCCGACGACCTCGAGCTTCTTCTTGGTATCGCCGCGCTCGAACGCCATGTGATGGCGCTTGCCGTCGCGGTCCACCCACACCTCGAGCTTTTCGGAGAGCGCGTTCACGACGGAGACACCGACGCCGTGCAACCCGCCCGACACCTTGTAGCTGCTCTTGTCGAATTTGCCGCCGGCGTGCAGCACGGTGAGCGCGACTTCGACACCCGGTTTCTTCTCCGTCTTGTGAATGTCGACGGGAATGCCGCGGCCGTTGTCGACAACCGTGATCGCATTGTCGGCGTGAATCGTGACAGCGATCTCGGTGCAATAGCCGGCCAGCGCTTCGTCCACGGAGTTGTCCACCACCTCGTACACGAGGTGGTGCAGTCCCCGTGCCGACACCGCGCCGATGTACATCGCGGGCCGGCGACGCACCGCTTCCAGACCCTTCAGGACCTGGATGGAATCGGCCTGATAGCCGCCGTTGCTTTTGTCTTTCGTCGGTGCGGCGGGTTTCTTCTTGGGCATCAAATTCCTAACGTGAAAGGAGCCAGCGTATGGTCGTAATGCGGCCCGCGCCTCGCCCCGCATTGACGCGGGCGATGATGTCGGGGGTCATGAGCTGCAGCTCGTTCATCCACGAGCTCGTCGCGACGCGCACGAACAGCACGCCATCCGGCGTGATGCTCTCGGGCGTGGCCACGGCCGCGATCTGCGGGCCCACCAAGCCCGGCCAATCCGGAATCACCTGCGCCTGACCCACCCGACGCGCCAAACCGGACCGCTTTAGGTACCCTTCGAGCGCTTCGGCGACTGCAACGGGACGGCTTTTTTGAGGGCGTTTGGAGCGGTCAGTCATCAGCCCGTAAAATACACGGAAGTCATTGTCCTGTCAACAGTTAAGGGGACGCCGGAAGTTACGGTATGGCTACGACGTAGGTGTCGCGCTGGGCTTCAAAACCGGCCGCATCCCGCGCCCGGATCGAGACCGGGATGTGCGTCCCGGGCGGCTGGCCCGAGGGG
>DASYTD010000053.1:0-2812 GCA_036002655.1 Gemmatimonadales bacterium
CGATGCGACGTTCGACCGCGTTACCTCCGACACGACGGTTCCCGTGTTGGTCGACTTCTACGCCGACTGGTGCGCCCCATGCAAGATCATGGCGCCGCTGCTCGATGATGTCGCGCGGCGCAAGAGCGGCGAAGTCCTCGTCACGAAGCTCGATACCGACAGGAACCCCGCCACCGGCATGCGGTTTGGCATTCGGAGTATTCCGACGCTGATTCTGTTCAAGCAAGGAAAGGAAGTCGGCAGGCGTGTCGGCGCCGTTCCCGCTGCGGACATCGAGGCACTGCTGAACGCGTCTTAGCGCGCCAGCTGGCGCAGCACGTACTCGAGAATGCCACCGTGCCGGTAGTATTGCTGCTCCTGCGGGGTGTCGATGCGGCTCGTGGTGCGGAACTCGGTGACCTTGCCGTCGTCCGCCGTCGCCCTGACAGTCACTTGTTTCGGCAGCTCCGCGAGCCCCCCGAGCCCCGCGATGTCGTACCGCTCCTTCCCCGTCAACCCGAGCGACGCGGCCGACTGGTCGGGCAGGAACTGCAGCGGCAGAATGCCCATCCCCACGAGGTTCGAGCGATGGATGCGCTCGAAGCTTTCGGCGATCACGGCGCGCACGCCCAGCAGGCGCGGACCCTTCGCGGCCCAGTCGCGTGACGAACCCGAACCGTACTCCTTCCCAGCCAGCACGATCAGCGGCGTTCCCTCGGCGGCGTACTTGAGCGACGCGTCATAAATCGTCATGACCTCGCCGTCCGGGAGGTGCGCCGTGAAGGGGCCTTCGGTACCAGGCGCCAGCAGATTTTTGAGCCGCACATTGGCGAACGTGCCGCGCACCATCACTTCATGGTTGCCGCGGCGCGCGCCGTATGAATTGAAGTCGAGCGGCGCCACTCCATGGCTCACCAGGTATTGTCCCGCGGGACTCGTCTTCCGAATCGACCCGGCCGGTGAGATGTGGTCCGTCGTGATGCTGTCGGCCAGGAGGCACAGCACGCGCGCCCCGCGAATGTCGCGCACGGGGACCGGCTGCGCCGGCATGCCGTCGAAGTACGGCGCCCGCCGGATGTACGTCGACGTCGGCTCCCACGCAAAGCGATCGCCTTCGGGCACCGGCAGACCCCGCCAGCGCTCGTCGCCGTCGAAAACCTGCGCGTAACTCTTCCGAAACATCGAGGACTGAATCGAGCGGGCGATCACCTCGGCTACTTCTTTGGCCGATGGCCAGATGTCCCGTAGAAAAACGGGACCATCCATCCCGATGCCGAGCGGCTCGTTGTGGAAGTCGATGTCGATCCGGCCGGCGAGCGCGTAGGCCACGACCAGCGGCGGCGACGCGAGATAGTTGGCGCGCACCTCCTGCTGAATCCGGCCCTCGAAGTTGCGATTGCCCGACAACACCGAACACACCACCAGCTCGCACTCGCTGATCGCGGTAGACACCACTTCGGGCAGCGGCCCGGAGTTGCCGATGCAGGTCGTGCAACCGTAGCCAACCAGATGAAAGCGCAGCGCCTCGAGCGGCTTCATGAGACCAGCCTGCTCGAGATAGTCCGTGACCACCTTGGATCCTGGCGCAAGACTCGTTTTGACCCAGGGCTTGGAGCGCAGACCTCGGTCGACCGCTTTCTGCGCCATGAGGCCTGCCGCGACCATCACGGAGGGATTCGACGTGTTGGTGCAGCTCGTGATGGCGGCGATGACGACGGAGCCGTGCCGGAGTACGTGCTCGACGTCATCGATCTTCAACGTCGCGTGCGACGGGCGCGGCGGCGTGAGTCCCGCCTGGCCGCCTTCGCCTTCCCACCGCCCGACCGGAACGGCATTGACCGGCGGGGCCGTGACCGGCTTCATCAACGTCGGCAGCGCTTCGGCGAAACCGCGCGGCACCTCCCGCAGCCCCACCCGATCCTGCGGCCGGCGCGGCCCGGCCATGCTCGGCTCCACCGTCGCCAGATTCAGCTCGAGCATGTCCGTGTAGACGGGCTCGGGCGCATCGGGCGTATGAAAGAGGCCTTGCTCTTTCGTATAGGCCTCGACCAGCTGCACCAGCTCCGGCGGCCGGCCGGTGAACTCGAGGTAGCGCAGCGTTTCCTGGTCCACCGGGAAGATGCCGATCGTCGCGCCGTACTCGGGCGCCATGTTGCCGATGGTGGCGCGATCGGCGAGCGGCAGCGTGGAGACGCCGGGACCGAAGAACTCGACGAACTTTCCGACGACGCCCTTTGCGCGCAGCATCTGCGTGACGGTAAGCACGAGGTCGGTCGCCGTGGCACCTTCGCTGAGCCGCCCGCTCAGCCGGAATCCGATGACCTGCGGGATGAGCATCGAGACTGGCTGGCCCAGCATCGCCGCTTCCGCCTCGATCCCGCCGACGCCCCATCCAACCACGCCGAGCCCATTGATCATCGTGGTGTGGGAATCTGTACCGACGAGTGTGTCAGGATACGCCTGGGGCGGGCTGGCGGGCTGACGGGCTGACGGGCTGTCTGTCGTAAATACCACTCGTGCCAGGTATTCGAGGTTGACCTGGTGGACGATTCCGGTATCCGGGGGCACGACTTTGAAGCCGGTGAAGGTCTTCTGCGCCCAGCGCAGTAGCGCGTAACGCTCCCGGTTGCGCTGGAACTCCAGGTCGGCGTTTACCTGGAACGCGGTCTTGGTCCCGAACTCATCCACGATTACCGAGTGGTCGATCACCAGCTCGGCGGGCAGCAGCGGGTTCACCCGCTTGGGATCGCCGCCCATCTGCACGATCGCATCGCGCATGGCGGCGAGATCCACCACCGCGGGCACGCCCGTGAAATCCTGGAGCAGCACGCGC
>DASYTD010000054.1:0-4684 GCA_036002655.1 Gemmatimonadales bacterium
GACTCGCAAACACCAGCCAACTTGACTCCCGCGGCGCTTCGCGTTTAGGGCGTTTTTGCGGCATCGTAGGGCGATTTTGCGGCACTTAGGGAGTTTTTCGGAGGACGGGTAGGGAAATGCTGGTACTAGCGGCCGTTCCGGACCTGCAATACCAACGACTGTGGGGCGCGGTGGTCCCGCGCTTCATGCTGGCGCGCGCGGCCACATGGGACGTCGCGCTCGAGACGATCCGCGTCCGGCCGGTGGAAATCGCCGTCGTCGATCCGGCGCTGGGCGGCACGGCCAGCGGGCAAGAAATCGAGCGTCTGCACCTGCTGTTCCCGTCGCTCCGGCTGATTCTCTACACCTCGATGACACCGCAACTGGCGACGGTGCTGCTCGCACTGGGCCCGTGCGGCATCCGCCAGGTCCTGCTACGCGGCGTGGATGACCACCCGGAGCGGTTGCGCGAGATCGTTGCGTCCGAGGCGATGCACGCCGCGTCGCACCGGCTGCTCGATCAGCTCGCCACCGCCCTCGCGCCGTTGCCGCGCGAGCTGCGCTGGGTCCTGGAAGACGCGCTGCGCACCCCCGGCGAAGTGCAGACGATTCTCCAGGTCGCCGCGCGGGCACGCGTGGACCGCGGCACGTGCGCGCGCTGGTTCACGCGCGCCGGTCTTCCCAGCCCGCGCCACATCCTCGCCGCGGCGCGCGTGCTCTATGCGCACCGGCTGCTCCAGGACCCCGGATTCACGATCGAGGACGTCGCCAAGCGGCTCGGTTACGCCCAGACCAAGACGCTGCAGCAGCACGCGCGCGCCTATCTCGGTCTGACCGCCGGCGAGATGCGTCTCTCGCTCACCGCCGACGAGGCCGCGGGCCGCATCGTGCAAAGTTTCCTCACGCCCGCGCGCAGCGACGGGTCGGCGGTCAGCGCCTCATGATGACGTCGCCCCCGCGCAAGCCCGCGACGGTCTTGATCGTCGATGACGAGGCGGGACTGCGCCGCGTGCTCGAGCGGTTCCTCGAGCGCCACGGCTATCGCGTGCTGAGCGCCGGCTCCGCCGAATCGGCGTACGAGCTGTTGGCCGGGGAGGAAGCGAACGCGCTGCTCCTCGACATTCATCTTCCCACGATGTCGGGGTTGGCGTTGTATCTCGCCATCATTCACCGCTGGCCCGCGCTGGAAGGCCACATCGCCATCATGACGGGCGACGCCGAGGCGGAAGAAGTGCGGACCTGGCTCGAGCACCATCGCTGCACCGTGATCCGCAAGCCGTTCAATCTCCAGCAAGTGGCGGACTGGGTCGCGTCGGTGCTCCAAAGCGACCGCTCATCCGACGCCATGGACGCATGACCACTATTGCGCACGCCGATCCGCTGCATGTGTTGCGAGAATACCGCAACCTCGCGCCCTGGAACCTGCGAGACCTTTCCGTCGTCGTCGGCGCCGTCCTCGATGCCTCGGCCGTCACGCCGATCAACGCGGCGGCTCGCGCCGCACCCAGTGAACGGACGATCCGCTTTTACGTGACGCGTGGACTCGTGAGCCCTCCCGAGGGCCGTGGTACGGCGGCGACGTATTCCTACCGCCACTTCCTCCAGCTGCTCGCGATCAAGCTGCGGCAAATGGAAGGCGCCACGCTCGCCGCCATCACGAAAGACATGCAGGAGCAGACGGGTGACGTGCTGGAGCGGCGCTGCGCGCAGGTGCTCGGCACGTCGCTCCCGACGCCCGACCGGTTGCCGCTGAAAGGCGCTGAAGGCATGCCTCGCGGGCGCTCGGGCCGCGCGCTCACAGCCTGGCTGACGCGCGACGCCAGCAAGGAGACGGGCGGACCAACCACCTGGCGCCGCATTCCCGTGACGCGTGGGGTGGAGCTGCACGTCGATGCCGACCACCCGCTGGCACGCCTCGGCTCCGACGACGATGGGCTCGCCGAGAGCATCCGCCAGGCGATCGCGAAACTCCTACCGCACGGTACGTAATACCGTTGTAGGGGCGCAGCATGCTGCGCCCCTACTTCTCATATCCCTAACGGGGGACCGATATCATGTGGGTGCTGCTGGTCGTGGTGGTGATCGCTGGTCTGTGGATGGTCGTCGCGTACAACGGCCTCATCTCACTGAAAAACCAGACCGTCAACGCATTCAAACAGATCGATGTGCAGCTCAAGCGGCGGCACGATCTGATTCCGAACCTCGTCAACGCCGTGAAAGGCGCCATGGACTTCGAGCGCTCGACGCTCGAGGCCGTCATCCAGGCCCGCAATCAAGCCGTGAAAGTCAACGCCGCGGGGCCGGAGGGGATGAAGCAGATCAGCCAGGCGGAGAACGCACTGTCGGGCGCACTCTCGCGGCTGCTCGTCACCGTCGAGCGCTACCCGCAGCTGAAGGCCACGGGCAACATCGGCCAGCTGCAGGAAGAGCTGACGTCGACGGAGAACCGGATCGCCTTCGCGCGGCAGCTCTACAACGATACGGCCACCCAGTACAACACCAAGCAGCAGCAATTCCCCACGACGCTCGTGGCCGGGCTGGCGCATGCCGCGCCTACGGATCTGTGGGAGATCGAAGCGCAAGCAGAACGGGCGGTACCGCAGGTTGACCTCTCCCGACGCTAACCTCTTTCAACAACAGGAAGCCAATCGCCGGCGCACGACATGGCTGGTGATTGGCTTCGTCCTGTTTTTCGCATGGCTGGGTTTCGGGGGCGACTACATCTGGTCGCTGCAAGGCCACCACGCGTTCCCCTGGCTCGGCATCGTGCTCACGACGGTCGGGAGCCTCATTGCGTGGCACACCTACAAGACCGGGCCGGAGAAAGTCTTATGGGCGACCGGCGCGCAGGAGCTGATCGATCCGCGGACCGACGCGGAGCGCCAGGTCGCGAACGTCGTGGATGAGATGGCCATCGCCGCCGGGATCCCCAGGCCTCGCCTCTGGATCGTTCCGGACGACGATCCCAATGCATTCGCCACCGGCCACGACCCGCGCGATTCCCATATCGCCGTGACACAGGGGCTGCTGCGGATCTGCAACCGCGATGAGCTTCAGGCCGTGATCGGGCACGAGCTCGGTCACGTCAAGAATCTCGATGTCCGATTGATGACGACTCTGGCCGCGCTCGTCGGCGCCGTGCTGCTGGTGCGCGACGGCATGGGGCGCATGATGCGCGGCGGCAGCCTGCCCATGCGCGTGGGCGGCGGCGGGGCGCGCAAAGGCAAGAACGCCGGTCCGCTGCTCGCGATTCTCCTGGCGCTCTGGGTCATCTCCTGGCTCATCGCGCCGCTGGTCACCCAGCTGCTGGCCTTGGCGGTGAGCCGGCGCCGCGAGTATCTCGCGGACGCGATGAGCGCGCAATTCACGCGCAACCCGCTCGCGCTCGCCAGCGCGCTGGAGAAAATCGAGGGGGCGGCCGCGCCGACCGCGTCGATCAAGCGCGGCGCCGCGCATCTGTGCATCGCGGACCCGCTGGGGCGGCGGTTCACGAACCGCGAAGGCTGGCTGGCCGACAGATTCGCGACCCATCCGCCGATGAGCATGCGGATCTCGCGGTTGAAAGGCATGGGCTACGCTCAGCTCAAGCAGGAGGGAGGCGCATCCACAAGTTCCGTGCGCGCCTAAGGCGCTCTAAGCTCTACGAGCCACGTGTGGCTCGCGCCGCACTCGCTGACGATCCCGCGATCAGTGGCGCCATCCAGGCGCACATGGCCGAGCATGGGCTCTCGGAAAAAGCGGTGCGCCGGCGCGTCCGGACTTACCTCGACGAGATCATCCCGCATTTCAACGTGCTGTCGTACTACAAGCTGGGCTACAACCTCGCGAAGATCGTGGTCAATCTCCTGTACAAGGTGAGCGTGGATTATCAGGACGAGCGCGCGCTCGAGCGGATTCCCAAACGCGACGTCGTCGTCTACTTGATGAATCACCGCTCCAACGCCGATTACATCGTGGTGGCATACGTGCTCGCCCGCGGCGTGCACGTGAGCTATGCCGTGGGCGAATGGGCGCGAGCGTGGCCGCTCGAGTATGTGTTCAAGTCGTTCGGGGCATATTTCATCCGGCGGCGCTTCCGGGAGCCGCTCTATCACACGGTGCTGGAGCGCTACGTCCAGCTGATCACCCGCAACGGCGTGACGCAGGGGATCTTCCCCGAGGGTGGTTTGTCGCGGGACGGAAAGCTCCGTCCGCCCAAGCTGGGGTTGGTCGATTACATCTGCCGGACGGTGTTGGATCCCGCGTTCGACCGCGATATCTGGTTCGTTCCGGTCGCGTTGAACTACGACCGCGTGCTGGAAGACCGTTCGTTGATCCGCGAGCTCATTGACGAACGAGACCGGCCCAGCCGTTGGACACAACTGGGGACGGTGTTGACCTATCTCGCCAGCAACACCCTGCGGCTACTCACCGGCCGCCTCAAGCGGTACGGCCGGGTGGCCGTCAACTTTGGAACGCCCCAATCGCTCCGTGCCTGGCTGCGGACAGTCCCAGACAACGTGCTGTCGCTGCCCAAAGAGGAGCGCCTTCCCAAGCTCGAGGGATTGGCGCGCGACGTGCTGGCCCGCATCGGCGCAATCATCCCGGTGACGCCGGTGCCGCTGGCGGCTGCCGCGCTACTCTCGTTTGGCCAGACGGTGATCAATAAGGAAGCGCTGCTCGAGCGCATGGACCAGCTGCGCGACCGGCTCCAGGACGTGAACGG
>DASYTD010000055.1:0-8147 GCA_036002655.1 Gemmatimonadales bacterium
CGCAGCCAGCTACTGCTCCTCGCCGGAACGGCGAACCGGCCCCTCGCCGAGGAGATGGCCCAGCATTTGGGACAGCCGCTGTGCGCGGTGACGATGCGGCGGTTTGCCGACGGCGAAATCTTCGTCAAGATCGACGAAAACGTGCGCGGGCGGGATGTCTTCATCATCCAGCCCACCAATCCGCCGGCGGAGAATTACCTGGAGCTGCTGCTGCTGATGGACGCGGCGCGGCGCGCGAGCGCGGCCCGCATCACGGCGGTGCTCCCCTACTTCGGCTACGCGCGGCAGGACCGTAAAGACCAACCGCGCGTGGCGATCAGCGCCAAGTTGATGGCGAATCTGATCACCCACGCCGGAGCGGACCGGGTGTTGGGAATGGATTTCCATTCCCACCAGGTGCAGGGGTTCTTCGACATTCCGGTGGACCACCTGTACGCGGCGCCTGCGTTCGTGAGCCACTACCGCACGAAGCAGCTGTATCAGCCGGTGGTCGTCGCGCCGGACGTCGGGTCGGCGAAAATGGCCCGCGGGTTCGCGAAGCGGTTGGACGCGTCGCTCGCCATCATCGACAAGCGGCGGCCGTCGGCGAATATCGCGGAAGTCCTGAACGTGGTCGGCGAAGTCGAGAATCGGGACTGCTTGATTCCCGACGACATGATCGACACCGCCGGCACGATCTCGGAAGCGGCGGCGGCGCTGAAGCGGCTCGGGGCCAAGCGCATCTTCGCATTCGCGACGCATGCGCTGCTGTCGGGCCCGGCGGTCGAGCGGCTGCGCGCGGCGCCGATCGAAGAAGTAACGGTGACGAATACGATCCGGATTCCCGAGGATCGGCAGTTCGAGAAGTTGAAAGTGTTGTCGATTGCGAGTTTGATGGCTAAGGCGATTGGATACGAGCATTCGAATCAGTCGGTGAGCTCGTTGTTTGATTGATACGGCGACGCTAGGGTACTGCGACGCTAGGACGCTACGACGCTAACAGAGGACCAGGTGTATGGCGCAGACAGTAACTCTCAATGCAACCGCACGTGAGAAAACGGGGAAGGGCGCGGCGCGGCAGGCCCGCTTCCAGAAGCAGATTCCGGCCGTGATCTACGGGCACGGCCGCACCACCCAGGCGTTGATGGTGGATGCGCTGGCGCTCGAGAAAGCGCTGACGGGCATCGAGCCCGAGAGCACGCTGATCGAGCTCACGGTGGACGGGAAAAAGGCGCGCACCCTGATCCGCGAGATCCAGCGCCATCCCATCCGGCCCGACATCATCCACGTGGACTTCTACGAGATCAAGGCAAACGAGAAGGTCACGCTCAAGGTCCCCGTGCACCTCGTCGGGACGCCCGACGGCGTGCGCAACGCCGGCGGCGTCCTCGATCAGGTGACGCGCGAAGTCGAGATCGAGGTGCTTCCCGAAAACATCCCCGATCGCGTGGAGCTCGACGTCGCCGCGCTGAAGATCGGCGACTCGCTGCACACGCGGGACCTGACGATCGCGAACGCGGTCATTCTCACCGGCGCCGATCTGACGATCGCGACGGTGGTGCCGCCGCGCGCCGAGGAAGTCGCCGCGCCGATCGCTGAAGCCGCGACGGAAGTCGCCGAGCCCGAGCTGATCCGCAAGGTCCGCGAGGATGAAGAGGGCGTGGAAGGCGAAGCTGCACCGGGAACGGCCGCCGAAGAGAAGGGCAAGGCACCGAAGGGGGGGGCCGAGGAGAAGCCCAAGAGCAAGAAGGAAGAGTAGCTCCTGCGCGCGGTCGTCGGCCTGGGCAATCCGGGTCAGGATTATGCGGCGACGCGCCACAATGCCGGCTTTCTGTTGGCCGACGCCGTCGCCGAGTATTGGCAGCTCCCACCCTTCCGTCGCGCCGAGCGTGCGCGCGCGACGGAGGGCAGCGTCGCCGGCGTTGCCGTGCGCATTCTCAAGCCCACCACGTTCATGAACCGCAGCGGCGCGGCGCTCGCCTCGCTCCGCGCCGAGCCGACGTTCACGCCGGCGCGCGATCTGCTCATCCTGGTCGACGATTTCCAAATCCCGCTCGGCACGTTCCGGCTCCGCGCCGAGGGCTCGGCCGGTGGACACAACGGCCTCAAGAGCATCGAGGGGGCGCTCCAGTCGCAGCAGTACGCTCGGCTCCGCATTGGCGTGGGGCCGCTGCCGGAAGGGACCGACGACTGGGCCGACTACGTGCTGGCGCCGTTTGAACCAGAACAGACCGATCAGATTGAATCGCTGATGCCGCAGATGGTGGACGCCGTAGATCGATGGTTGCGCGAGGGAGCAAAGTAGTTGCTGCGACTGGGAATCGTCGGACTTCCAAACGTCGGTAAGTCGACCCTCTTCAATGCCCTGACCTCTTCCAAAGCGGCCGCGGCGGAGAACTATCCCTTCTGCACCGTCGAGCCCAACGTCGGTGTCGTCGAGGTTCCCGACCCACGCCTCCAAAAGCTCAACGAGGTCGTCAAACCCAAGAAGAAGATTCCCGCCGTCGTCGAGTTCGTCGACATCGCCGGCCTGGTAAAGGGCGCCTCGCAGGGCGAAGGACTTGGCAATCAGTTTCTGTCGCATATCCGCGAGGTCGACGCGGTCGTCCACGTGATCCGCTGCTTCGAGGACCCCGACGTGGTCCACGTCATGGGCCCGGTGGACCCGGTGCGCGATCATGATGTGATCACGAGCGAGTTGGCGCTCGCGGACCTCGCGGTCGTCGAGCGCCGGCTCGACAAGACGCGCAAGTCGGCGCGGGCCGGCGACAAGGAAGCGCAGCTCGAGCTCGTCGTGCTCGAGCGCGTCATGGCGGAGCTGAACGGTGGACGCGGCGCGCGCGAAGCCGGTGAGGGCGAAGGCGCGGTGAAATTCCTCCGGCAGCTCGGCCTGCTGACGGCCAAGCCGATTCTCTACGCGGCCAACGTCAACGAGGACGACCTCGGGGCCGCCGGGGGGGGCGGCAAGTGGATCGACCAGCTCCGCTCAGCGGTCCAGAGTCATCATGAGGAAGCGGAGATCGTGCTCTTCTCCGCCAAGTTCGAGGCGGAGCTGGCCGAGCTGTCCGGCGAGGAGCGTCAGGAGTATCTGGCGAGCGCCGGCGTCGCGGAGCCCGGACTCGACCGGCTGATTCACGCGGGATACCGGCTGCTGGGATTACAGACGTTCTTCACCGTCGGCGAAAACGAAGTGCGCGCCTGGACGATGCATCGCGGCAACACGGCGTACGACGCGGCGGGCGAGATCCATTCCGATTTCCAGCGCGGATTCATCCGCGCTGAGACAGTCGGTTTTGGAGAGTTTGTCCAAGCGGGCAGCTACAAGGCTGCCCGCGAACAAGGGTTGGTGCGTAGTGAGGGACGGGACTACGCCGTCAAAGACGGCGACATTCTCCTGTTCCGCTTCAACGTCTAGCGCGTCCAGATCCCGACAGCACCGCAACTACTGCGACCATACACGGGATCCCTCCCCTCAAAGCCGTACTGGCCGATCAGGGGCTGGCCAAACGGACTGCTGTTCATCGGGTCGCGGTAGATCTCCACGCCTGCGACGTTGTCGATCGGGATTCTGTCGAAGTCACGCTCCCAAACCGGTAACCCGTTCACACTGATCGGCACGGTGCAAATCCGGCCGCGGCTGAAACGGGTCGGCATGCAGCTGTACACGCACCAGGTAAAGATCCCCGCGCCCTTGAGCAACGAGCTGAGGGCGGTGGGGTGGTCCCGGTCGATATCCTCGCGTGTGAAGAAGCGGGCATAGCCGCTGTATTGTCGGCGGCGTTCATAGAAACCGGCCAGGTCACGCCAGATATCCGCGAACCGCGCCTCGACGACGATCGGCGCCAGGTTTTCCGCCTTGACGTCGAGCACCACCGCCAGCTGCATCGTCCGCCCCTCACGCAGCGCGAATTCATATTCGCCGGTGTCTCGGCCGTCGTAGGAGATGCGGACCTTTTGGCGTCCCGCGGGAAGCCCGGTGAGCGTGAAACGGCCCTGCGAATCAGTTACCACCGCCTTTTGTGCCTCGGAGACCGAGATCATCACGCCCGGCAGCGGCCGGCCGTTATAGGCGGAGACCGCGTTTCCGGTGATGCGGGCAGTCCCGTCCAGCGGTGTGTCAGGCGAGAAGAGCGAAACAACAACGAGCAGGTGAGCGAGCGAGTGCATAACTACCTTCCTGTCCGGGGGCAGCGACTGTGGCGTGCCCCCACGAACGCCGTACAATTTTCAGTGATCGCTATCCATACCGAAGTACCTCAAAGCGCAAGACGCGCGCCGTGATATTGTCCGCTCCGCCAATCTCCCCTCGCTGCATTGTGGTGCGCGGCTGTAATGTGCCGCTGTGACGGCTGCACCGCCTACGCAAACCGCACGCAGTACACTGGTGGCAGATGCTGCGACACTGTCTCCCACTGGTCGCCCTGATTCTCTGACACCCATAATGAGCCAGTCGTTGTACCGATCTAGAATACAACGCCGTCACACGTCTTTCCACGCCGTCCCACGCCGTTTAGCTTTCTCGCTCACATATCCCCTACTCGGCGCCTTCCACCGCGCCGGGTCACCCATGTCCAAAGGGAGGTGGCATGAATCGTCGGTACGAGACGGTCTACATCTTTGATAGCGCGCTGGACGAGCCGGCAATCACCGAAAAGCTCAACCGCTTTCACGCCCTTCTAACAAAGGAAGGGAAAGGCACGCTTACGAACGTGTCGCACTGGGGCAAGCGGACCATGACCTTCAAAATCAAGAAGAAGGACGTGGGCTACTACGTCGTCGCCGAGTTCGAAGCGGCGGGTGACTTGCTGCCCGAGTACGAGCGCGCCGTCAAGCTGGACGAAGGCGTACTCCGCTATCTCATCGTCGAGGCGGCGCGTGAGCGGCCCAAACCGGTGGTCACCAGCGCCGTCGCACCCGAAGAAGAAGAGATGGAAGAGGAGGAAGTATGAGACGTCCCGCCAAAACCTGCCCCGTGTGCGAGTCCGGCGCGCGCGTGCTCGACTACAAAGACGACCGGACGCTGGGCCGTTTTCTCACGGAACGTGGTAAAATTTTGCCGAGCCGGCTGTCGGGGATGTGCGCGCGCCATCAGCGGCAGCTCGCGACGGCGATCAAACGCGCGCGGCAACTGGCCCTGATTCCGTACATCAAAGGTCACACCGCATAGCGTGACCCCCCTGACCCCCCTGACCCCCCTGACCCCCCTAACCCCCCCAGGCGCTCCCCTCGCTGTTCCCGCAGGGTCACGGTGGCGCCTGGTTCTGGCCCTGATCGCGTTCGTGCTATGGGCGCACCCGAGTCTGGCCGGCCTGCCGTGCGCGCTCTTGCTCCTCCTCACCCCGGGCGTGGAAGGGGGCGAGCGTTCCGGATGGTCACAGCCGCTAGCGGGGTTGATCGGTGCGATGAGTGCCGCCCTGCTCGTGGTCACCGCGGGAAGCAGCAGCAGGCTCGCGGCCGTCACCAGCGCATACATCGTGTTGGTGAGCGCGGCGTTTGTTTCGGTCGTCCTGCTGCGTCCGGAGCCGATCCTACGGCAGGCGCTGCGCGCCATGGTGGCGGGGGGACTCGCGACGGCGCTCTTGATCCAAGCGGTGTGGGGATCGGACGCGTGGGGCGCGCTCGCATGGGAAGCGACGCGCGAAGCGAGCATCACGATGCGGACCATCGTCGAGATCGCGCCTGATTCGTTCGCGATCTACGAACCGATGGTGCGCTTTGTGAGTCTCACGTGGCCCGGTATGCTCGCCCTGCAAACGCTGGCCGGGCTGGCGCTCGCATGGCAGCTGCACCTGCGCGTCGCGTCGCCCGCACTCGCGGGGGCCGCACCGCCGGCCCGCTTCAAAGACTTTTACATGGCCGACATGTGGGTGTGGGGCATTGTCGCCTGGTTGGGCGTGCTGATTCTCCCGGTATCGGGGACGCTGCACGTGGCGGGGACGAACGTCGGTCTCGTTGCCGGCACGCTGTACGTGCTGCGCGGCGCCGCCATCGTCGCGACGTTCGCCGAGGCATTCGGTGTGTCGGCGGTGGCGCTGGTGATCGTCGCCGCCACGGCGGCGGCGCTGGCTGTACCGCTGCTGTTCGTGCTGCCCGGGCTCTGCACGCTTGGGATTACCGATACGTGGTACCAATACCGGCGCCGCCTCGCCGCAGGCGGTCCGCGGCGCCGGTCCAATACAACCTGAGGACGGTGGTACGATGGAAATCATTCTGCGAGCGGACGTGCAGCACCTGGGCAAAGTCGGCGAGGTCGTCAAGGTGAAAGACGGCTACGCGCGCAATTACCTGCTACCCAAGGGGCTCGCCTATCCGGCAACGGAGGCGAACAAGAAGAAAATCACCTACGAGGGTGAGCGGCTGGCGAAGCAGCAGGCCGCCGAGAAGGCGGCTGCCGAGACGGAAGCCGGCCGGCTCGCCGACGTGCACCTCACATTCCCCGTGAAGGTCGGCGAGGAAGACAAGCTCTTCGGCTCGGTCACGGCCAGTGACATCCAGCGCAAGCTCGAGGAGCTCGGCATCCACGTCGAGAAGCGCAAGATCGATCTCGCCGAGCCGATTCGCGAGCTCGGGGAGTTCAACGTCGGCATCAAGATCCATCCCGACGTGCGGCCCGAGGTCCGGGTCACGGTGGTGAAGGAGTAACTGCTGGTCGTGCGTGGCGTGAGCTTGCTGCAGCAGGCTGGCAAGCGGACGCGATTGTCCGGTGATGGGGCTTACTATGGAAGGGCGCTTGGGGGGGGTCTATCAAAACGAGGACGGAACAAACGCCGAAAGCTCATGATATGATTCTCTCACAGGTTGTGGACACACTGATCGATCGCAAAGCGGTCGATCCGGTGGTATTGGACCTGCGTGGCTTATGTGCCGCCACGGACTACTTCGTCATCGTATCGGGAACGTCGGCCGCGCACGTGCGCGGAATGGCGGAACACCTCGTGACGGCCCTCGCGCCGGCGGGGGTCGAGCCACATCATGTGGAAGGGTTGGCGCAGGGACGGTGGGTTTTGCTCGATTACGTAGACTTCGTGGTGCACGTATTTCATCCCGAGCTGCGTGACTTCTATCAGCTCGAACGGCTCTGGGGCGATGCCCCCGTGGTCGCCGCGAACGATGCACGCGGAAAGAGCGCGAAAGGATAGGGACGTATGCAACGCACCATGACTGGTCTGGCGATGTTCGCCGCGTTGCTGCTCACGGCGCAACCGCTGGCTGCACAATACTTTGGCCAGAACAAAGTGCAGTACCGGAACTTCGACTTCCAGTCGATTCAAACCGAACACTTCGACATCTACTACTATCCGGATGAGCGCGGCGGCGCGCTCGACGCGGCACGCATGGCCGAGCGGGCGTACGCCCGGCTGTCGCGCATCCTGCACCACCAGTTCCAGGGCCGCAAACCGATCATTCTGTACGCGTCGCAATCCGACTTCCAGCAGACGAACGTCGTAGACGCCTCGGGCGAGGGGCTGGGCGGGGTCACGGAGTTCTTCAAGCACCGCGCGGTGCTGCCGTTCACCGGCTCGTACGCCGAGTTCGAGCACGTGCTGCAGCACGAGATGGTGCACCAGTTCCAGTTCGACGTCTACAGCCGCGGCCGCCCCGGCGCCGGCGTACAGACGCTGATCGCCGTCAATCCGCCGCTGTGGTTCATGGAAGGCATGGCGGAGTATCTCTCGATGGGTCCGATCGACCCCAACACCACGATGTGGTTGCGAGACGCGTCGCTCGAGGGTCATCTGCCGACGATCGAGGAGTTGCAGTACGGGGACGTCTTCCCGTACTACTACGGCCACGCGATCTGGGCCTACATCGGCGAGAAGTGGGGCGACGAAGTCATCGGGGAGATCCTGCAGACCTCGGCGAACTCAGGCATCGAGACCGCGATCAAGCGGGCGTTGGGGCTGACGCTCGACGAGCTGTCGGCCGACTGGCGCGACGCCGTGCAGTCGACGTTCCTGCCGCAGCTCGGCGACCACTACCGGGCGCGCCGCATCGCCCAGGCCACGCTCACGCGCAAACGCTCGAAGGGACGGATCTTCCTCGCGCCCGCCCTCACGCCGGACGGCCGCGAGCTGGCGTTCTTCGGCGACCAGGGCGGCTTCTTCATCGACCTGTTCCTCGCCGACGCCGAGACCGGCCGGGTGAAGCGGCGCCTCGTCAAGTCCACG
>DASYTD010000056.1:0-2857 GCA_036002655.1 Gemmatimonadales bacterium
ATGCCCGTCAGACCCATGGAGCCGCGCAGCACGATGCTCAACACCGCCAGCATCATCAGCCCCGTCAGGAAACTGCCCATGAAATAGAACGCGCCGAACAGATTGCTGACCCATTTGTGCGCGAGCGACATGATCAGATCGTAGCCGAGCAGGCTATAGCCGAACGCGAATGCGAAAATCACGAACACGGCGTCGCGCGTGATGCGCGCGGAGTCTTCGGTCCGCTCGACGGCCTGGCCCGCCAGCTCGCGCACGTCCGGGGACGCGTCGTGCCGCACGAATCGCCAGGACAGCCACGACAGAGCCGCGAGGATGGCGCCGTTGCGGACAAAGAACCATTTGCTCGTGAGCCAGCCGCCGATCTCCGGTCGCGGCTCATGGAGCCATGTGAAGATGTATTCGCGGCCGATGAACAGGCCGAGGAACAGCACGACGGCGACAGTCGTGAAGGCAACGCCCGCTTCCGCGAAGCGAATGATGACGCCGGACCAGTGGCCCTTGGCGAGCTTTTGGGTGGCCGCAAAAACGACCATCCCCTGCGCGAGGCCCGCCCAGAACATGAAGTTTGCCTGGTAGGCCCACCACGTCCGCTCCGGGTGCGCGCTGATCAAACCGAGGACGAGGACAATGCCACCCAGGATCGCGGCGATCGCGCCGACGACCGCAAATCGGGCGACCGGGGCCTGACGCGCTTTCTGAACGAGGTCGCCGCGGCTGGCGGTCGCGACGCTCACTGATTGTCCCGCGAGAAGACCTGGAGGCTGCGCACGTAGTTCACGACGTCCCACCGGTCGGTGCCGTGAATCTTGTCGCCGTATCGCGGCATCAGACCGCGGCCCATGCGCTGCGCATCCACGACCATCCCGTAAATCGCGCCGTCACTCATGCGCGGGCGCGCCGGATCGACAAGCGACGGCACACCCGGAAACGGCCCGCCACCGGCCAGCGAGACCGGACCATCGCCGCGGCCGCGCTCACCGTGACACACGAGACAGTAGGTCTGGTAGACCCACTGGCCGCGGTTCAGCGACTCGGCGGTCCGCGTGCGCGGATTGTTGAGGCGATCCGCGCTTTCCCGCGTGACGGCCAGCTCGCCACCCTCGACGGGAACGGTCCCCGCGACCGGCGGAAGCGGACGCGCGTAGGGCTTGATGCTGCGCTGGTGCCGCATCGTGGCGTACCAGCCGAAGTGATGCACGGCCCAGTCCGGATCGCAGGCGACAACGAGCAGCGCCACCATGGCGGCGAGCAGCACGCGCTTAGCCACGCTGCACCTCTTCGGCGCCGGCGCCGCGGAGCAGCGTTTCAACGCTGCCCGCTTTGTCGCGTCCCGCCGGGACGAAAACGCCGAACTTGTCGTTCGTGAAGCGGGGATCGTATTGGATCGTGCCCAAGCGTCGGGCCGCGAACGCCGCGTTGAACAAAATCCCGAGGATCGTCGACAGGGCGCCGAACAGCACCGTCATCTCGAACATGATGACGACGTAGGGCGGAATCGCGCCGATCGGCTTGCCACCCACATTGATCGGCCAGTCGTAGGACATCCACAGCGTCAGCCAGGCGCCGATGGCGCAGCCCGCGATGCCGCCGATCAGCGTGAACATCCGCACCGGGCTCACCGACTGTCCCAGCGCGTCTTCGATCTCGTGGCGGGGGATCGGCGAGTACACCGTGAAATCGGTGTGGCCCGCCGCGCGCAGCTTCTTGATCGCCTCGAGCGTCGCGTCGAGATGCGCGAATACGCCGAGCACACCAGGCGTCGGCGGCGGATGGAAGATGTCCCGCAGCGGCTTCGGTAGCGGCAGGTGCAAGTGCGTCGTCATGCCCGCTGCGCCTTCGCCGCGACGCGCTTCGGCGGCGGAAGGACTTCCTTCACTTCAGTGACCGAGACGGCGGGGAAAATCTTCACGAACAGCAGGAACCACATGAAGAACCACCCGAAGCTGCCCGCCATGATGCCCCAGTCAGCCCACGTCGGGTTGTATACCGCGTTCGTCCACGTCGTGTACGGCTCCCCCGCGAGCGACACCACGATGATCACGTAGCGCTCGAACCACATGCCGATGTTCACGAAGATCGAGATGACGAACAGCGCGGTGATGTTCGTCCGGATCTTCTTGAACCACAGGAGCAGCGGCAGGAACGCGTTGCAGATGTACATGGTCCAGGACGCCCACCAAAACGGGCCGAACGCGCGGTAGTAGAACGCGGCCCGCTCGGTCGGGTTCCCCCCATACCAGGCGATGAAGTTCTCGGTGAGGTAGGAAAACCCGACGATGGAGCCGGTCAACAAACACAGCTTCGCCAGGTTCTCGAAGTGTTTGACGGTGATCAGCTCTTCCAGGGCGAAGAGCTTGCGGATCGGGGTGAGCAGCGTGATGACCATCGCACAACCCGAATAGATCGCGCCCGCAACGAAGTAGGGGGCGAAGATCGTGGCATGCCAGCCGGGGACGATCGCCATAGCGAAGTCCCACGACACGACGCTGTGCACCGAGAGCACGAGCGGAGTGGCAAGCGCGGCGAGGTAGAGGTAGCCGCGCGAGTAGTGCCGCCATTGCTCGTTGGTGCCCGACCACCCGATCGCGCAGATGGCATACAGCTTCTTGCGCCAGCCGGTCGCTACGTCCCGCACGGCGGCGATGTCGGGAATCAGTCCCATGATCAGGAACACCGTCGAGACCGTGAAGTACGTCCCGATCGCGAATTCGTCCCAAATGAGCGGCGACTTGAAGTTGGGCCACAGGCCGCGCTCGTTGGGATACGGAATCAGCCAGTAGAAGTACCACTGCCGGCCGATGTGAATCAGCGGGAACAATCCCGCCGTCAACACGGCGAAGACCGTCATCGCTTCGGC
>DASYTD010000057.1:0-13459 GCA_036002655.1 Gemmatimonadales bacterium
CGATGAAGATCAGCCCAAAGACGGCATTCGGCGCGGCGATCGCAAAGAGGACGTAGCGCAGCACCCACGCGGCCATTCCCACCATCAGCATCCTCTTCACGCCCAACCGCAGGAACATCAGCGGCATCAGCAGCATGAAGAAGGTCTCAGAAATCTGCCCCCAGGTCTGCGTCGCCGCGATTTTCTGGACGCCGGCCGCGCCCAGGAAGAGCTGTGTGAAGTTGTAGTAGGCAGCAAGCGGAATGCACAGGAGCAGCGACGCAATGATGAAGACGTAGAATGGGCGGTCCCCGAGCTGCTTCAGCGCGTCGAGGCCGGCAATGCTGCGTAGTGAGACGGGCTGTCCTCTTCCGGGCGGCGGCGTGTGCGGCAGCGTAAAGCTGAAAACGCCGAGTAGCACGCTCGCGATGCCCGCCGTGTACAGCGGCCAGGCCGTCTGCTCCGGGACCGTCGTCATCAGCGCGCCCAGCACGAGGCTGATGAACAGCCCCGCGACGACCCACCCCACCGTCCCGAATACGCGGATCAGGGGAAACTGCTGTTCCTGAGACTGGATGTGATGGAACGCCAGGCTGTTCGCGAGGCCGAGCGTCGGCATGTAGCAGAGGTTGTAGACCAGCAGGAGCAGAATGAACGTGGTCGGCGATCCGGTGAAGCGCGGCACGGCGCAGAGGACGACGCCGCCCAGGATGTGGAGAACGCCGAGGACCTTCTCCGTCGCGAAGTAGCGGTCGGCGACCAGACCAAGAAAAAATGGAGCGACGATGGCCGCTATCGGGTTCACCGTATAGGGCCAGTAAGTCAGTCGCTCCATCCCGTGATTCGTCATGTACACGGCAATCGACGTGTACCATGCCCCCCAGATGAAAAACTGGAGGAACATCATGACGGACAGCTTGGTGCGGATCACCGCGCTATTGCGCCGATACTGCGAGCTCCTTCGTCAACCTGACGATGATATGCGCTCCAGCAGGCAACACGATATCCGAATCCTTGGTGGAAGAGGCGACGCCCGCGCCGGCAATGCCGCCCACCACACCGCCGATGATCGTGCCCTTCCGGTTGCCGCCGATCACTCGGCCCAGCACCGCGCCGGCGACCGCGCCGGCTCCCACCTTGGCGGCGTCACCCGAGGTGACCCCGCGTCCCTTGTGCGTCGTCTCGAGCGAGTCAATCGTGCCCTCGATCGGGTACGAATTGCCCCCTACGGTGACGCTCGTAACGCTCAGCGTCAAGGTCCCCGGCGTGCGCGGATTTGGCGCCGGTTTGACGTCGCTAATTCGGCCATTGACGACCGAGCCGGCCGGAATGACGACCTGCCCCGCGGCGTTCTTCACGTCTTCGACGACGCGCGCGGTGAACGCGTCACCGGTCTTGGCGGTGCGCGACGAGATCGTGTCGGTCGCGGCGATGTCGAACCGCGCGCCGACGCCGAGCGTCCGCGTCGCCGGACGCGCCGGGGGTGCGGGCGGCGTGCGCGTCGCCGGCGGGCGCGTCCGCGGAGGGGCGGCCGGCGGCTGCGTTTGATGCTCAGGCATGTCGCGCATCGTCGCCGAGGATTCGGCGGGCGCGAGCGTCAAATTGCGAGCGGTGGAGTCGTCGGCGGATTGGTTGGCTTGGTCGTTCTTCTGGCACGCGCCTAGACCCAAAACGGCGATGCTCGCCAAAATGGCAAAGCGATTCATGGAGTCCTCTCTGTAACAGCGGTTGGCAATGGGTACCCGCCCGGCAGCAGCAGGTTCTACAGGCGTTCTCGCAGGAATTCGGGTGTTAATCCCCGCAGATATCCCGCCAGCAGTGTAAAGCTATCGGTGACAAGCAGGATGCCCAACACGATCAGCATCCCACCCGCGATGCGGTCCACCCACACAATGTACGGCCGAAAACGCTGAAACCAGACCAGAAACCGGTCCAGCGCGAACGCGGTCAGGAGGAACGGCACCGCGAGACCCAGCGCGTAGGCCGCGAGCAGCGCAACGCCGCGCCCCAATCCGACCTGTGTTGCCGCCAGGGTGAGAATGCCGCCGAGAATCGGGCCGATGCACGGCGTCCATGCCGCGCCGAACGTGAACCCCACGACACCAGACCCGAAGTAGCCGAGCGGTTTGCGTGCCAGCTCGATGCGCCATTCGCGCATCAGGAACGCGGGCCGCAGCACGCCCAAGAGCCAGAGGCCGAACAGAATCAACAGCACACCGCCCAGACGGCCCAGCCAATGCTGATAGTCGCGCAGCAGATTGCCCACGGCCGATGCCGCCGCGCCGAGCAATACGAATACCAAGGAGAACCCGGCGACGAACCAGACCCCGTGCAGCAGTGCGGTCCAACGCCGCCGCTCCGCCTCCTCCACCGACATGCCGGTGAGGAACCCGACATAGCTCGGGATCAGCGGAAGCACGCACGGAGAGAGAAAACTCAGCAGACCGGCCGCGAACGCTACGGCCACGGGGCCACACTACCCGCAGAACGCAACCGCGGAGACTACTGTCGTCCAGCGTGCGTCGGGGCCGCACTCTGCCGTCGAGGTGACGTTCATCGTGCGCACGATTTCGCCGGAGAGCAGCCACTGCTCGCGACGCTCGTCCCACGCCTTGTCGGGATCGAACGGGACGCCGAGGACCGTGCCGAGCATCGACGCGGCGAGATCCTCGGCGTACTCGCCCGCGACGACTTCGTTCTGTCCGTAACTGTGGTGTTCGGAGATGTATCCGTGGTGTGATTGGTCGGCCGGGAGTGCGAGCCCGATGGACGCCGCCACCAGCCGGCTGGGCTCGTTGGTGGCCGATTCCGCGACCACCGTGAACACGATCTGGCCGGGCTTCAACATGCTCAGCCCCTCCTCGCGATCCACGAGCTCGCAATGAGGGGGAAAAATTGAGCTCACCCGCACGAGATTGAAGTTCGCGAGATGCGCATCACGTAACGCCATCTCGAAGCTGGTGAGCTTTTCCTTGTGCCGGCCGACGCCCTTGGTCAGAAAGGCTTTGGTCGGGATGAACATGCGTGAGTCAATCAACTCGGAGTTACCTCCCCTCGTACCATGCCGCGGGACCCAATGCGACCGGGGGCTCGGTGTCGCCACCCCGGTCCACCGTCGCCTGCATCACCTGCGCCAGCACCTCGGCCGGGCTCAGCGCCACCTCGGCCACTTCGATCTTCGACTGTCCACGCTCTTTGCCGCGCACGATGAGCATGTATTTCGCCGTGTAGACGCGCAACCGGCCCCGGCCCCCCCCGGCCGCGTCGGGCGCCGTGTTCTTGCGTGTCACGACGGCCGTGCCCCACTCGCGCCCCTGCCGCTTGATCGGCCGGAACACGTAAATGGTCTCGATCTCCACCGGCGGGACCTGCGCTTCCACCGCCGCGGCCAGCTTCGCCCACCCCGGTCCTTGCCCGGGCGCCGGCGCCGCTAGCGGGAAGAGGACGCCGGAGTCCGGACCGGTTGCGTCGGGGGAGTCTGCTGCCATCGCTCCACGTAGAAGCGCAGGACGTGCATGAAGTCCTGCGCATTGGTGACCACGCCGTACGCCTGGTGCGTGCCGCGGTCGCGCAGTTTGTTCACCACAAACTCGGTTTGATCGACGCAGATGGTCGTCAGCGGCCGCACATCGGCGGGATCTGTGGCATCCACAAAGGCGGGCAACATGTTGCCGACGGCGATGGCGTGCAATGCCGTCGCTACGAACACCGCGAACGTCGCCACCGCGGTAAAGGCGCGCATCGCGTCCTGTGCCGCCAGCGTATCGGGAATGACATCGGGGAGTGGACCGTCATCCCGGATCGAGCCCGCCAGCACGTACGGCACCCCGCGGGTGACGAGCGCATGCATGATGCCGCTCTTCGCAATGCCCTGGCGCACGGCCGCTTCGATCGAGCCGGCTCGCCGCACCGCATTGATCGCCCGCATGTGCAGCGCGTGCCCGCCTTCGACCCCTTCGCCCGTGCTCGACATGCCCAGCGTGGTGCCGAAGATCGCCGCCTCGAGGTCGTGCACCGCGACCGCGTTGCCGCCGAGCAGCGCATTGCAGTAGCCGTTTTCGATGAACCAGATCATGTCCTCGCGCGCACGCGCGTGCACCAGCGCCGGACCGATCACCCAGAGAATCTTGCCGCCGCGCTGCTTCTCTTCGCCGAGCAGCTGCGCGAGGACGCTGTAATCCACCGGCCGCTCCCGCGACACCTCGGTCTGCATGAAACCGAATTCATTGGGGCTGTGCGTCTTGCCGAGAAAGCCTTCGGCGTGGACGTAGATCCCCTCGCTGCCGTCCTCCGTCGAGCCCATCGCCACCTTGTCACCGCGCTGCACGCGCCGCGGCTCGGTGGTGACAAGGTCATCGCCATTGCGCACGATCACGCAGTCCATGCGGGGGAGGCGCGGGCGCCGCCAGCCGGCGGGCAGCTTCACATACGTCGGGAGATTCGTGGTCGAAAAAAAACCGTCGGGCAGGACCCCGTCGGCGGGCGCCGGCGTGAAGCGCGCGTCGGACGCGCCGGACAGCGGTGGCGCGGCAAAGTTGGGTGGCCGGTACTGAAAGCGCGGACGACTCACAGGCCGATGAACTTAAGGGGCGCGTCCGTGATGTGGAATGCCCGCCGCTCTACCGGTCTCACACCCGCGCCCCAATATTGGACGCGACCTCACGGAGGGGAGATATGAGATGTACGTCGATCCCGGTTTAGGCGCGCTCCTGCTGCAAGGGGTGGTCGCCGGCATCGTGGGCGCCGTCTTTGTGGCGCGGCAAAAAATCCGCCTGTTTTTCCGGCGGCTCCTCGGCAAGCGGAGCTCTGAATAGCCGAGGTCACCTCGGCGTCGTTCCGCGACCCAGGCGGCCACGTCGTCAAGATCGACGGGCGGATTCTGCGGCTGGTTCACGACGGGGCGATCGCGGATCTCTCGGCGTTTCTCGGTTCGCCGGAGGCCCACCAGCTCCTCGCGGCCGGCCGCATCGTATCGACGCGCGCATTGGGCGTGCGCGAGCGCGCCGACCTGCGCGCCGACCCCCGCCTCGCGGCCACGGCCGACGCAGCCGCGCAGATCCTGGAGCACGAACCCATCCCCTTCCCCTCATATCCGTATGAGTGGCCCGCGGAAATGCTGCACGCCGCGGGGCGGCTGACCTTGGACATCGCCGCTGCGCTGCTGGATGCGGGGTTTGGGCTCAAGGACGCGACGCCGTATAACGTGCTGTTCCGCGGGCCACAACCGGTCTTCATCGACGTCCTGTCGTTCGAACGCCGCGCCCCGCTGGACACCACCTGGCTGCCGTACGCCCAATTCGTGCGCACGTTTGTCTTGCCGTTGCTGGCGCAGCGCCACTTTGGCCTGACGCCGCGCCAGATCTTCGAACCGGTACGGGACGGGCTAGAGCCTGAGACGTTGTACCGCTGGTGCGGGCCGCTGCAGCGCCTGCGCCCGCCGTTTCTGTCGCTCGTCACGCTGCCCACCTGGCTCGGCGCACGGCAGCGCGGTGCCGAGGCGGAGGCCGCGACCTATCGCCCCCGCCTGGCGCGATCCGCGGAGCAAGCGCGCTTCGTGCTGCGCTACCAGTTTCGCCGGCTAGGCCGGGCGCTCGCGGCCGGCGCCCCACAGCACGGCGACGCACGCGCCGCCGCGTCGCCCTGGGCCGGCTATGCGTCTTCCCCAGCCCGGCAGCCGGAGCTCGCCGCCAAGTCGGCGCTCGTAGAAGAGTTGATGCGCGAAGCGCGGCCGCGCTCCGTGCTCGACGTGGGCTGCAACACCGGCTACCTGGCGGCGCTCGCTGCCGGCGGGGGCGCGCGCGTCGTGGCGATTGACGCCGATCCCGTGGTGGTGGGCGAGGCATGGCGCCGCGCCGGGGCGCAGAAAGCGGACGTGTTGCCGCTCGTGGTCGACCTCACGCGCCCCAGCCCCGGGATCGGCTGGCGCAACCAGGAATGCCCATCGTTTCTCGCGCGGGTCCGCGCGCAGGGCGGGTTCGCGGCGACGTTTTTTTTCGCGGTGATCCACCACATGCTGGTCACCGAGCGCGTGCCCCTCGAGGAGATCATCCATCTGGCCGCCGAGCTGACCGCGTCCGGTGGGCGCTGCGTGATGGAGTTCGTTCCGCCCGATGACCCGTTGTTCCAGCGACTGACGCGCGGCCGCGACGCCCTGTTCTCCGACTTCCGTGTCCCCACCTTCGAGGCCGCCGCTGGGCTCCGATTTGCGACACTCGGCACGCGGCCAGTACCGGGAACGAACCGGCGGCTGTACATCTTCGCCAAGCGCGATTGACAATGTCGCGAGCGGCGCGCGACCTCCTGACCGGCGTTTCTCTCGCAAATCTGTGCTTTATTGGGGCGTGGAAAGAGATCCTCGACCTCGCCGGACCCACCGGGTACTATCTCGACCCGTCGCCATCTGCGATCTGGGCCTTGCTCGCCGACGTGGTACTGGTCGGCCTCGCATGCGCCGGCGCCGTCATCGCATGCCGCCGTCTGCACGGACCGGTTGCGCTGCGCGTCGCCCGGGTCGCGTTCCTCCTCGCGCTGCTGCTTCCGCTCGGCACGCTACGCACCGAGTTTCGCCTCTGGCGGGTGGGCGAGTTGATCACGTGGATCGGCCGGCCCGATGGACAGCCGTTCCCGTGGAATGATCTGTGGCCGCTGCTGCTACTCGCTGTCTTCGCGGGGTGGCGCGCGCGCAGCGTGCGGGTCGCCCGCGCGGTGGTGCTTTTTTTCGCCCCCTTCATCGCGGTCACCTTCGGCCGAGCTTTGTGGCTCGCCGCCACCGTTTCGCTCGCCACCGCTTTTGCGGAGCAGCCACTCGCTGCGCCACTGGTGAGACCCGAACATGCCTCCGAACGCGTCATCGTCCTTGTGTTCGATGAGATGGACTACCGCATGGCGTTTGTGGACCGTCCCGCCGGGCTCACGCTGCCGGCGCTCGACCGTCTGCAGGCCGAGGCCCTCGCGGCAGGGCACGCCACACCTCCCGCCTGGGAAACGGCCTTGTCCCTGCCGGCGCTCCTGACCGGGAGCGCGATCAGCGACGCCCGGCCTGCCGGACCAAGTACGCTGAGCGTCCGCTTCGTGAGCGACAGCGGCTCACCCGCCACGTGGCGAGACTGGCGGCAGCTGCCGACCGTGTTTACGCGCGCCAGGGCGATTGGCGTCAACGCCGCACTGGTGGGCTGGTACCATCCCTACTGCCGCGTGGTCGCGCTGGCCCTGACCCGCTGTGCTGCGGAGCCCTACTTCGGCGTTATCAATCGCGCCAAACACGAGGGCCTCGTCGCAACGATGGGCCGTCAGCTGCGCAGCTTGTGGCCCTGGGACCCGCAACGACGGCATATCGAGAGTTATCGTCGCATTCGCGTGGCGGCGCTGGATGCCGCGACCGATCCCGGTCTCGGCATCGTGTTCATTCACTGGCCGGTGCCACACCACCCTTACGTGTACGATGCGGCGCACCGACGGTTCACCAGTCAGCGCTACGGCTGGACGGGCTACCTCGAACATCTCCGGCTCGTCGATGAAACCGTAGCCGAGGTGCGCGCCGCGCTGGAGGGGGCGGGTCTGTGGGCCCGCACAGCGCTGATCGTGACATCGGATCACGCCGCGCGCGTGAAGGATCGCCCCGAGCGGGGCGTGCGGCGCGACGAGCGAGTCCCCTTCATCGTCAGGCTGCCCCGTCAGGGCGATCGTGTGGTGTACGATCGACCGTTCAGCATCGTAGTGCTCAGTGACTTGGTACTCGCGATACTGCGGGGCGAGGTGGCCAGAGGCGACCAGCTTTCGCACTGGCTCGACCGACACGCGCCCGACCCCCACGTGCAGCACCGGTAAGCGGCTGTTCTAGAGCAGCGACACCGGATCGCGATCCACCAACACCGCGCGATGGGCCTTCGCCCGCCACGCGCGCACGACGCGTCCGAGCACGCGCGGCTCGCTGGACTTCGTCAACACGTGCCAGCGCCATTTCCCCTTGAGACGCATCAGCGGGCACGGCGCCGGCCCAAGCACCGTCAGCATGCCTTCGAGGCGCTCAGCAGAGGCGCGCCGCAGCCAGGTTGCGACCTTCTCCGCGAGATCCGCCGTCCGGGCGTGATCTGCAGTCGCGACGACGAAGCGAACCAAACCCGTCCGTGGAGGATATGGAGGGTATGGCGGTGATCGCAGCGGCAACTCCGCCGCCGCAAACTGCGAGACGGAGTGCGCGGCCGCCGCGCGAATGGCGTGATGATCGGGCGCCCGCGTTTGCACGAATACGCGCCCGCCGCGCGGCCCCCGCCCCGCCCTTCCCGCCACCTGCGCCACGAGCTGGAACGTGCGCTCACCGGCGCGGAAGTCGGGGAAATGCAGACCGGTGTCGGCGTCCACTACGCCCACGACCGTCACGTTCGGGAAATCGAGTCCCTTGGCGATCATCTGGGTGCCCAGCAGGATGTCGACGTCGCCCGAGCCCACGCGCTCCAAGATGTGGTGATGCGCCCACTTGCTCGTCGTCGTGTCGAGGTCCATGCGGGCGATACGCGCGCGCGGGTAGCGCAGACCCAGGAAATGCTCGAGCTGCTGCGTCCCAAGGCCGCGCAGCCGCTGGGTGACCTTGCCACAGATCACGCAGATCTCGGGAATCGATTGCTCGTGCCCGCAGTAATGGCACCGCAGCGCGGGGGGCGTCTGATGGACGGTGAGTGCGATCGCGCATTGCGGGCAGCCAGGCACGTTGCCGCAGGCGGGGCACTGCACGAATGTCGCGAAGCCGCGGCGGTTGAGCAGCAGGATCACCTGCTCCCCGCGCTCGAGCGCGCCGGAGACGGCGGAATCGAGCGCCTCGCTCCAGGGAATCACGCCTCCCCCCGTGTCCGACGGCGCGACACGCGGCGCGCTGCGTAGGTCCACGACCTCCACGGCGGGCAGCGGCCGGGCCCCGACCCGGTCTGGAAGCGCAAACGTCGCGATGCGCCCTTGCGCCGCCAGGTCGAGCGTTTCGAGCGAGGGTGTGGCGCTGCCGACGATGAGCCGCGCACCCTCGAGCTGCGCGCGCATCGCCGCGGCGTCCCGGGCGTTATAGTGCGGCGCCGAGCCCTGCTTGTAACTCGGCTCGTGCTCCTCATCCACCACGATCGCGCCGAGCCGCTGCACGGGAGCGAAAACGGCCGACCGTGGGCCCACGGCGACGAGGCGCTCGCCGCGGCGCAGCGCGCGCCACGCGTCGGCGCGCTCACCGTCGGACAATCCCGAATGGAGTACGGCCACCTGATCGCCAAACACGCCGCGCACGCGCGCGACGGTCTGAGGCGTCAGGGCAATCTCGGGCACAAGCAGGATCGCTCCGTTGCCCGACGCCACGATGCCGCGCAGCACGTCGAGATAGACGAGCGTCTTGCCCGAGCCGGTCACTCCATGGATCAAGACGGGCGTGTCGACGGGCGTCGCGGCGATCCCTTGTACGACGGCCCGCTGGTCATCCGTCAGGGTTGGCGGGGGGGGCGAGGAAAGATCGGCGAACGGATCGCGCATCTCCGGCACGCGCTCGATGCGCGCGAGCCCCTGCTTCACGAGGCCATCGAGCGCGCTCGCCGAGAGCTTGAGCTGCCGCACCAGGTGCCCGACGGGCGCCGAGCCGCCCAGCGCCTCGACGGTCTCGTACACGGCGCGGCGCTTGGGCGCACGCTTGAAGCGCCGGTCCCGCTCGAGCAGCGAATCGAGCCCGTTTCCCGTGAGCACGAACAGCCGCTCCGCGGCGGGGGCGGGGCCCTCCGGCCGCGCGACGCTCCAGAGCGGTCCCGGCAGAATCGCCCGCAGCGCGAGACCGAGCGGCGCGCCGTAGTAGTCGGAGATCCAGTGACCCAGGTCGAGCAAGACGGGCGAGAGCGCGGGCTCTGCGTCGGGCGCCGAGCTGAGCGGCTTGACCGCGACGCTGCCGTTCCCCTGCGGCGGCGAGGCGTCCACGGCCGTGACGATGCCGACGACGCTGCGGCGGCGCAGCGGGACGACGACCCGCGCGCCGGGGACGACCCGATCCGCGAGCGGCTCAGGGACTTCGTAGATGTAGGGGCGGTTTACCGGAACGGGGAGCACGACCGCGGCATAGCGCGGCGGGGGGGGGCTCATCGTCTGCGAACGCCGAGCCCGGGCTCCGTGGGAAGGCGGATCTGTCCTTTGGCGATGGTCGCGCCCGTGAACGGATCGTCCACCGTCAGGGCCGCGCCATCCAGGTCCGCCGCGTCTACGAGCGGCGTGAAATGAGCGGCGGCGGTGATGCCGAGCGACGTCTCGATCATGCACCCCACCATCACGAGCATCCCGTGCGCGCGAGCCGTCGCGATCATGCGGAGCGCCTCACGCAACGACCCGCACTTCGCGAGCTTGATGTTGATCCCGTCCACCCGGCCGACGAGGCGCGGGATGTCGGCGGCGACGAGACAGCTCTCGTCTACCACCACCGGCAGATGGTGCGCGGTGGCCACGCGGCGCACGTCGGCGAGACCGTCCAGATCCTCGGGGACGAGCGGCTGCTCGAGGAACTCGACACCGCACTCCTTCAATTTCGGAATCATCTGCTTCGCGCGCTTGACGTCCCATCCGGCGTTGGCGTCTACGCGCATGGGCTTGTCGGTGACCTCGCGGACGGTGTGGAGAATCTCTTCGTCGTGGTCGGTCCCCAGCTTCACTTTGAGGATGGGATACTCGCCGGCCTCGCGCACCTTGGCGCGCATCTTCTCGGGCGTATCGAGACCGATGGTAAATGACGAGAGCGGCGCCTTTTTGGGATCGAGTCCCCAGAGCCGCCACAGCGGTTGGCCGAGCTTCTTGCCGACGAGGTCGTGCAGCGCAGCCGACAGCGCCGCGCGCGCCGCGCCATTGCGTGGCAGCACCTGCTCCCAGCGATGTTCCGCGGCTTCCAGATCGAACGGATCCCGCGGCAGGTGCGGTCCGAGCCGCTCGAAAGCGGTTAAGACGCTTTCTAAACTCTCTCCATAGAACGAAGAGGGATCGGCTTCGCCCCATCCTTCCTGCCCGTCCCCATCCACCAGCCGTACCCAGGCGCGCTTGTAGCCGTTCGTCGAGCCGCGAGCGATGACAAAGGGATGGCGGGTGGTGATGGAACACTGCTCGACGAGGAGCTTTAGAGCCATCGATTCTTCTTGAGCCACAACAGCATCACACCCGACACGGCCACCATGGTCAGCAAGGCGCCGTAGAAGCCATACGGGTGATGCGTCCACGGCATCTGGCTGAAGTTCATGCCGTAGATTCCGCCGACCACGATCAGGGGCAGCGCGATCGTCGCGACGATCGACAACTGCTTCATCACCTTGTTCATCCGGTTCGAGGTCTGCGACAGGTAGGTCTCCAGCACGCCCGCGAGCAGGTCGCGCGTCGTATCCACCGACTCCACGATGCGGATCGTGTGGTCGTACACGTCGCGATAATAGAGCTGCGTGTCCGCGCGGATGTACCCGCAGGGGCGGTTCGTCAGAATATTGAGCACTTCGCGCAGCGGGCCGACGTGGCGGCGCAGGGAAAACGCCGCGCGCTTGGCTTTGAAGATCTCGTGGATCAGTTTCTCGTCGAACTTCTCGAACAGCCGCTCCTCGAGGCCGTCCACCAACGCGTTCAGCTCTTCGACCAGGGGGAAATAGGCGTCCACGGACTGGTCGATGATGTTGTGCATCGTCATCTCGACGCCGCGTTGCAGCAGCTCCGGATTGCGCATCAACCGGTCCCGCACCGCGCCGCAGCTTTTGGACGGCAACGCGTGCACGGTGACGAGGAAGTTTTTGCCGAGGAAGAAGTACAGGTTGGACGTCGCGAGATCGAACGGTTCCGGCGTGCCCTCGTCAAAGCGAAGGACCGCCATCACGACGAACGCATACCGGTCGTATTCCTCGAACTTGACCCGCGACCCCGGCGACAGGGTGTCTTCGATCGCGAGCGGGTGAAACTCGAACACTTTTTCGAGCAGGGCGTGCTGATGCATGTTCGTACTGTCGATGTCCACCCACAGCTCGCCGTCCCCCGCCTGGAGGACCTCGCGGATCCGGGCGGGGGAAATGTCCTGCTCGAGCGTACCGTCCGGCCGGCGGTAAATGCTGGCCGGCCAGTGCTTGGAGGCCTGCGGCTGCTGCGACGGTGCGGTAGTGACAGTCACGCCTTCAAGATAGCGCGCGCACGAGCGCAGTGCTGCCCGCCGCGAGCAGATCCAGCCGGTAGCCGCCCTCCCATACGGCAACGACGGGCCGCTGCCCCAGCCGCTCGCGCAGTGCCTCGGTCCAGTGGGTGATGTCGTCCGGCTCGAGCGTGAATTCGCCCAGCGGATCCCCCGCGAGTGAATCAAATCCCGCCGAGATCAGGAGGATGTCGGGCTTCCACCCCTCGAGCGCGGCGTCAACGCCGGCCAGGAAATCGCGGGCGTACACGGCGCGTGGCAGCCCGCCGGGGCGCGGCACATTGAACACGTTGCCCACGCCGCGCTCGTCCGCCGCGCCCGTGCCGGGATACCAGGGATACTGATGCATCGAGACAAATCGGATCGAGGGATCACGCTCGACGAGCGCCTGGGTCCCATTGCCGTGGTGCACGTCCCAATCCACGATCAGCACGCGCGCGCAGCCGAGCTGCTGCGCGTGCCGGGCGGCGAGCACGACGTTATTGAGGAAACAGAATCCCATGGCGCGATCGGCCAGCGCGTGATGCCCAGGGGGACGCGTGATGCCGAACGCTCGCCCCTCGTGCATTCCCCGCTCTACCGCGCCGAGCGCGACACCGGCCGACGCCAGCACGCTCTCCCAGCTGCGGGGCCCGAGAAACGTGTCGGCATCGAGCGCGCCGCCACCGCGCGCGGCGAGTGCTTCGAGCATGTCGTGATAGGCAGGCGGGTGAACGCGTTCGAGCGCAGGCCGATCCGCCGGGGAGGCTTCGATCCAGGTGACGAGCGGGGCGATGTCGGGCTTGCGCAGCGCCTCGAGGACCGCCTCGAAGCGTTGCGGACGTTCCGGATGCCCCGCGCCGCCATAGTGATGCCGGCAGGCGGGGTTCCAGATGACTGCGGTCGCCACCTAGTTCTTGCTGTGGGTGTGCAACAATGCGCGAAGCGATTCCACTTCGCGCTTCATTTCTTTGCGCGCATCCGCTAGCTCGGCCATCGCCCTGCGGTAGCGGCGCCATCCCACGAGCACCAGCACGGCGGCAACTCCGCACACCGCGGCCCAGATGTAGCGGCTGACGATCGCGAACAGCACAGCGTCGAGCAGCAAGAAACCGACGGCGAGAATCGTGACGGCCCGCGTGAACGCGGTGGTGCTCACCGGACCGGTTGCCGCCGCGCCGGCAGCACAATAAAGGGGGCATCCGGAACGACGCCGATGGCGCGGAGGGGGACGGACTCGTCGAGCACGGCGGCACCGCGGAATTTCACCACGTACGCCTGTTCGTCCGCCGGGGCGCGCTTCAACGCGGCCCGCAACGCCTCCCGTTTGAGCTGCGCGACGGT
>DASYTD010000058.1:0-3288 GCA_036002655.1 Gemmatimonadales bacterium
GACCTTGTCGGGATGGCGGATCTGCTCCGGCGTAAACCGCTGCCGCGGCATCACCTCGAAGATCGCGCCGGTGGGGCAGACGCGAACGCACTCGCCGCACCACGTGCAGCCGGCCTTGTCCGGGTCGCCGTCCGCGCCGACGATGATCTCGGCATGCTCACCCCGGAACCCGACATCCAGCACGCCGACCACCTGAATGTCCTCGCACGCGCGCACGCAGCGGGTGCACAGGATGCAGGTGGACATGTCGTGGCGGATCATCGGATCGCCGGGCCGCTCGTCGCCGGAGCGCAGCGGCAGGTCGCGGGACTCGACGGCGGTGGGGATGACGTCGTACTGCACGAGATAGCGCTCGAACTCGTTGCGCGGATTGGCCCGGCCACCATTGCGCAGGTGGTCGGCGGGATAGCGCTCGGCCAAGAGGCGCAGCACGCCCTTGCGATTTTCGACCGCGGCGTGCGATTGCGTCGTCACCACCATCCCGTCGGCGACCTTGGCCGCGCAGGCGGGGATGAGCTTCGGCTGGCCTTCCACGGAGACGAGACAAATCCGGCAGTTGCCAACGATTGGGAGGGTGGGATACCAGCAGAGGGTTGGGATCTCGATTCCAGCCTTCCGGGCCGCATCGAGGATCGTCTGACCCTCTTCCGCACTCAACGCGCGACCGTCGATCTTTACCATCGGCATACTTGATAGATAGGCACCCTAGTCCGAGTTGCAAGGAGCACTATGGACCGTCGGGAATTCGTGCAGACCGCCGCCGGTGCCGCAGCGATTTCGACCTTGCGACTTCGCCTGCCACAAGCGGACGCCTCGGTCAGAGATCTTTGTATGCGCGCCCTGAACTCCGCGAAAGCCGCCGGCGCTTCTTACGCCGACGTCCGCGTCGGGCGCACCCGGCTCCAGTCCGTGAACACGCGTGAGCAGCAAATCACGAATCTGTCCGACGGCGAAACGTTCGGGTTCGGGATTCGCGTGCTGGCCCAGGGCGCGTGGGGATTCGCCGCCAGCCGCGACGTGACGGCCGCCGAGATCGACCGCGTCGCGCGGCTCGCGGTCCTTCAGGCGAAGGCGAACCGTCGCGCCATGCAGCGCCCCGTGACGCTCGCGCCGACGCCGCCTGTCAAAGACGGCAGCTGGCGCAGCCCGATCGAAACCGATCCGTTCGACGTCGCGATCGAGGACAAAGTCGCGCTGCTGCTCCACGCCAACGCGGAAGCGCTCAAAGTGGCCGGGGCGCGGTTCGTGAATTCGTCGCTGGCGTTCGTCCGCGATCAGAAGACCTACGCGTCAACCGACGACGTGTTCACGGTGCAGGACATCTACCGCTGCTTCCCGCAGATGAACGTCACGGCCGTCGACAGCACCCGTGGGCTGTTCGAGACGCGCAACTCCGCCGAAGTCGCGCCCATGGGACTGGGATGGGAGTGGGTGCTGAAGTCCGACCTTCCCGGCAACGCGCAGCGCTGGGCCGAGGAGGCCGTGCAAAAGCTCACCGCCAAGTCCGTCGAGCCCGGCCGCTATGACCTGATTCTCGAGCCGCATCATCTCTTTCTCACGATCCACGAATCCATCGCGCATCCGACGGAGCTCGATCGCGCGCTCGGCTTCGAGGCGAATTACGCCGGCACCAGCTTCCTAGCGCCGCCCAATCAGGTCCTCGGCAAGGTGCGCTACGGCCCGGAGTTCATGAACATCCAGGGCGACCGCTCGCAGGCGGGCTCGCTATCGGCGTGCGGATGGGACGACGACGGCGTCGCGCCGGAGACGTACCTGATCATCAAGAACGGCATCGTCGTGGACTATCAAACGACGCGGGACCAGGTCGCCTGGCTCACGCCGCTCACCAGCCGCAAACGCTCCCACGGCACGTCGTACGCGGAGTCATGGGCCGACGTGCAATTCCAGCGCATGCCGAACGTGTCGCTGCTCCCCGGCGAGCGCGATCTCAAAGTGGACGATCTCATCGCCGCGACGGACAATGGCATTTACATCGTCGGGCGCGGCTCGTATTCCATCGATCAACAGCGCTACAACTTCCAGTTCGGCGGTCAGGTGTTCTACGAAGTGAAAGGCGGCAAGATCACCGGCATGCTGAAGGATGTCGCGTACCAAGCCCGAACGCCGGATTTCTGGAACGCGATGGACATGATCGGCGGCAAAGGATCGTACCAGATGAACGGCACCTTCACGGACGGGAAAGGCCAGCCCAGCCAGTCGAACGCCGTGAGTCACGGCTGCCCGCCGGCGCGGTTCAAAGGCATCAACGTCCTCAACACCGGGCGGGGGGGGGACCGTGGCTGATTGGAGCGGTCTGTCCCGCGCCGCGGCGCGGCAGTTGAGCGAGCAGGTGCTCGCCTTATCCAAGGCCGAGGGCTGCCAGGTGAACATCGCGGCCAGCGCGAATGGCAACACCCGCTACGCGCGCAACGAAGTCACGACGGCAGGCGATGCCGACAACGCCACCATCACGGTGACCTCGCGCTTCGGCAAGCGTGTCGCGAGCGTAGGCACGAACGTGCTCGACGCGGCCGGGCTGGCCCGCGCCGTCGAGACCAGCGAGCGGCTGGCCCGGCTTGCGCCGGAGAATCCCGAGCTGATGCCGCTCCTGCCGGCGCAGGTGCACAGCGACGTGCCCGCGTTTTCAGCCGCCACTGCCGATCTGGATGCCGCCCGGCGCGCCGATGCGGTTCGCGCGGCGACCACGACGGCGAATCGCGCCGGGCTGCTGGCGGCGGGGTTGGTGCATCGCGTCGCCGGCGCCAACGCGGTCGCGAATTCCGCGGGACTGTTCGGTTATCATGCGTCCACGACCGCGGTGCACACGCTCACGGTGCGCACGCCCGACGGGAAGGGGTCAGGATGGGCCGGAACCGCGCACAACGACTGGCCGCGCGCGACTGCGTCGACCCTGCTGGCGTCGCGGGCGGTGCGCAAAGCCAACGGCACCCGCGACGCGGCCGCGCTCGAGCCCGGCAAATACACCGTGCTGCTCGAGCAGACGGCGGCCGGCAATCTTCTCAGTTTGCTCGCTTTCTCGATGAACGCGCGAGCTGCCGATGAGGGCCGCAGCTTCTTCTCCAAGCGCGGCGGTGGCAACCGCAGCGGCGAAAAGATCGTGGACGAGCGCGTGACGCTGGTGTCCGACCCGCAGGATGGCGATCTCCTGACGTCACCGTTTACCGGTGAGGGCCTGCCCGTGAGCCGCAACGTCTGGATCGAGAACGGCGTCCTCAAGAGTCTCGCCTACGACCGCTTCTGGGCCGAGAAGCAGGGCGTGAAGCCGAC
>DASYTD010000059.1:0-17111 GCA_036002655.1 Gemmatimonadales bacterium
ACTGGAGGCCCACGCGAGGCCCCGAACGAGAGCTGCCTGCTCTCGACCGGCGCGGTCACGGCGCGCACTTCCACGATCACGATCGGACTCACTGACCAAGTCGATCCGCGGCACGCGCCGCTGCCGCGCAATGACGCCGAACGTATCGTGTTCCGGCATCTGTACGAGACACCGGTGCGTCGCGATTGCGATGGTCACGTAATGCCTGAGCTCGCGGAGCAGTGGGTCAAGGATGACGGCGGCCGCCGCTGGACGTTCCGGCTGCGCGACGGCGCGCAGTTCTGGGACGGTGCGCCGGTGACGGCGCAGGACGTCGTGTTCGGTCGCGGGGGCGTCGGCTATACGCTCAGCGCGCTCGAGACGCGCGTAGTGACGATGACGTTGGCGAAACCCCAGGACGACGTTCCGCCGGTCCTGGCCGACGCCGGTTTGGCCGTCACGAAGCCGGCGCCGGACTCGAGCTGGCCGATCGGCACCGGGTCGTATTGGGCCACGAGCGGCACCACGACGGCGCAGGAGATTCGCGCGCACACCTCCCGCGGCGACACACTCGTCTTCCGGTTCGCCGCGAGCGGCGATGCGCGCGATCTGCTCGATGGGGGAGTGGACCTGCTCGTCACGCGCGACCGGGCGCTGCGGGATTACGCCGCCACGCTCCAGAACATCACCGTCGTGGCGTTGCCGTGGGATCGCACCTACGTCTACGTCACCCCCGAGGCGGGCGGCACGCGCTTCGATGGGCTCGAACAGGCGGTGCGCGCGGAAGCGCGCCGGGCCGAGGGTGGCTTTTGGTGGTTGGATCTGCGCGGCTGCGGGATCGCCGAGGGCGGCTCGCCTCCGGCTGCGACGGGCCAGCGCCGCATTCTCTATCCGCGTTCGGATCCCACGGCACGTGAGCTGGCGGGACGTCTCGCCGCGCTGACGCGCTCGGTCGCGATGGCCCGCGCGCCCGACGAATTCAGCGCCGCGCTCGCGAGCGGCAAGGATTGGGGGTACGTCGTCGCCCTGCCGCGTGTGACCGCCGATCCGTGCCGCGCGGCGCGAGACCTGCTGCCGTCGTGGGCCGCCACGATCACCGCGCTCGTGGATACCCGTCCCACCGCGATCGTGCGTCGCGGCGTAGCGCGTTGGACCGTGGATCACGACGGAGCGGTACACCTCGCCCCATGACCTTCCGCACCCGCCTCCTCACCGCGTTTGGGGTGGTGGTGCTGATTCCGCTGCTCGTCTTTGGTCTCGGCATCCGCCGCGAGATGTCGCGGAGCGTCACGGCTCAATACGAGCGGCGCGTCACCGCGCTGGTGAATGTGATCAACGCCGACATCGCGCGTGAGGACGATCGTATCGGCGCGCGCCTGGCCGCGCTGAAGAACGCGCTGGCGGGGGACAATCGCTTCCGTGGCGCGGTGGTGCGCGGCGAAGACCGCGGCTACGTGCTCGATTACGCCGCTGACGCCATGCGTCTCGCCGGCCTCGATTTCCTCCAGATCCAAGACGACGAGGGGCGCATTCTCTCGTCGGGTCATTTCCGGAATGAGTTTGACCGTCTGGGACCGCGCGTTTCAGGACGAACGCTCGTGCGCGCCGCCGCCGCCGAGGGGCCGTTTCTCGCGCTCGTCACTAGCGATTCGCTGCGGATCGCGAGCAGGCCATTCCGGCTCATCGGCGGGATCGCTGTGGATTCGGCCTTTCTCGCGCGGTTGGCACGGGATCCGGAGCTTGGGGTCGCGCTCGAGCTACCGCGTGACACCACGACGCCCGACTCGAGCGCGCTCGTGGTCGGTGAGATCAGGCTTCCGTATAGCGACGCGGCCGACGGTCCTGGTAGCGTAGAGCTGGCGCGTATCGTGGTCACCCGCTCAGCCGCGCTCCTGACCGCGCTACAGCGCAACGTGAACCTCTGGTTCGCGGTGGCCGTGCTGGTCGCGGCGCTTGCCGCACTGCTATTGGCGGGGTGGCTTTCGACTCGCATCAGTAGCCCGGTCGAAGCCAGCATCCGCGAGATGGAGCGCCGCATTGCGATCGGCGATCTTGCGCGGCAGGTGAATCACGACGTGAAGAACGGCCTCGCGCCGCTGCGCAACGTGTTCCGCCATCTCACGCAAGTTGCGCGCGATGAGCCGAAGAACCTGCCGCAGGTGTTCACGGAACGGCAGGGGACGGTCGAATCGAGCATCAGTTATCTCGAGACGCTCGCCGCCAACTACGCCCGGCTCTATCCTCAGACCGAACGGCGCCCTACCGACGTGAACGCAGTCGTGCGTGCGGCAGTAGCCGCAGTGGAATCGGTTCGCGTCACTCTTGCCGATGGGCTACCGCCCGTCTCGGCCGATGCGCTCGTGCTACGGCGCGTGATCGAGAACCTGCTGAGTAACGCCGTGGACAGTCTGGAAGGGAAAAACGGCACCGTGACGGTCACGACGGAGCGGGGCAATGGGATGGTGCGGATTTCCGTAAGCGACACCGGACGCGGCATGAGCAAATCGGAGCTCGACCGCGCATTCGACGACTTCTACACGACCAAACCAGGCGGCACAGGACTGGGGTTGTCGATTGTGCGGCGCCTGGTGCTCGATTCGAACGGGTCGCTGAAAGTGGAGACCGAGCCGGGACAGGGAAGCAAGTTCATCGTCGAAATCCCAGCCTCGGGCCAGGGGCTGAGGCCATGACAGTCGTCCTCATCGTTGACGACGTGCCGGCGATGGCGGAGCAATACGCCTACGACCTCAAGCGCCTGCGCGGCTACGAAACGCTGGTCGCGCAGAGCGGCCGCGCCGCCCTCGAGAGTCTCACGCGCGACGCGGTGGACTGCGTGATTCTCGATCTCGAGATGCCGGGGATGGACGGGTTCGAGGTGCTGCGCTCGGTCGAGCGGCTGGGACTGCGCGTTCCGATCATCGTCTACACGGGGACCGGCGACTACGATCGCTGCGTGCAGGCGATCCGTCTGGGCGCTTACAGCTTCATCGACAAGGCGGAGCCGATGGAGCGCGTGGCGCAGGAAGTCGAGAACGCGATCGAGCGGCGCCGCCTCACGGAGCAGGTCACGCGGCTGCGGCGCGGCTTCGGCCTCGAGTCACCGCTCGTCGGCACGAGTCCGGCGCTCGCCAAGCTCAAGGCGGCGATCGTCCGCGTGGCCCCGGTGCCAAGTCCCGTTCTGGTCGTCGGAGAGAGCGGCACAGGGAAAGAGCTGGTCGCGCGCGAGCTGCATCGGCTCGGCGCGAATCCCAAAGGGCCGTTTGTCGCGCTCAACAGCGCGGCGTTGCCGCACGAGCTGGTGGAGAGCGAGCTCTTCGGCCACGAGCGGGGCGCGTTTACCGGTGCGAACGCCACGCGCAAAGGCGCATTCGAGGCGGCCAGCGGTGGCACGCTGTTCCTGGACGAAATCGGCGACCTTCCGCCTGCCGCACAAGCGAAGCTGCTGCGCGTGCTCGAGGAGCGAACAGTCACGCGACTGGGGGCCAGCAAAACGATCGACGTCAACGCGCGTGTCGTTGCCGCGACCCATCGCGATCTGGAGAAGGACGTAGGCGAGGGACGATTCCGCGAGGATCTCTTCTACCGGCTCAACGTCCACGTGCTGCGCGTGCCGCCGTTGCGCGATCGTTTATCGGACGTTCCAGCGCTGGTCGAGTATCTCGTTGGCGCGACGTGTGCCCGGTTCGGCATGAAAAGCAAGGCTATCGCGCCCGACGCCGTCGAGGCGCTGATGTCGTACGACTGGCGCCGCAACAACATCCGCGAGCTGCGCAACGTGATCGAGCGGATGATCATCGCGACCGATGGCGAAGCGCTCACTAAAGACGCGGTGCCGCCTGAGATTCGCGATCGTCGCAACGCATCCCGCATCTCGCATCCCGCATCGCGCACGTTTGAGGATCAGAAGCTCGAAGCCGAGCGCCAAATCGTGATTCAGGCGTTAGAGCGCAACGAGTGGCACGTGACGAAAACCGCGAAGGAGCTCGGGCTAGCCGATCATGCGAGCCTGCTGAAAATCATGCGCCGTCTGGGTGTCCAGCGAGACACGTGAGCCCGGAAATACCGGTGTAGTCCCAGACACAGTTCTCACTTTCGAAAACCGTAACTTGTTACAAAACCGCCCGATAGCCGATAGCCAATAGCCGGTACCGTCTTTGCTTTTCTAGGGGGCAACCTCAAGCTCCTGGAGGAGCCATGTCGTACCAGTTCTCGATCGATCAGTCCAACCGGTCGCTGCGATTCCCCGTCATCCTGATGGCCGGCATCGTGTGCACCGTGATCGCCGCGTATAGCTTCGCCGCCTGCGGTGATCGCTCGCCAGACCAGGCCGCCGCCGGCGAGCCCGCCGGGTCGAACCCCGCCAGTATCACGCCGGTGAGCAATGGCAGTACCGAGAAGCCTGCGCTCGTCATCAGCGGCCCCGTCACATTCGAGATGGCCGATTCCGCTTATCGCGATCGGCGCTACGACGACGCGACGGTGTTGTTCAAGACGTACACCGAGGGCCGGCCCACCAATCCGTGGGGCTTCTACATGCTCGGCCTCTCGGCATGGAAGTCGGGCGATCGCGTGACGGCGGAGAGCGCGTTCGTTCAGGCCCTCACGCTCGATTCAACGCACGTGAAGAGCCATCTCAACCTGAGCCGCGTGCTGCTCGAGAGCGCGCAGCCCGAAAGCGCCCTCGTGCACATCGAAACGGCCATGGCGCTCGACTCCACCTCGAGCGAGCCGCTGCGGCTGCAAGGCCGGGCCTTCGAGGCGCTCGACAAGACCGATGACGCCATCGTGGCCTACCAGCGCGCGATCGTGAAAAACGACAGTGATGTCTGGGCAATGAACAACCTCGGCGCGCTGTACATCCGGCTCGGGCGGTTCGAGGATGCGATCGGCCCGCTGGCTCGCGCGAACGAGCTCGAGGATAAGGTCGCGCCGTTCCACAACAATCTCGGCATGGCCTTGGAGCTGACGGGCCGGTTCGAGGCCGCGACCGAGCAGTATCGTGCGGCGTTGGCCATCGAAGGAACCTACGGCAAGGCGGTTGCGAATCTGCAGCGTGTCCAGGTCGTGAAGCAGGATCCGTCAGTCACACCGGTGGATCTGGCCGAGCGGTCGAAGCAGTTCCAGGACGACGTTACGCGTTGGTAACGACGTAGGGGCGCGACATGTCGTGCCCCTACTAATTGTCGGCGAGCCGCCTCAAGAACCGGTTGAGGCGGCTTTCGCTGCTGTGGGGATCCTCCCCGATGTAGTCCGCGCGCGCTTCGATCAGCGCTGCGTGCAGCTCGGTGCGCGCTTCGGCGGCGCGGGCGCACAGCGCGGCCTCTTCAGGAGCGGACGCCTCGAGCAAGTCGGCAGCGAGCCCCAGCATCCGGCCAGCGAACGTCACGTACGCGCGCACCATCCCGCGGCCCCCCCCCGTGCCGCCGCGCTCCACCCACTCGGGAAAGCAGCCGGACCACCAAAGCGCGAGTGCGGCCGTATCGGCCGCGGCCTCGGCCTGCGCGACCGTGCCTTGCGGTAGTGCGGCAACGAAGCGCCACCACTCCGCCATCCCGTTCTCGCCCTGCGCGATCCGGTTCTGCGAATGGGACGTCGCAAACACAACGGGCAGCGTCGCGGCGTAGTCGGCCAGCAGAATGTCCGTCACGCCGCGCGTGCGGAGCTGGGCACGAATCGGGATGTACCAGAGCAGGGTCAGGGGAAGCGGTGCAGGCGCGCCGCCGCGGCCGAGGACCGCTTCCAGGGCGGCGGGCGAATCGAGGACAGTGTCAACGGCGCCAGCCTGGAGCGCTTGGTCCGCCTCGCGCCCTTCGGTGACGTCCATTCGGGCGATCTCCTCGACCAGACAGGCGAGATCCCCACGTGTCAGCTGCCGATGGACGATTGGCCTGATCATGCTTCCCTCCCTTACGGCAGTGAGAGAGGCAAAGATGGTGCCGGTCATCTATCTGACTGTTAGGCAATGCCTTACCCTAGAAACCCTCGCCAAACATGTGCCCACACTGCTGCGGAAAGCTGCAATCCGACACAGCAAGCGGGTGTGAGGCTGCTCACGCTAGTAACCGTCACCCCGTTCGGTCAAGCGTTAGCACTCTGCCCCTTGGAGTGCTCGTGCGGCCCGTTTATGTTCCCGCTCCCAATGAAAGCCACTGATATTCGCAAAGGGCATGTGCTCATGATCGACGGCCAGCCGTGCCGCGTCATGGACTTCACCCACCGGACCCCCGGCAATCTGCGCGCGTTTGTGCAGGTGCGGTTTCGCAATCTGGTCTCGGGCAACACGTTCGATCAGCGTCTTGCGGCCACCGATTTTCTCAACGAGGCGCGTCTCGACACCAAAGAAATGCAGGTGCTCTACCAGGATCAGGGCGGCGTGCATGTCATGGATCAGCAGACGTACGAGCAGTTCACGCTCGACGAGCGCGCCGTCGGCGAGGACACGCCCTGGCTCCAGCCCGAAATGGTGGTGCAGGTGGAGTGGCTTGAAGGCCGCCCGATTGCGATCGAGCTGCCGTCCGTGATCGAGCTGAGGGTGGTGGAGACGTCGCCCGTGATGAAAACCGCGACCAAGACGGCGAGCACCAAACCCGCGAAGCTCTCCAACGGCGTCACGGTGCAGGTGCCGGAGTTCATCTCTCCGGGGGAAAAGGTGAGGGTGGATCCGCGATCTGGGCAATACCTGGAACGCGCGAAATAAACGGGAAACGGGAAACGGGAAACGGGTTGCTGTTCCGTGTCCCGTTTCCCGTTGCACGTTTCCCGTTATTTGTTCAGTTCCCGATATCTGTAGCACGTAATCAGGTGGTCGTTCACCATTCCCACCGCCTGCATGAACGCATAACAGATCGTCGGTCCCACGAATCGGAACCCCCGTTCAACGAGAGCCCTGCTCATCGCGATTGACTCTTTCGTCTCGGCGGGCAGCCGGCGCAGTGTCTTCCAGGCGTTGACTTTTGGCTTGCCGCCGACGAACTGCCAGAGAAACGCATCGAACGATTCTCCCGTCTCGACCATTTTCAGGAAGGCGCGGGCATTGCCGACCGCTGATCGCACTTTCTGGCGGTTACGGACGATGCCCGGATCTTTCAGGATCTTGGCCACGCGGCGCGCGTCGTAGCGCGCCATCTTCTCGGGGTTGAAACCGTCGAAGGCTTTCAGAAACGCATCGCGCTTTCGCAGGATAATCGCCCACGACAGTCCCGCTTGAAATCCATCCAGCACCAGCTTGCCGAAAAGCTGGCGATCGTCATGCACCGGGACACCCCACTCGATGTCGTGGTAGGCGATCATCTGTTCGTTCGACGTTGACCAGCCGCAGCGTTTGTCCATGCCAAAAAAGTACCACAAAAAGAAAGAGGCCAGGAGTTTCCTGGCCTCTTCTACATCAAGCTGGGAGGCGCTAGCGACTCGTGACTTGCGCGTCGGAACTGGCCTGATCCTCTCGATCAGCCACGGTGCTCGACGACCCCTCCAGGATGATGATCAGGAACTTCGAGTTGCGCCAGAAATCCACCGGCGACGTGATCGTGAGGCTGGGCGTGCCGGAGTACTTGTTGTGCCTGCGCTCCTCGGCCACGTACGACAGGTCCTGGAGCGACGCCACCCGGTACTCGGCCGTGGCGCTCGGCAGCGGAATCTGCGTGACCTGCCGCGTGTCGATCGCCGTGAACTGGCTGGGGTCGAGATTGCGCGCCGGTTGCAGCGTCTTGCCCGTGCGCCACAGAATGAACAAGACCCGACCGCCGCCCTGCTCGGTGAGAATGCCTTTCTTCTTGAGCTCGGCGCGCGTGCCGATCACGTAGTAGCCGGTCGCCAGGCTGTCGCGCAACGCGACGTTCTCCAGCGTCAGCTCGTTGACGCGGTCGGTCAGCAGGTCGATCGTCGTCTTTTGCGTGGCGATGACCGTCTGCAGGTTGCCCACGGTCGAGTCGAGCGTGGCACGCAGACTGTCCGACAGGGAGGTGAGGTTCTTGATGCGTTGGCGGCTCTCGTTCAGCGCGCTCTCGGTTTCACGGACGCGCGTCACGACGTAGCGGAGCTTCGCCATCAAGGTGTCGGTCGACGCGGTGATCGGGCTCTCGCTCGATACGCGGAGGCGATTGTTGCGCACCCGCACCTTGGCGAGCTCGACGTTGATATCGGTGAGGAGTCGCGAGCTGATCGCCACTTCCTGCATCAGACTATCCTTCTGCGCGTTGGCTTGCTCGAGCTCGGCCAGTTTCCGCTCCGTCTCGGCCGATGTCCCGCAGGCGGCCAGGGCGAACACTAGGCCCAAGAGTGTGACTTTCAGATTCCTCATGCGACGACTCCCCTATCGAGAATGGTGAGACTAGTTTTGCCGCGAATGCTGCGGCTGCACGTCGGTACGTCCGGCTACAACTTCCCCGAATGGAAGGGAAGCTTTTATCCGCCCAAGCTCCCGAGCGCGAAGTGGCTCGAGTTCTATGCCCAACAATTGGGCACGGTGGAGATCAATTACACCTTTTACCGCATGCCCAACGCCAAAACGGTCGCCGGTTGGGACGCCGCGACCCCGGCGGGGTTCATCTTTATAGTGAAGGCGCCGCAACGGATTACCCACTTCGCACGCCTACAAAATATCGACGAGCCACTCCGCCTGTTCCTCGACACGGTTCGCAAGCTACATGCCAAGCTTGGCGCGGTGCTGTTTCAATTACCCCCTAATTTTACGAAAGACCTCGCGCGACTCGGTGATCTGCTCACCCAGTTTCCGACAGATGTCCGCGCGGCGTGTGAGTTCCGTCACGCATCGTGGTGGTCAGACGACGTGTACGACCTGCTGCGCAGCACGAACACCGCGCTGTGCATCGCCGATACGGAGGAAGGGACGACCCCGCTCGTGGCGACGGCGGACTTCGGCTACGTGCGGCTACGAGACGCGGGCTACTCCGAGGACGAGCTGGGGGGGTGGCTGCGGAAACTGCGGGCGCTGGGGGAGGGAGCCGAGTGGACCGACGCCTTTGTGTTCTTCAAGCACGAAGAACAAGGCGTCGGCCCGAAGCTCGCGGCTCAGCTCAAGCGGGCTGATACTCTCGCACAGGCGGCTGATACTGCGCATCCCCCCACGCCAGAATCGGAAAGAATATCGGACTCAGGAAAATGAGCCCGAGTGTGGTGCCGAGGCCCTTTCCGAAATTCTTGGAGATGTTGTGCATGACGATAACGACGACGATGATGCTGACGACAGGAATCAGGTACAGGAGAATCCACCACACCGGCTTGCCGGCGATTTGGATCAACACGATCAGGTTATAGATCGGAATGATCGCCGCCCAACCGGGCTGGCCCGCCTTCTCGAACACTTTCCACATCGCAGCGATCTGGACCACGATGAGGGCGCATACGACGATCCAGAATACTGGACCGGGCCCTTCAGTACTTGTCGGGAACGTGTCTTGCACGGCGGCAACCTCGGGGTAAAGGACCGCTCCAAAATAGCGCTTTAGCGCTTTCCCGCGACCTTGCGCCGCCTCGAGGGTTTCTCCTCCGCGCCCTCGAGGCTCTGCTTCAGCGCCTGCATCAGGTCGAGCACCTTGGCCTTCGGGGCTTCCTCCGGCTCCTCGGTGATCTGCTTGCCTTCGACCTTGCGCTCGATCTGCTCCTGCATCCGCTCGCGCACGTTGTCCTTGTACTTCTCGGGATGGAATTCATCCGTCGCCGCCTGCTCGATCAACTTGACCGCGAGATCGAGCTCGGGCTTCTTGACTTCGGTTTTCGGGATCGGGACTTCGGCGATGTCGCGAATCTCATCGGCGTAGCGTAGCTGCTCCATCGCCAGCCCGCCCTCCATCGGGCGGACCATGATCAAGTACTGCTTGCCACGCGCGGCGTACTGCCCGAGTGCCACGCGCCCGGTTTTCTGCAGCGCCTCGGTGAGCAGCTTGTACGCGCGCTCGCCGCCCTTGTCGGGTCCGAGGAAATAGGTGCGGTCGAGGTAGATGCGGTCCACTTTTTCGGCGGGGAGGAACTCGACGATGTCGATGGCGCCGGTGGCGCGCTCTTCGAGCGCCTTCAATTCATCGGGCGTGAACGTGACGTATTGGCCTTTGCTGAATTCGTAGCCTTTGATCATCTCGTCGCGTTCGACCTTCTCGCCATCCTTGGAGCAGACGTACTGCTGCTTGAGCCGGGCGCCGTCTTTCTTGTGGAGCCAGTTCATGGAGATGTTGGCCTTGGATTCGCCGGCGGCATACAGCTGCACGGGGACGGAGACGAGGCCGAATGACACCGTCGCGGAACCGATGGAATGAGCGCTCATAACGGGGTATGATACGCGCTGATGCCTACCCGTCGGAAGTCCCGCTCAGAAGAGGGCGATGCGCTCAGTACTTATCGCGCCAAGCGCGCGTTCGATCGCACTCCCGAGCCGGGAGGATTAGCCCCCAAAACGGCACCCCAGCCGGGCGGGCTGTTGATCGTGCACCAGCACGACGCCACGCGCCTGCATTGGGACCTCCGTCTGGAGATGGACGGCGTGCTCATGTCGTGGGCCGTTCCCAAAGGCCCGTCCGCCAATCCTGCCGATAAGCGCCTCGCCGTGCACGTCGAAGATCACCCGCTCGAGTACGGAGACTTCGAGGGCATCATTCCCGAGGGAAACTACGGCGCCGGGACCGTGATTGTGTGGGATCGCGGCGTGTGGATCCCGCTCGAAGATCCGCGTGAGGGAATGGAAAAGGGAAAGCTCCTCTTCGAGCTGAGGGGCTACAAGCTGCGCGGCCGTTGGACGCTGATCAAACTCAAGAAGACTCCGAAGGAATGGCTGCTCATCAAGGAGCGCGACGAATACGTCTCGACCGAGCCGTATCCGGACGAGTCGGTGCTCTCGGGGCTGACGAACGACGAGCTGCGCGACGCGAAGCAGCGCGCCGAGCCGATCAAGAAGGAGCTCGCGAAGCTCGGCGCGCCGAAGCGCGCGCTGCGGGTCGAGGACACGGAGCTGATGCTGGCGGAGACGCGCGAGCAGCCGTTTTCCAAACCGGGCTGGGTGTTCGAGGTGAAGCTCGACGGCTATCGCATGCGCGCCGCGTGTCATAATGGCGAAGCCATCCTGTATTCGCGCAAGGGAATCGACTACGCCGAGTCATTTCCGGAGCTGGCGCGTGCCGTCAAGGCAATTCCCTATGAAGGCGTAATCCTGGACGGCGAGCTCGTCGTGACGAACGCGTCGGGACATCCCAGCTTTTCCATGCTGCAGGCTCGCGCCAAGCTGGGCGCGCGCGAGGCAAAGCGCGCATCCATTGAATCGCCCGCGACGCTCTACGTGTTCGATCTCCTGGCCTTCGGCGGTTACGATCTGCGGAAACTGCCGCTCATCACGCGCAAAGAGATTCTCAAGAAGGTGCTGCCCCAAACAGGGCCGCTCCGCTACTCCGAGCATTTCGAGAAGAACGGCGAAGCGCTGTACGAGCAAGTCGTGAAGCTCGGGCTCGAGGGCATCGTCGCGAAGAAAGCGGACAGCCCGTACCGCAACGGCCGCTCGGCGGACTGGCTGAAGATCCGCGCCGATCGCATCGACGATTTTGTGGTCGTGGGCTTCTCGAAGCCCAAGGGCTCGCGCGGCGGCTTTGGATCGCTACACGTAGGCGCCTACAAGGATGGCAAGCTGATCTATTGTGGCCGCGCCGGTTCGGGCTTCAGCGGCGCACAGCTCGATGAAATCAGCACCACGCTCGCCGCGCTGGTGCGCAAGACGCCGCCGTGCGATCCCCCGGAGAACGGCGCGCTACCCAAGGGCCCCGACCACACGTGGGTCGAGCCGCGCTTGGTGTGCGATGTGCGGTACAAGGAGTTCACGCGGGACGGTCTCTTGCGCCAATCCGTCTTCGTGCGCTTTCGAGATGACAAGAAGCCGGAAGATGTTACAATGCCGGGAGCAGGGAGCCGGGAGCAGGGAGCAGAGACTGAGGATGCTTCGCTGCTCCCTGCTCCCAGCTCCCCGCTCCCTCGAGAAGTGAAGTTTTCGAATTTGGACAAGGTGTTTTGGCCGGAGGAAGGCTACACCAAGGGTGATTTGATCGAATACTACCGTTCGATGTCGCCCTGGCTGTTGCCCTACCTCAAGGACCGGCCCGTCGTGCTCACGCGGTATCCGGATGGAATCAACGGCAAGTCGTTCTATCAAAAGGATGCGCCCGGATTCGTGCCCGACTGGATTCAGACCATCCCGATCTGGAGCGAAGACACGCAGCGCGACATCGACTACTTCGTCGCCAACGACGTGGAGTCACTGGTCTATCTCGTTAACCTCGGCACGATCCCGCTGCACATCTGGGGCAGTCGGATCCACGATCTCACGCGCCCCGATTGGTGTCTCATCGACCTCGATCCCAAGGACGCGCCCTTCGCCCACGTCATCACGCTGGCCCAGACGATGAAGACGTTGTGCGATGAAGTGAAAATGCCGGCGTTCATCAAGACGACGGGCAAGTCGGGACTGCACGTCATGCTGCCGCTCGGCAGACAGTTGACGTACGCCCAGTGCCTGCAGCTCGCGATGCTGTTCGCGCGTCTGGTCACCGACCAGCACCCGGACATTGCGACGACCGCCCGCACCATCAGCAAGCGGGAGGGGAAGGTGTATGTGGATGCCTTCCAGAACCGCGCCGGTCAGCTGATGGTCGCGCCGTACAGCGTGCGACCTTCCTCGGGCGCGCCGGTCTCCATGCCGATCGAATGGGATGAGGTGAACGCCAAGCTCCACAACAGCAACTTCACGATCGCGAACGCGCTGAAGCGCATGGAGAAGCTCGGCCACGATCCGGTCGCCCCCGTGCTCGAGGTGAAGCCCGACCTCGTGGGCGTGCTGGAGCGGCTCAACGAGCGCGTGAAGTAAGGGGGGTAATGGAGCACCTGCTGTCAGCACCGCCGGATGCGCGAGCACTCCTGGTGCTCGCGCACGGCGCGGGCGCCGGAATGCGGCATCCCTTTCTCGAGCACGCGGCGCGTTCGTTGGCCGCCTGTCGCATCGCCACCTACCGCTACGAGTTTGCCTACATGCAGGAGCGCCGCCAGCGACCCGACCCACCGGCCATCGCCGAGGCTCAGGTCCGAACCGCTGTCCAGGACGCAGCCCAAGCCATGCCGGGAATTCCGCTGCTCGCCGGTGGGAAATCGTTCGGCGGTCGTATGACGTCCCAAGCGCAAAGCAACGAGCCATTGCCGGGCGTCCGCGGGTTGGTGTTCTTTGGCTTCCCGTTGCATCCACCCGGCCGCCCCGGCACCGAGCGCGCCGAGCATCTGTCGGGAGTACGGATACCGATGCTTTTTTTACAGGGGACGCGCGACGAATTCGCGCAGCTCGATTTGCTGCGGGGTGTTGCACAGCGGTTGGGCAACCGCGCGACCCTGCATCTCATTGAGGAAGGGGACCACTCGTTCAAAGTGCCCAAGCGATCCGGCACGCCGGACACCGTCATGCAGGAGGTTTCGATGACAATTCAGAACTGGTTCGCGAATCTCTCCAGGGTGGGCTAATGGCTAACTATTGGCTCGTGAAGACTGAACCGAGCACCTACAGCTACGCCGACCTGGAGCGCGAGCAGACCGCGGTCTGGGACGGCGTGAAGAATCCGGTGGCGCTGAGAAACCTCCGGTCCATGCATCCGGGCGACCAGGTCCTGGTCTATCACACCGGGGACGAGAAGGCCGTCGTTGGCTGGGCGACCGTCGTCTCGGCGCCGTATACGGATCCCAAAAAGAAGGACGCAAGGCTCTTCGTGATCGACCTCAAAGCCCACCGCCGGCTGCCGCAGGCGGTGACGCTTGCCCAAATCAAATCGGACAAGACGTTCGCCGATCTACCTATTGTGCGGCAGGGACGGTTATCGGTGAGTCCCGTGACAGCTCCGCAGTGGAGCCGGATACTGAAGTTGGCGGGAGCCGGGGGCTAGCGTTTCGCCTTTTTGGAGAGCTTGCGGGCGCGATTCTCGGCCCGTGCCGAGGCGATGCCGGCCGCGATGCCCGCGACGATCGCCGCCCGACCGACAGCCTTCAACACCTTCCCCGTCCGAGCCAACGCCGCCTTGACGCGCATCTGCCGCTGCTCCGTCGCGGCCCGTTTCTGCGCTTCCGCCAGCAGCCGGTCAGCTTCGCGTGCAGCGGTCACCGCCCACTTCCTCGCCGTCTTCGCAGCCTTTACGGCTGCCTTCTTGAACCGCTCTGCGCGTGACGCCATGACTATCCCTCCGGTAGATTTCCCAGACCTCAATGCCGCCCCGTTTGACCCCGAGTGCGGTCATGGGGTTCCGCACGGCGCGGATTAAGCCCCCTCAGCTCCCAGAGTATCCGCCGCCTTCTTTACATCGCGTGGCTTCACCCACAGGAGTGCGCCGTAGCGGCCAGGCCCGGTGCGCACGGCGCTGGTCGCGATCACGTTGATGCCGGCCGCGCCCAGACGGCTGAGCATCTGCGCCATGGCGCCGACGCGGTCGTCGCCCTCGACGAGGAACACGGTTTTCGGCTTGGACACCTTGAGCTTGGCTGCCTTGGCGGCGTTGAGGAATGCCGCGGCGTCCGTGGGAACGACGTCGATCTGGGAGCGCCGGGCGCTGGGAAAAGCGTGGATCGCCATGAGATTCACGCCCGCGTCCCGCAGCGCGCCGAACACACGCGCGCCCTCGCCGGGTTTATCGGGTGCAATGACGTAGTAGTACTCCACCTTCCGGATCGTGTCGGGCATGGGACCCTCGGAGTTGAGCCTGCTGGAAGGTGTGCCGCGGGACACCGGACGGTAAGATCGGCTGACCCCGGGACGGCGCCCCGGGGTTAGCCGAGCCCCGGACTCTATCGTCCGGTTTAATGGTATGCTGCCGCTATCCGCTCCAAACGGGCCCGGATCTCGGCCTCCGGCAGCCATCGGCCGTTGACCATAACCCCCGCCCGGCGCGACACATTGACCAGGTCGGAAAGCGGATTGCCGTTGAGCAGCAGCAGGTCGGCACGCTGCCCGGCGGCCACGCTCCCGAACTCCCGCTCGGCACCGAAGTAACGGGCCACCTGGAGAGTCCCCTCATTCAGGATTTGTTGCGGCGTCAGGCCGGCGGCCAACATGCTCCGCATCTCGCGGTGGATGGAGAACCCGGGCACGCTGTAGAGCTGGGGCGAGTCGGTGCCGAAGGCAATGGGACATCCCGCCGCCTGCAATGCCTTCAGGATCTTGCGACGTAAGGCGAGCATCACGAGCCGCGTATCGGCCGGTGGCGCGTTCCGCCGCATTTGCGAAATCTGCTGGGCCCAGTTTTGCCGCCACGCCCCCGGGACGTAGCGCACCTCTTCGCGGGCGGCGAGGCTCGCGGAGTCTTCGGTTCCCAGGAACGTTTCCCACAGTGCCAAGGTCGGCACTGTCCAGACGTGCGCCGCGCAGGTCGCGGCGACGACTTGGGCGATCCGCCGGTCATCGGCGGAATCGGGGCCCCCGACGGTCTCGACGTAATTGTCGAGATGGTCAATGGATGCCTGACCAGACTCGAGGACGTGGTAGACACCTACCGCGTCCGGGACGTGTCCCGCGAACCGCATACCAAGCCGCTTGGCCGTCACAACGATCGTATCATAGGTCTCGCGGCTCAGCCCTTCCTGGATTTTCAGGTGATCGAATCCCGCGGCCTGCTGTTCCTCGACGAGACGGCGTCCCGCATCGGGGGTGGGGGCGGCGTTTCCTGAGAGCGGCGGGCCTGGAACCCAGAGGCGTGGGCCCAGCAGCTCGCCGCGCGCGATACGGGCTTTCAGCTCGAGATGCGGGAGGCTGCCCTGCATCCCGCGCACTGTCGTCACACCGTTCGCCAGGTAAAGGAAGAGGACGTTCTCGGTCAGCTCAGGTCCAGCGTTCGGGCTGGGGAGGTGGCCGTGCATCTCGCCGAGGCCGGGCATTAAGTATTTGCCGCGGCCGTCCACGGTGATCGCGCCGGCGGGCGCCTTCACCTGCGCGGCCAGCCCGATCTGGGCGATACGGCCGTCGCGCACGATGACTGTCTGGTGATCCAGGACGCCGTCGCGGTTCATCGGTATGACGCGCACATCCACGAATGCGACGACCGAATCGGCTTCCACCTCGCGAGCGGTGAAAGTCGGTTTGAAAATGGCGGTTCCCTGAAAGGTCAACGCCAGCAGAACTAGGGGAGCGGACATCACGCCCCTACGCCATGGCAAGTTGCGCGCCAGTCCAGCTATGCCGTGCGTTGTCTGATTACGCGCCTCCTCGCGACCCATGTCAGAACCCCCAGCGCAGCGAGAGGAATAACGACGCCTAAGGATTGTACCACCAAAGAGACGAGCACCACGAAATTCCGCCAGGACTGTCTGAACGCCTCGCCCATCACACTCGTGCCGGCACTGCCGACCACCGGGAGCGGCTCATGCACAGTAATGCTGAGCGTGCTCATCGCTGTGTGGGCTCGGAGATAGCGCATCCGGCCTTCGGAGCGTTCGATCTCCTCGCGCACGCGCGCCAGCGCCTGCTCGACGTCCAATACGTCCTTGAGTTTCCCCGTTCGGGTCGCCAGCAGGTCGATCAACCGGCGCTCGAGGCGCCTGGAGTTTTCCATTCGAGCGCCGACGTCCACGTATTCCTCGCCCACGTCCTGCGCGCTGACGTTGATGGTTTCCAGCCTGCCAATCGGCGTGAGCCCAGCCACCACGTCGTCGAACCGTCCGGCAGGGATCTTCACCTCAAGTGCCGCCTGGCGCAGCCGTTTCTTGCCTGCCTCAATGCTGGAATTGGCGACGTAGCCTCCTAACCGGGTTGACAGGTCCTTCACCCGTGCGACCGCTGGCTCCAGGGAGTCCACTTCGATCGATGCCGTGGCGGTTCGAATGACCATGTTGGAGATCACATCGGGGGGGATCATCGGCCGGAACTCCTCTACGCCCGTGACAACGACTTCGCTTAACGCGGTCGCCGTTGGTGCCACAAACGCCCCCCGTTGCCGCTGGAGATACTCGACGGCCGAGGAATCAGCGGCTACCGGTGTGTGGTCGGTTCCACACGCCAGGAGGCTTGCTACGCAAAGGAGGGTGATCGAACGCGGTCTCATGGAGATTCTCCGGGTAGAGGATTATCCCAAAGAGACGGCGGCTAGATGGGGGTTTGCACATCGCCTGATGAGGGGTTG
>DASYTD010000060.1:0-5612 GCA_036002655.1 Gemmatimonadales bacterium
CCTGCCGGCGGGATCGCCTGGCTGCTCTTTCTCGGCGTCTTTCCCACATCCATCGCGTTCACGACGTGGGCGTACGCGCTCGCGCGCGGCAGCGCGGGTCGTCTCGCGGCGACAGCCTACCTCGTGCCGCCAATCGCAATCGTGATGAGCTGGCTCATCCTGGGAGAGACGCCGAGCGTCATTGCCGTGCTCGGCGGAGCCTTGTGCCTCGTCGGCGTCTACATCGCCCGGAAGCTCTAGGGGGCCCTGCCCCGCTCCTCGTGTTCCTCGCGATCCTCATCCGCGATGTCTACCGACATCGGGAAGAACAATGAGCGCTTCACTTCCGGATACGGCGTCCCCCAGCCGCGCGCATCGTGCCACAGGATTCGGTTCAGCCGCTCCGTGGGCGCGGCATCGGGGGCGTTGAACTTCATGCGGGCCGACGCGAGCGCGGCGCGACGGCGCTCAGCGGCGTGCGGGCCCGTGATCGACCCGACCTGCTGATTGACCTCGTGAAGCGACTGCTGTGGCACGAGAGCGGTGTACGGCTCGAGGCTGGGTGCCTCGTCCGGCGCGATAAAGCTCGCGCGCATGTCGGTCGCCACCAGGTCGAAGAGACTGAGCGCCGGCAAGCCGAGCATCAGCTCGATCGTCTTCACCATGCTTGGCTGACTGTAGAACGTCGGATCGATGGCTCCCCGCTTGGCGTAGGGACTGGCGACGAGAGCTACCGTGCGGTGCCCGTCGATGTGGTCCACGCCGTTCTGCGCGTCGTCCTCGACCACGAGAATCGCCATGGACTTCCAGAAGGAGCTGCGCGACAAGCCCTCCACCATCCGGCCGAGCGCGAGGTCGTTGTCCGCGACGCACGCCTTGGGCGTGCACCAGCCTGGACTGGTTCCCTGCGTATGGTCGCTCGGCAAAATGACCATGACGAGGTTGGGCATCCTCTTCCCCGCTTCCCACTCGCGCAGGTGCTCGAGAAAAATGTCCGCTTTCAAGACGTCGGGAATCGTCTGCGTCCATCCCGGATACTCGCGGACCAGCACGCGATCGAGCGACGGGATGTCGGACCGCGTGTTGTAGCGTTTGGCCACCAGTCCACGGAAGTATGCCGGATCGTGGGGCTGCGAATCGCGGTATTGGGTGAGCAGGGACGCGCGGACACTGGCGCTGTCCCACTGCGGCGAGGGTGCGTACTCGCCGAAGACGCGAACCGTCTTTCCCTTCGCCTGCGCCGCCTCCCACAGGAACCCGCCGGAGGAGTACGCGAGCGGATCCACGCCTTCCGAGGGATAGCTCCGGCCCGTGTAAAGCGGCCACATCGGATACTCGGTTTCGATGGCCTGGGTGAGCCAGTTGTGGCCATCCGCCGAGTTGCCACCGGAGGCAAAGAAGTGGTCAAGCAGAACGAATTGCTCCGCGATCGCGTGCGCGTTGGGCGTCACATCGCGCCCGTACTGCAGCAAGGAGCTGTCGCTCGCGCCTTTTCCCATGTCGCCAAAGATCTGATCGTACGTGCGGTTTTCCCGGATGATGTAGACGACGTGATCGATCGGCGACGGCTCGCCTGGGCGCTCGGGAACCGCTCGCGCGGCGACGTTGCGTCGCGGCGCCAACGACGGTCCGGCGCTGTCGCCGCGCAGCGTGAGACGGTTGTTCTGCGCAACGGACGTCGTGTATGCCGCGAGCTCCGCGTCCGTCGGCATCGGGATGACGTTTACCGATCCACGATAGGAGTGGACGTAGCGTCCCTCAGGCTCGCCGCTCGTCGCGCGGCCGATGCCCGACCCCACGCCGAACAGGGTCCCGACGGCAATCGCGCTGCCGTCCGCGCTCACGTCGATGCTGGTCGGATACCAGCCGGTGGGTATGAGCCCACGGAGCCGGCCGGCGGGCAATGCGTACATCGCGACCGCATTCACGCCTCCCAGCGTGACGAGTAGCGTGGCGCCGTCAGGCGAAACGGCAACGTCCGTCGGTGCGAGCCCAGTCTCGCGCTGCACAAAGGGTGCGATCGTGATCGTCCCGACCACGCTGTCGCGGCGCGTATCGATCACGCTCACGACGTCCGAATTGCCGTTGGCGACGTACAACCGGGCGGACTTCTCGTCCCACACCACCCCCGTGGGGTGCCGGCCGACGGGAATGACCTTGCGCACGGTCCCCGTCACGAGATCGACGCGCGTCACGCTGCCCGGTTGCGCGATGCCGCGGGCGTCCACGCGCACCAGCTCCGCGAAGGGGTCGCAACATTGCTTGGCCGCGCGATCTCTTGGCCGGGGTTTCCTGCCGCCGAGGTTCGAGACGTACGCGACCGATCCCTCTTCGTTGATTGCGGCCGCAACCGGCAGAACTCCGAGCGGGATCTTCTTGAGGAGCGAGCCGTCGTCGGCGTCGAGAACCGCCAGCGAATCGTTCGCGGGTAGTGGCACGACTACCACGCGGTGGCCCGACGCGTTCGGCCGCCGAGCCACTGCCGGGGAGCCCGCGATGTATTCGCCGAGTGCCGGTGAGGAAACGCGCCCCACGACGGAGTCGCCATCGTACGCGACGAGGTGCGCGCCGGACTTCGTATGGGCGAGATGCTCAGAACCGGGGATCCGGCTAAGGACGAGATCGGCCGGTAGACGGCCGACCGCCGTGACGAGAGCGCGCCCGTTCACGGGATCGATCGCGATCCCCTGCACGCCCGCCCGTCCATCGAACTTGGCGCTCCCCAGCAGCTCGTTGTCCCGCCAGCCGAGCCGGTAGACCGCACCGTGGATCGTGACCCAGACGTCTCCGGGGCGAGCGCCGAAACGGACACCGAATACCCGGTCCGTGAATACGCTCTGCACTCCCGCCGGCGTCACGCGTTGGTCCGTCGCGATCGTGCCGGGGTCAGGGATCTGACGCTTCGGTTGCGGAGGGGACTGGGGAACCTGCAGCAACAAAACAAACGTAAGCGCGAGTTGTGACACGTTCCTAACTCTCCAGTCGTGGGCATCCCACTACACGGTCGGCATTATTATCGGACATGCTGCTGACATTGTGCCTGCTGCTCACCTGCGCCGACTCCCTGGGAATCTACTCGGGCCGGGACCGCCAGCTGGACGTGCGGATTCCGCGGTTTGAGGCTGACGTGCTCATTGATGGAGCCTTGGGGGACTCGCTGTGGGCTCGCGCCGCGTTGCTGACGGGCTTCTCGCAATACGCGCCCAACGACGGCGTTCCCGCCGCGGACTCGACGCAAATCCTGGTGTGGTACTCCACCAGCGCGATCTACTTCGGCATTCGCGCGTTTGAGCTGCATGGCCGTCCCACCGCGACGCTGGCCGATCGCGACCAGATCTTCGGCGACGACAACGTGCAGATCCTGCTCGGCACGTTCCACGACGGCAAACAGGCATTGATGTTCGCCGTGAATGCGCTCGGCGTCCAAGGCGACGGCGCGCTCATCGAGGGCGCCAATGTGACGGCGAGCGGCTTCATCGGCGGCGCGGTGATCGGACGCGAGCAGCCGGACCTGAGTCCGGACTACGTCTTCCAGTCGCGCGGCCGCGTCACCGAATGGGGGTACGAAGTCGAAGTGCGCATTCCGTTCAAGAGTCTGCGCTATCAGCCGCGCCAGCCGCAGCACTGGAGCCTCAACGTCGTGCGCCAGGTCAAGCACTCCGGCTTCGAGGACTCTTGGTTCCCGGCGAGCAGGGCGAACGCGACGTTCATCGGCCAATCGGGAAGCCTGGTCGGACTCACCGGGATGCACCGCGGCCTCGTCATGGACCTGAATCCCGAAGCGACCGGGAAAGCGAGCGGCGGGCCGACGCCCGGCGGCTATCAGTACGACATGGGCAATCCCCAGATCGGCGGCAACGTCAGATGGGGTGTCTCCGACAACCTCACGCTGAACGGCACGATCAAACCCGACTTTTCCCAGGTCGAATCCGACGCGGGCCAGCTCGCGTTCGATCCGCGGCAAGCACTGTTCTTTGCCGAGAAGCGACCGTTCTTTCTCGAGGGGAGCGAGCTGTTTCAGGTCCCGCAGGGCCTCATTTACACACGTCGCATCGTCCAGCCGGTGGCGGCGGTCAAGCTCACGGGCACCGCGGCGGGCACCGACATCGGGCTTTTGTCGGCCGTCGATCAGAAATTCGCGTCCGCGAGCGGCACCGATAACCCGATCTTCAACATCGTGCGAGCCCAGCGAAGCTTGGGGCATGGGTCGCGCATCGGACTGGCATATACCGATCGCATCGAGGGAGGCGATTATAATCGCGTCGCGGAGCTAGACAGCCGCCTCGTGTTCCGCGACATCTACGGCCTGAGCCTGCAGCTGGCCGGCAGTCACACACGCGCCGGCGGCGTGACGACGACGGCACCGCTGTGGCTCAGTCAATTCACGGTTCAACACCGCGTCTGGGGCCTGCGCAGTCTGTTCGCCGGTATCGCGGACGACTTTCGCTCGGCGAGCGGGTTCATTGGCCGCGCCGGCATCGTGCACGCGTATGTCGATCCGAGCTACACGACCTACGGACGCCACGGTGCGTTCCTCCAGCGGTTCACGGGCGACATCGTGGTGGATGGGATCTGGCAGTACCAGAACTTCATCCACGGGCGCCATATCCAGGATCAGAAGCTTCACTTCAACGCGAACGCGTCGCTGCGGGGCGGGTGGAATGTGGGCGCGGGGTACTTCGTCGAATCGTTCGGTTACGATTCCGCGCTGTACGCCGGGTATCGCCTCGAGGTGCCCGCGCCGGGCGGGGGACTCGACACCGTGCCCTTCGTCGGCCAGCCGACGATCGGGAACGGCGAGTACATCGTGCAGATCAATACGCCGCAGTGGAAGCATTTCAGCGGTGGCGGGTTCTTCCTCCAGGGTCATGACGAGAACTTCTTCGAGTGGGCATCAGCCGACTTGCTGCTCTTGAGCGTGGATCTGTCGTACCGTCCCACCGAGCGGCTCCGCAATTCCGTCAGCTACTACTGGCAGCAGGTGAACCGCCGCACCGACGGGAGTTTGGTGAATGTCGGCCGGATTCTCCGGGCCAAGATGGAGTACCAGCTCTCACGCCCGCTGTTCGTCAGGCTGGTCGGGCAGTATTTCCAGGATCAGACCGATTCTCTGCGGGATGATTCGCGCACCGGGGCGCCGATCTTGATTGCGGGACCGAGCGGCGTGACGCGCACACAAGCGAGCGCCAATAACCTCTTCCACGTGGATGTCTTGCTGAGCTATCAACCCGTCCCGGGGACCGTCGTGTTCGCGGGATATGGAAGCAACATGGAGGATCAGGACGCATTCCGGTTCCGCCGTTTGCGGCGGAACGACGACGCGGTGTTCGTCAAACTCAGCTATCTCTTCCGACTCTGACCATCTTGCGGCTGTGCTGCGCGCGTTGCATTGTAAATGCACGGGCGGCCTGATCCGCGCCCAACCTCTTCGGCCCTCCCCCAGCGAGGGTCCCCGTGAGGCAAAGGGGGGCGGACTCCCGGATCGGTAGTCGCAGCAACCTTTGGACGCCGCGGTGCTGTCACCGCTGGGGGGTGTGAGCCCGTGGCTTAACCAAAGGATCCAACCCCATGCCGACCAATAAGGATTTCAAGCGCCTAGTTCGGACGCGCATGCAGAAAACGGGCGAGGCCTA
>DASYTD010000061.1:0-12045 GCA_036002655.1 Gemmatimonadales bacterium
ATAGTTGCCCGTCTTCATATCAGAATGTGGTGATCCGTAGAGTGTTCTCGGCCACGCGACTACGCCGCGGGTCGGTTCTCGGTCTACTTTCTCGTTGATTTCCTTTTGGAAGGCGACCTTTTCGCCCGGCTCGTTCGTGCAGGTGCCGTTGTCCTGGGCCTCGACTTGAGTCTCGCCTGTAGTAGCTCCACGAAATCCTTGGGGCGCTTTGCGACGCCTATCCGAGCGGCCTCGAACGCCGCGATTTTCTCGGCGGCAGTCCCCGACGACCCGGAGATGATCGCCCCCGCGTGCCCCATCCGGCGGCCCGGCGGCGCCGTCTGGCCGGCGATGAATCCCACCACCGGTTTCTTGACGCTGCGTGAGACGAATTCGGCGGCCTGCTGCTCATCGGTGCCGCCGATCTCACCGATCATGACAACGGCTGCCGTTTCGGGATCCCCCTCGAACGCGGTGAGGCAGTGAATGAAGTTCGTCCCGATGAGTGGATCTCCGCCGATGCCAACGCATGTGGACTGTCCCAGTCCGTGCGTGGAGAGTTGGTGGATGATCTCGTAGGTGAGCGTGCCGCTGCGCGACACCACGCCGATCCGGCCCGGCGTGCAGATATTGCCGGGAATGATCCCGACTTTGCTCTTCCCGGGCGAAATGAGGCCCGGGCAGTTCGGCCCCAGGAGACGCGCGCCCCGCTCGTGCACGAACGGCAGCGCGCGAGTCATGTCGAGCACCGGAATACCTTCGGTGATGCACACGATCAAGCCGATTCCGGCATCGGCTGCCTCGAAGATCGCGGAGGCCGCGACGGCGGCGGGAACGTAGATGACGGCCGTGTTCGCCTGCGTTTCAGCGACCGCTTGAGCCACCGTATTGAAAACCGGCACCGTGCCTTCGAACCGCTGGCCGCCCTTCCCGGGCGTCACGCCAGCCACGACGTTCGTGCCGTCGGCGATCATCTGCTTGGCGTGAAACGAGCCGTCGCGGCCCGTAATGCCCTGGATGACCAGGCGTGTGTGCTGATCGATGAAGATGCTCACGCGGCCCCGGCCTTTCCCTTTGCCTTGGCCACTGCCTGCTTCACGGCCTCGTCCATGTCGCTCAGCGCCGTGAACCCCGCGCCCTTGAGAATCTCGATGCCTTCCCGCTCGTTCGTACCGGTCAGGCGGATCACGATCGGAACCTTGAGCGGGAACTCACGTGTGGCCTGCACGATGCCGTTCGCCACGTCGTCGCCGCGGGTGATGCCGCCGAAGATATTGAAGAGGATCGCCTTGACGTTGGGATCGCCCGTGATGATGCGCAGCGCGGCCACGACCTTCTGCGGATTCGAGCTCCCCCCGATGTCGAGGAAGTTCGCCGGCTCCCCGCCATAGTACTTCACGAGATCCATCGTCGCCATCGCGAGCCCGGCGCCGTTCACGCAGCAGCCGACGTAGCCGTCCAGCTTGATGAACGTCAGACCGGCCTCGCGCGCAGCCACCTCCTCCGGCGCCTCCGCGGAGACGTCGCGCAGCGCGGCGATATCGGGCCGCCGCTCCAGCTCGTTGTCGTCGATGCTGATCTTGGCATCGAGCGCCTGCACGGTGCCCCCCCCGTCCGGCGTCGTGACCAGCGGATTGATTTCCGCGAGCGAGGCGCCCACTGCGTAGACGGCGGCGTACAGCTTCTGCATGATGTCGGCGGCGGCGCGGGCCTGCTTCACGTCGGCGTACAACGCAAAACCGAGCGTCAGCGCCTGATGCGGCAGCAACCCATAACGCGGGTCGATCGCCAGCCGATGGATCCTCTCAGGTGTTTTCGCGGCGACTGCTTCGATATCGATCCCGCCGGCGGTACTCACCATGAGGACGGGCCGCTGCGAGGCGCGATCCACGATGATCCCGACGTAGCTCTCCGACGCGATCTCCGCAGCCGGTGCAATCAAAACCTTCTGCACGGTGAGACCCTTGATCGTCATGCCGAGGATCGCCTTGGCATGCGCCTCGGCCTCGGCGGCGTTCTTGGCGAGCTTCACGCCCCCGGCCTTGCCCCGTCCGCCCGCGTGCACCTGTGCTTTGACGACGACGTTTCCGCCCAGGCGCTCGGCGATCGCACGCGCGTCCGCGGGCGTAGTTGCGACCTCGCCCGGAGGAACCGGAATGCCGTGCCGCCGCAAGATGTCGCGCGCCTGGTACTCGTGCAGGTTCACGCGTGCTCCTTGGCAATCGTCGTTCCGGCGTTGCCCTGCAACGCCGCGAGGCCGTCGGCCAGCTCGGCGATGATCGCGCGCTCGCCGCCGGTGCGCACGAAGTCCGCGGCCGCCTCCACCTTCGGGCGCATGCTGCCGGTCCCCAGCTCTTTCCCGGCGAGCAGATGGTCGGCCTGCGCCAGCGTCAGCCGCCGAATCGCTTCCTGCCGCGGCGTGCCGTAGCCGCGATAGACGGCGTTTACATTCGTGAGGATCAACAATACCTCCGCCCCGATTTCCCGCCCGAGAATAGCCGCGACGCGGTCCTTGTCCACCACGGCGTCGATTCCCTCGAGCCCCAACTTGGGATCGCGATAGACCGGCGGTCCCCCACCCCCGCCCGCGATCACGATATGCCCGGCTCGCGCGAGATCGCGGATCATCTCGCGTTCGACGATACCGGCCGGCTTGGGACTGGGGGCGAGCCGGCGGCTGTCGCGGACGGGAATCCCGCGTGCCACGAGCCGCGCCTGGCGGACGGCGTCGAGCTGATGTCCGATGGGCTTGGACGGCGTACGGAGGTCGGGGTCGTCGGCATTGCAGAGCGTCTGCGTGATCAGCGTGACGACCGAGCGCTGCACCCCCGCGCGCTCGAGGGCGTTCTGCAGTGATTGCTGAATCATGTACCCCATCCACCCGGCCGTTCCCGCCACGAGGACGCCGAGCGGCAGCGGCTCGACCTGATCGCCGGCGATCTCGTTGCGCGCCAGCTCGTCGCCTACCTGCGGTCCATTGCCGTGGACGAGAACGATCTGCCATCCCGCGGCGGCCAGATCCACGATAGGAGCGAGGCTCGCGCGAGTATGACGGAATTGATTGCTGATCGTCGGGCGCTCATTCGGAGGCGCGACGGCGTTTCCTCCGAGGGCGATGACAATCGTTCCAGGGGTCGACACGGCGGCGCAACCTAGTGGGGCCGTTGCGCCGGAGCAAGCTCGCTCATCAACGACCGCCACAGTTTGCCAAACAGCTCGAGATCCCCAGCGCTGAGGGCGGAATCGGCCTGGATCGCCAGGCGGCGGGTGCGTTCCCAGCGCGCGGCGAGCGTCGTGTCGGTGACGATCTGCTCCCCGCCTCGGAGCGCCGCGCGCGCGCTCAGGCCGCGGCCGCTGCGGTGGTTGAGCGTGACGTAGACCTCGGTGATCCGGGGAGCCGGAGGTGGGCGCACCGCGACGGGATCGAAGATCTGCGCCTGGACGGTGATGACGGAGCCCCCAGTGGGCCAGATCCGCAGCTGGCCGGGCCGCAGCAGCGACGAGCCGACGAGCTCCCCGGGCAAGCGCTCCGGATCATCGGACGACGGCCGCCACAAATGCAGCGCGGCGCCGCGCGGCGTGATCGCTCCGGCGAACAGACCGACGAACTGTTTGGGCGCGAGGAGACCGGATTCAAACGCGATGGCCGTCCAGATCGCGCCTCCTGGTGCGCCGAGCTGAAATGGCTCGCGCGGGCGCGGCATCCAGCCCGGTGCGGGAGCCGCGGAGTCGGCACTGGCTCGCTGGAGTTGAGCGACCGCGAGGTTGAGCGTCTCGGCCGGGTAGGTCAGTTGCGCGCGGAGATCTGGTGGAAGCCGGTCCGCCGGCTCGATCAGCGGCTCAAAGCGTCGCGCCCAGGTCGCCGTCAATGAGTCGTAGCCCGGCGCAAGCCAGAGGTGAGTCTCCCCCGTCGCAACGCGCACCGCGCCCACCAGACTCGCGCGGAGATACCGCACATCGCCGCCGCGCCACTCCAGCGGCCGGGCAAGTGGGAACGCCTCATGCGACACGTAACCCCAACTCACCCACCATAACCCGCCCCCGCCCCCGTCTCGGAGGACGGGCATCGGGACGCCGAAGCGGGCGAACGGGGCGAGCCGCTGGAGCCGGTCCGTCACGTCGCGTCGCCACAGCAGCACGCGGCCCTGCGATTCGCTGCGGAGGAGGCTCCATGCCTGGATGGTCCAGGCGATGGCAAACCGGCGCCAGGCACCGGTGATCGCCACCCCTGCCGAGGGCACAGGTGGAGCGCTGTCGGCCGACGTCACGATCGGTCCCTGAAGGCCGGGCCCGTAGAGCAACGCGTGATCCGCGACGGGCAACGCGGTCACCGCGAGGCCGCTGTCCGTCTCGACCGCGAGGCGTACCGGCCCGGGGGTGTTGGTGGGAGCAATGAGCCACGCGGCAGCCTCGTCGTCGGGACGCGGCGGGCGCAGCGCTACCGCGCTTGCCGGCGCGCGCAGCGCCATGCCGACATGCGCGGCATCCCATACGGGTATCGTACGCACCGCGGCTTCGCCGGACGAAAACGCCGGCGGCGCGCGGCTGTCGAGCTCGGTGAGTCCGAACGCGACGCGCTCGAGCGCGAGCCGCCGGCGCGTCAGTTGCGTACTCTCCGGACCGGACGAGGTGCGTACGACGCCGGGAATCACGAAATAGCCGGCCGTCACGGAGATGAGCAGCGCCGCCCAGCCGGCGAGAATCAGCGTGGGTCGGTCCCGCCACGCCCAGGCGAGCGAGATCACCGCCGTCACGAATGCCACCGCGGCAACGACGGCGGCGCCCGGAACGCGGACGCTCAGCGCCGCTTGATCCACGCTGCCGTGCAGGCCGGCGACGATCTCGGCGGGATCGAGCACCGCACCCCATCCGATGACGAGCGCGAGACAGGCGAGCAGTACCCCGACGTGCGCGCGCGCGTAGTCGCTCGCCCGCAGGCGGCCGCGGCGGATGCGCAGCGAGCCGATCACGCCGTAGAGCAGCGCGACGATTCCTACGGCGCCGACCACCAAGATGAGCGCGCGATTCTGGAGCGCGGCGAGCCACGGCAGGACGCTGACGTAATAGCCGATGTCGCGCCCCAGCTTCGTCGCGTCGGTGATGCCGAAATGCGGCGGCGAGCCGGCGAGGACCGCGTGACGCCACCAATCCCCAGCGCCGAGGGAGAAGAGCGTGCCGAGTACCACGCCGAGGAGAATGGTGCCGATGAGCAAGGTGCGCCGCGGAACGGCTTCGACAATCTCGAGGTCGCCGAGACGGCGGGGCATCTGCACGGAGCCGATCGCGCGGTAGACGATCAGGAGATTGCCGGTGATCCAGGCGATCGCGATGACGGCGACCAGGCCCTGCAGCATGCGCGCGAGGTCGCGGGCCGCGATCAACGCGGTGCCGCCCGCGAAGGTTTGGTCCCACGCCCGCTCCGCCGTTTCCACCGCCAGCCAGCGGCCGCCCACGAGGCCCGCCACCAGCAGACCGGCGCCGATCAGGTACAGCCTGCGCCGGCCGTGTCGCGTCACGCCGTGACGCCGTGCGCCGTCAACCAGCCCTCCACCTCGCCGCGATACGCGTCGAGCGCCTTCGGGCTCGTCGCCTCGAAGCGCAGGACCAAGACGGGCTGCGTATTCGAGGCGCGCAGCAAGCCCCAGCCTTCCGGGAAGGTGATGCGCACGCCGTCGAGTGTCGCGACGGGATATTTCGCGGCGAAATGCTCAGCCGCCTGCTGGACCACGTCGAACTTCTGCTCGTCCGGGCAATCGACGCGCAGCTCGGGCGTGGCGTAGGTCTTCGGCAGATCGGCGAGCAGGCGCGACAGCGGTCCGCCCTCGCGCGCGAGGTAGGCCAGGAGCCGGGCGGCGGCGAACAGGGCGTCGTCAAAGCCGTACCAATCGCCGCCGAAAAACATGTGGCCGCTCATCTCGCCGGCCAGCGGAGCGCCGATCTCCTTCATCTTCTGCTTAATGAAGGAATGCCCCGTCTTCCACATGACGGGCTCCAGGCCGGCGCGCTTGAGCATCTGGGGCAGCACTTCCGAGCATTTCACATCGAAGATCACCGGCTTGCCCTTCCCCATGCGGTGCACGAGGTCGCGTCCGAACAGCACGAGCAGCTGATCTCCGAGCACCGGCTCGCCGCGCTCGTCCACGGCGCCAATGCGGTCGCCGTCGCCGTCGAAGGCGATCCCCAGCTCCGCCTTTTCCTGCTTTACGGCCACCTGGAGGTCGTGGAGGTTCTCGATCACCGTCGGATCGGGATGGTGATGCGGGAACGTGCCGTCGGACTCCGCGAACAGGGGGACGACGTCGGCGCCCAGGGCGCGCAGCGTTTCCACCGCGATGAGGCTGGTGACCCCGTTTCCGCAATCCACGACGACCTTCAGCCGGCGGGCGAGCGGCGCGTTGCGTTTGACGATGGCGTCCTTATAGGCCGTGAGTAGTGCGTGGTGCGTGGTGGACGAGCCGCCGGGTTTGGACGTCAGCTTGCCGTCGTTGATGAGTCTATAGAGGACCTGGATGTCGTCCCCGAACACGGCGTCGTGCGCGAGCACCATCTTGAAGCCGTTGAACTCGGGCGGATTGTGGGAGCCCGTGACCTGAATGCCGCCATCCACCGGCAACGTCTTCGTCGCGAAATAGAGGGCCGGCGTTGGCAGCTCTCCCACATCGAGGGCCGCACCGCCCGCTGCGGCGATGCCTTCCCGCACGCCTTGCGCAAGCGAGCTGCCGGATGGGCGGTTGTCGCGGCCCACGGCGACGCGCGGCGCTTGCCCGAGCCGCTCCCAGGCGAAGGTCGTGTAGGCCTGTCCCACCGCACGGGCCGCAGCAGGCGTGAGCTGATCGCCCACGATGCCGCGAATGTCGTATTGCCGGAAAATGGTGACGGGAAGCTTCACGGATACGCCCTGCGTTAGTGTTTTCACACCCTGAAGGGTGTGCGCTTTATGGTGGGAATGCGGTCGTCGTCGCCGCGGGTTGCACGCTGTCACCGGCCGACTTGGCGAGGTCGAACAACCGGTTGGGCCAGACGCCGAAGATCAGCAGGCCGGCGACAGCGGCCGCGACGGCGGTGCGTCCCCACCGATCGAGCACGACGTCCACGTGCGCGGCCTCGATCGGTTCCGGTTTCATGTACATCGCCATGATGACGGGAAGATAGTACCCCGCCGAAACGACGCTGGTGAGGACCAGAATGGCGGCCAATGCATTCTGACCGGTGCTCGTCGCCGCGATGAGGATGTACCACTTCCCGATGAATCCGGCCGTTCCGGGAAAGCCTAGCAACGACAGCATGCAGATGGCGAGGGCAAAGGCGAGCCACGGACGCCGGCCCGCCAGCCCCGCGAGATCGTCGATCGCGACGTCACTCTCCCCGGCTCGCCCCTTGGCCGAGAGCACCGCAAAAGCCCCCACCGACATCAGCGTATAGGCGACGACGTACACGAGGAATGCGCTCGTGCCCGCTGCGGTGCCCGCCGCCACGGCGACGAGCAGGTACCCCGCATGGGCGACTGACGAATAGGCGAGCATCCGCTTGAGTGATCGCTGGCCCAACGCGAAGAGGTTGCCGCCGATCATCGTGACGACGGCGAGCCACCACAGGATGTCATGCCACGCGGGGATATTGGCGAATCCCTGGATCATGACGCGGAACAGTGCGGCAAACGCCGCCGCTTTCACGCCCGTCGCCATGAACGCGGTCACCGGTGTGGGGGCGCCGTCGTACACGTCCGGCGCCCACATGTGGAACGGCACCGCCGCGATCTTGAATCCGAATCCCACGATGAGCAGCGCCAGACCCGCGAGCAGCATGAGGCTGGGTTGCGCCATGAAGCTCGCCTGCGCTCCGATCAGGCCGATGTTCGTCGTGCCCGTCGCGCCATACACCAGCGCGATCCCGTAGAGCAGGAAACCGGAGGCGAACGCGCCCAGCAAGAAGTATTTGAGCGCGGCTTCAGCAGAGCGTGCGCGGCGCCGATCGAACCCGGCGAGCACGTACACCGCGACGGACATCAGCTCGAGGCCGAGGAAGATCACCATCAGATCGGCACCGGCGGCCATCACCATCATGCCGAGCGTGCCGAAGACGAGCAGGACGTAGTACTCCGGCGCGAGCAGCTGCTCCCGCTCGAGGTAGGCGAACGAGATGAGCACGGTCAGCGCGGCGGCGCCGAGGAACACCCAATCGGCCACCCAGCGGAAATCGTCGACCGCGATCATGCCGGCGAGTCCCGCCACGCCCGCGTGGTTCCACCACAGCCACCAGATGGCGACTGACGTGGCGACGAGTCCAGCGAGGGTCAACCATCCGGCAATCCGCAGGTCGCGCACGGTCTGGTGGCGCCACGCCACGAACAAGAGCAGCGCCATCGCCCAGCCCGTGAGAACGAGCTCGGGCAGCAGCGATAGCAGCAGGTCCTGGTAGACTGACGGATCGAGCGTCATGGCTGGCCGCCTGACAGCGGCTGGGCCGCTGTCGAGCCCGGCCGGATCTGCTCGATCAGCTGCCGCGCCGCTGGCTCCATCCGGTGCAAGAACGGCTTCGGATAGACGCCGACCCAGAGGATGCACACGAGCAGCGGCACGAGCACTGCGAGCTCGCGTGGGGTGAGATCGGTGAGTGTTTCGTTCTCTGGGCTCGTGAGCGGATTGAAGATCACGCGTTGCAGCGCCGTCAACAGGTACGCCGCGGCGACAATCACACCGGTCGTCGCGAGCGCCGTCGCAATCGGATAGGTGCGGAATGACCCCACCAACACCAGGAACTCGCCGACAAAGCCGTTCGTGCCGGGGAGCGCGATGGAAGACAGCGACACGATGGTGAGGATTGCCGCGAACAGCGGTACGACGCGGGCGATTCCGCCGTACGCCGCAATGAGCCGGCTATGGCGTCGCTCGTAAATCATGCCGGCGAGGAAGAACAGCGCCCCCGTCGAAATCCCGTGGTTGATCATCACCAGCAGCGCGCCTTGCACGCTTTGCAGCGTCAGGGCCCAAATCCCCAGCATGACAAAACCGAGATGCGCTACGGATGAGTAGGCTATGAGCTTCTTGAAGTCGGGCTGCACCATCGCCACCAGCCCGCCGTAGATGATGCCAATGAGCGCCAGCGCGACGATGAGGAGCTGCACATTCTGATGCAGCGCGACCTCCGGGAAGAACGGCAGCGCGAACCGCAGGAAGCCGTACGTCCCCATCTTCAGCAGGATGCCCGCCAGGATCACGGAGCCCGCCGTCGGCGCCTCGACGTGCGCATCCGGCAGCCACGTGTGCAGCGGGAAGAGCGGCACTTTGATCGCGAACGCCAGGAAGAAGGCCGCGAACAGCCACCAGGCGCTGGGGCCAAGGAGCTTCACCTGGCTGAGGATGTGCACGTAGCCGAAGGAGTAAATGCCAGTCACTCGGCCGGCGTGCAGGTACAACACGATGATCGCGACCAACATCAGCAGCGAGCCAAAGAACGTATAGATGAAGAACTTGATCGCCGCATACAGCCGGTTCTCCCCACCCCACACGCCGATGATGAAATACATCGGGATGAGCATGACTTCCCACATCACATAGAAGAGGAAGAGATCGAGCGCGACGAACACGCCGATCATGCCGGTCGTCAGGACGAGCAGGAGCGCGTAGAACGCGCTCTCATGCTTGGTGACATAGCTCCAGCTGCCGAGAATCGAGAGCGGCATCAGGAACGTCGTCAGCAGCACCAGAAACAGCGAAATCCCGTCCAAGCCGACGGTGTAGTGGATTCCCCAGGCTTGGATCCAGGCACGATCGACGATGAACTGCATTCCCGTCGCGGGAACGAATTGCCACCACAGCGGCACGGAGAGCGCGAATTCGATCAGACTGGCGCCGAGCGCGGCGTACTTCGCCAGGCGGGCCGGCAACAGCAGGACGACCAGGCCGGCGATGAGGGGCCAAGCGAGCAAGACGGTGAGCACCCAACGGGCGTACATCAGCTCAGCGCCTGCCAGAGAATCAGCAGCACGCCGACGACGAACACCGCGACGTACATGCCGACCTGCCCCGTCTGGAGCCAGCGGTTGGCCCAGCCCAAGGCGCGCGCACCGCGCGCGGCCCCGTTGACCGCGGCCCCGTCCACGACCCGCTGGTCTACCTGCTTCCAGAGGACCTCAGTCGAGAGCCACACGAGCGGGCGCACGATCAGTGCGTCGTAGATCTCATCCACGTACCACTTGTTGCGCAGCAGGCGCGCGAAGCCGCGCTCAGTGGGCGCGCTGCGCGCCGGAACGAGACCTTCCGGTTTGAGCAGCCGCCAGGCCCCGACCATACCAGTCACGGCAACAACGACCGCCACAGCGACCAGGGCCCATTCAGTCCCGGAGGACAGGTGCGCCTCGGGCAGCAGCCCGGCGCTCGCTTGCGTCACCGGCTCGAGCCAGTGATGCAGCCAGGCAGCGCCTTGGTAGAGCTCGGGCACGTTCAGGAATCCGCCTGTCGCGGACAGCAGACCCAGCACGACGAGTGGACCCGTCATGATCCACGGTGCCTCGTGCAGATGCGTCTGCTCTTTCTCGCCGGTTCGATTCGGACCGTGGAAGGTGTAGAGCATGAGCCGCGTCATGTAAAACGCCGTCAGCAACGCGGCGCTGAGTCCCAACACCCAGAACACCAGCCAGATCGGTTGTGTGCTGCCGCGGGCGAAGGCCGCGGTGAGGATTTCGTCTTTCGAGAAGAATCCCGAGAACGGCGGAATCCCCGCGATCGCGAGCGTCGCAATCCACATCAGCGCCGTGGTCCACGGCAGGTAGCGCCGTAACCCGCCCATGTTGCGCATGTCCTGGGCGTCTTCGTGCGCGTGGGTCGCGTGATAGGCGCGATGCATCGCATAGATCACGCTGCCCGAGCCGAGAAACAGCAGCGCCTTGAAGAAGGCGTGGGTCGCCAGGTGGAAGAGGCCGGCGGTGATGGCGCCGGTGCCGACCGCGACGAACATGTAGCCCAGCTGCGAGATCGTGGAGTACGCCAGCACGCGTTTGATGTCCCACTGCTTGAGCGCGATCGTCGCCGCGAACAGCGCCGTCAGGGCGCCCACGCCCGCGACCACCGCGCTGGACACGGGCGCCATGGCGAACAGCAGATTGCAGCGCGCGACGAGGTACACGCCCGCGGTTACCATCGTGGCCGCGTGGATGAGCGCGGAGACGGGCGTCGGACCGGCCATGGCGTCGGGCAGCCAGGTGTACAGGGGGATCTGCGCTGACTTGCCGGTGCAGCCGAGGAAGAGGAACAGCGTGATCGCGGTGACCGCGCCGCTGCCCGCCACCAGCGCCGTTGGGGCGTGCGCAAACACGGTGCTGAAATCGAGCGATCCGGTGGACCAGAAGATCATGAACATCGCGACCATGAAGCCGAAGTCGCCGATCCGGTTCATGATGAACGCCTTGCGGCCGGCGTCCGCGTTGACCTGCTCGCTGAACCAGAATCCGATCAGCAGATAGCTGCACAGCCCGACACCTTCCCACCCGACGAACATCACGGGGAAGTTCGCGCCCAACACCAGCACCAGCATGAAGAAGACGAACAGATTGAGATACGAGAAGTAGCGCGCGTACCCCGGATCGTCCTTCATGTAGCCGACGCTGAACAGGTGGATCAACGAGCCGACGCCGGTCACAACGAGCAGCATCACGGTGGAGAGCTGGTCCACCTGAAACGCGACGTCCACCTGGAGCGTCCCCACCGGAATCCACGACCAATACCGGAACACCACCGGCGCTTCGGCATGCAGGCCGGCGAAGGAGCGGAATACCGCCACGGAGACGGCGAACGCGGCGAGCAGCACGCCCACGCCGATCACCGACACGAGGGTCTTGGACGCCGGCCGCGCGAATGCCAGGACGCCGTTCAGCACGAAGCCGAGCAGGGCGAGCGCCGGCGCCAGCCAGATCAGATCGACGGCGGTGCCGGTCATCCGTCCTTGAGCAGATTCATGTTCTGGAGGCTCACCGACTGTTTGTGACGGTAGACGGCGAGGATGATCGCCAGGCCGACCGCCGCTTCAGCGGCGGCGACGGCCATGACGAAGAACACGAAGACCTGCCCG
>DASYTD010000062.1:0-18332 GCA_036002655.1 Gemmatimonadales bacterium
TCACATCGAAGGGTGCGTCGAGCGGCGCGCCCGCGGGATCGGTGAGGAGCACGCCCGCCTCGAGCGCGATGAGCGCGGTGCACAGATCGTACGGATGGCAGCACAAGCCCGCCGCATTCACCAGCGGTCGCAGATCGGCGATGAAGCGGTCGTGGCCGGCCATCAGCTCGTACAGCTCGCCGCCCGTGGACGCATACTGGTCCTCGAAGCACGCCGCCCGCCGCGGCTCCGGTTGTACCAGCGTCTGAACGATCTCGTCATCGATGGCGGCCAGGATGTCCCGCGCGCCGGGGAAAAATCGCACGATCGTCGCGAAGCCGTGCGCGATCGTGTCGGCGCTGGAGCGCCGCAACGTGAGCGGCTCCTCCACGCCGGACAGGCGATTGCGCCGCCGGGCCTGCACGCCGGCGCCGCGCAAGGCCCAGAGCTGGTCCGAGAGATGCTGCTTCAGGAGCGGGATCTCGGTCTGCACCGCGAGCACGACGTCCGAGAGGTGCGTCGCCGTACCGCGATTCGGTGCGACGCCGGTGAGAACCCAGGCGCTCCGCTTTTGATACATCAGGCCGCGCGTGCCATCCAGCAGGTCTACGAGCATGCGCCAGCGACAATCGCTCTCGCGCGCACCGCGCGGCAGCACCAGTGCGTCGGGCAGGCCTTCGGCGATGACGCAGATCGGCTCCTGCCGCGCCAGCGAGCTCAACCCGCGCACGAGCGCGTCCTCTCCCACACGATCGATCGCGTAGATCGTGTCACCGTTGTCACCCGCCGGCTGCGCGAGCTGTTCGGCGGCCTGGCGGGCACAGGCGTCCACCACGGCGTCCCGAATGGCGGCGTGCAGCGACAGCAGCGGTTCGAGCAGCCGCTCTGCGCCGGCTCTGTCACCCGTCATCGCCGCCCCTTCGCCGCCGATTCATCACGCCGCCCTTCGCCGCCTTCTGTATAGTGCACGCTCGAGACCGCTTGCAGGTCGGCGGCCTTCTCCTCGGGCGCTGTGTCGTTGAGGAAATTCCCGCCGCCGATCTCCGGGCCGGCGAGATACTTGAGGAGCCCGGGCTTGCGCAGCGGCGGATGGATCTCGATGTGGAAGTGGAACCCGGGATGCAGCGCGTCGTCGGTGGGCGCCTGGTGCAGCACCATCACGTACGGAAACGACATGCGCCACAAGTTATCGAGCCGGATCAGCGTCTCGCGCAGCACGGCCGCAAAGTCGCCGAGCTCGGAGTCGGTGAGATGCGCGAGGCTCGCGCGGGTTTCGCGCGGCGCGACGTACGTCTCGTACGGATAGCGCGCGAAATAGGGGACGAACGAAAGCGCCCGCTCGCGCCGCACCAGGAGCCGGCGGCCGTCCGCTTCCTCGGCTGTGACAATATCTTGGAACAGCGGACGGCCGTGCTCCGCCAGGTAGGCGGCGTGCGCTTCCGCCTCGAGCTCGATCGTCTTGAACACGAAGTTTGTCGCATAGATCTGGCAGTGTGGGTGCGGATTGCTCACGCCGACGACCTCGCCCTTGTTCTCGAACACCAGCACGTGGCGCACGTCGTCGCGGCCGCCCAGCTCGCGGTATTGCGCCTGGAGCACTTGCAGCAGGGCGAGGACTTCGGGCTGGGGCAGTTGCGCGAGTGTGAGGTCGTGGCGCGGCGTGTAGCAGACGACCCGGGCGCAGCCGGTCGCCGCGCTATTGCGATAGATCGCGGCGGGCGGGTCCGGCACGCCCGGCGCTGTGGGACCGACGCACGGGTGGTCGTTGTCGAACACGAAGACGCCGCTGTAGCGCTCGTTGCGCTGCCTTGAGCTGCGCATGTTGCCGGGGCAGAGATAGCAGTCCGCCACGTACGCCGGCAGCGACCGGCCTTCTCCGGCTTCCGTCACGCGCTCGCCTTGCCAGGGTCGCTCGTTCCGGTGGGACGAGATGATGACCCACTCCCGGCGCAGCGGATGCCAACGCTGTTCCCAGACCATGCGTGTCTCCGTTTGACAACCGGTCAAAGCGAGCCGAGTATCGCCGGGATGATGCGAGGCGGCAAGGACGCCTATCAGCCCCGCCCCGAGCACCACTTCACGTTCGGGCTGTGGACCGTCGGCAATCCCGGACGTGATCCGTTCGGCGAGCCGGTGCGGCCCGCGCTTTCTCCCGCGGCGATCGTCCGGAAACTGGCGGAGCTTGGGGCCTATGGCGTCAATCTGCATGACAACGACCTCGTGCCGGCGGGGTCGACCGCAGCCGAGCGCGACCGAATCGTGCGCGAGTTCAAGCAGGTACTCGGCGACACGGGCATGGAAGTGCCGATGGCCACGACGAACCTCTTCTCGGACCCCGCCTTTCGCGACGGCGCGTTTACGAGCCGTGACTCGCGCGTCCGTGCGTTCGCGTTGCAGAAGACGCTGGCCGCGATCGATCTGGGGGTGGAGCTCGGCGCCACCACGTACGTGTGCTGGGGCGGGAGAGAAGGTGTCGAAACCAACGCGGCGAAGGATCCGCGCACGGCGCTCGGGTGGTATCGCGAAGCGATCAACTACCTGTGCGACTACGTCCGATCACAGCGCTACGATCTGCGCCTTGCGCTCGAAGCGAAGCCCAACGAGCCGCGTGGCGACATCTTCCTCCCGACCACGGGCCACATGCTCGCTTTCATTTATACGCTCGAGCATCCCGAGATGGTCGGCGTCAATCCGGAAGTCGCGCATGAACGGATGGCGGGGCTCGACTTCTCTCACGCGGTCGCGCAAGCGCTCGAGGCCGGCAAGCTATTCCACATCGACCTGAACGGGCAGCAGGTGGGGCGCTTCGACCAGGATCTGCGATTCGGGAGCGAGGATCCCAAGGGCGCGTTCTTTCTCGTCAAACTCCTGGAGGACGCGCAGTGGCCGGGCATGCGTCATTTCGATAGCCACGCATACCGCACCGAGGACGAAAGCGGCGTCTGGGACTTTGCCGCCGGGAGTATGCGGACCTATCTGATCCTGAAAGAGAAAGTCGCGCGCTTCAATGCGGATCCGGAGATCCAGCAACTGCGGGCTGAGGTCGACGGAGGCCAGAGCACCCGCGTCCCATTCAGCGAGCTTCGGAACACGACGTTCGACCTGGCGGCGCTGCGAACGCGCGGGTACGCCTACGAGCGACTCGATCAGCTCACCATGGAGCTGCTGCTCGGAGTCCGCTGATTGTTTTTAGGTCTCGATATCGGAACGAGCGGCGTCAAGGCCATTCTCGTGAGCGCCGATGGTGCGGTTCGGGCCGCCGCCACCACTCCGCTGTCGCTCGCGACTCCGCGACCGGGATGGGCGGAGCAGGACCCGGAGGCTTGGTGGAAAGCGAGCTGCAGGGCGATTCGGGACGTGGTGGCCCAGCTGGCGACGGCGCGCGTCGAGGCCGTGGGGATCTCAGGCCAGATGCACTCCTCCGTTTTTCTCGACAAGAGCGGCGCGGTGATTCGGCCGGCGCTGCTCTGGTGCGACGGCCGGACGACGGCGGAGTGCCGCGAGATCGTGAGGCGCGCGGGTGGCGAGGCACAGCTACGCCAGTGGGTGTGCAACCCCGCCCTCGAAGGCTTCACACTGCCGAAGGTGCTGTGGCTGCGAAATCACGAGCCCGCGGCCTTTGCGCGCCTTGCGACCGTGCTACTCGCCAAAGATTTCATACGACTGCGCCTCACGGGCGCGATTGCCACCGAACCGTCCGATGCGTCGGGAACCCTCATGTTCGATCCGGCCCACGTGCGCTGGAGCCGGGAGATGTTGGACGCCGTCGATCTGGCGCCATCGCTGCTTCCAGATGTGGGCGGATCGTCGGAGGTACTCGGCCGCGTCACTGGCGAAGCCGCGGCTGCCACGGGATTGCCACCCGGGACGCCGGTGGTTGGGGGCGGTGCGGATAACGCCTGTGGCGCGGCGGGCGTGGGCGCGGTTACCGCGGGGGAGGCGGTGTCGAGCTGGGGCACATCGGGGACGGTGCTCGCACCCACGACGGAGCCCCGTGTCGATCCGCAATTGCGGGCGCACACCTTCTGTCACGTCGCCCCCGGTGTGTGGTATGTCATGGGGGTGGTGCTCTCGGCGGGAGGCGCGTTCGCCTGGTATCGCGATCAGTGCGCGCGCGACCTGGCCGAGGATCAGCGCGACGACCGCCTGGTCGCCGAGGCGGCGACGGTCCCGCCGGGGGCGGACGGCGTGACATTCCTTCCTTATCTCCAGGGAGAGCGCACGCCACATCGGGACGCCGCGCTACGTGCCGCCTTCACAGGGCTGAGCCTGGCGCATACGCGCGCCCACATGACGCGCGCCGTGCTCGAGGGCGTGTGCTTCGCGCTGCGCGACTCGCTCGAGATACTCAAAGCGCTCGGTCTTGCGCCCGCATATTTGCTCTTGACCGGCGGCGGCGCACAGAGCGTGTTCATTCGACAATTGCAAGCAGACGTCTTTGGTCTGCCGGTCACGACAGTAAATCGCGAAGAGGGTGGGGCGTACGGGGCGGCGCTACTCGCGGCGGTGGGGGCAGGAGCGTTCCCCGATCTCCAGACCGCGGTGCAGCGTACACTCACGCGCCGGACGCCCGAGCCCCCGAATCCGGAAACCCACAGAACGTACGAGCCCATCTATGAACGCTTCCGCAAACGCTTGGTGGCCGCGCGCGCTTAGCCTTTCTTGACACCGGGTCGGTGACGTGTAGTCTCGCTGCGCGATGGCCGGCCTCGATTGGCTCTTCATCGGATTGTATTTCTGCCTGCTCCTCGGGATTACCTGGTGGGTGATCCGACGCAGTAAGGATACGGCCGCCGACTACTTCCTCGCGAGCCGTAACCTCGGCTGGTTCATCGTCGGCGCTTCCATCTTCGCTTCCAACATCGGCTCTGAGCACCTGGTGGGCCTCGCCGGTGCCGGCGCGACCAGCGGCGTCGCGCTCGCCCATTACGAGCTGCACGCGTGGTGCCTGCTCGTGCTGGCCTGGGTGTTCGTGCCCTTCTACACCCGATCCATGGTCTACACGATGCCCGAGTTCCTCGAGCGGCGCTTCTCGCCGGGTGGGCGCTGGGTGCTCTCGATCATTTCGCTCGTCGCGTACGTGTTGACCAAGTTCGCCGTCGGCATCTTCGCGGGCGGCGTCGTCTTCGCCACGCTGTTACCGGATGTGCACCTGCGGCTGTTTGGCGCGACGCTCAGCTCCTTCTGGGTGGGCTCGGTGGCCGTCGTGGCGCTGACGGGCCTCTATACGATCGCGGGTGGGATGCGCGGCGTGGCGTACACCGATGCCGCGCAAACCATCGTTCTCGTCCTCGGATCGGTGTTGATCACGGTGTTCGGGCTGGCGCGGCTCGGCGGCTGGCACGAGCTGCGTGCCGCGTTGCCGTCGGACATGTTCAACCTCTGGAAGCCGCTCATTCCGGCGGGTATGGAAGGCACGTGGGCGCCGGTCAGGGAGACGACGCGCATCGCCTGGTACTTCAACGATTACTTCCCCTGGCTCGGCATGCTGTTCTGCGCGCCGATCGTCGGCCTGTGGTACTGGACGACGGACCAGTACATCGTGCAGCGCGCCCTCGGCGCCCCCAACGAGCAGCAGGCACGCCGCGGCTCTATCTTCGCCGCATTCCTGAAGCTCCTCCCCGTCTGGATCTTCATCATTCCGGGGATGATCGCGCTGGCACTCGCGCGCAGCGGCAAGGTGCCGGCGCTCGGCGTGATGGTGGACGCTGCGGGCAACGCCATTCCCGACACGGCGCAGGCGGCCTTCCCCCTCATGGTGAAGGCGATCCTTCCCGCAGGCGTCCGCGGCCTCGTTGTCGCAGGTTTGCTCGCCGCGCTCATGAGCTCGCTCGCGGGCGCGTTCAACGCGTGCTCCACGCTCTTCACGATGGACATTTACCAGAAGCTGAGGCCGGGCGTCACCCAGCATCAGCTGGTGTGGACGGGCCGCGTCGCCACGGCCGTGATGGTGCTGATCGGGCTGCTCTGGATCCCGGTGATCCAGGGCGGGAGAGGACTGTACTTCTATCTGCAGGGTGTGCAGGCCTACCTCGCGCCGCCGATCTTCACCGTCTTTTTCTTCGGCGTGTTCATGAAACGGCTGAACGCGCAGGGCGCACTGGCCGCCCTGATCGTGGGGTTTATCCTTGGCGCATTCCGGCTCGCGGTGGACACGCCCGTCAGCCTGCAGCTCGGCGGTCTCGCTCAGGGCTACACGCCAGACTCGTTCCTCTGGATCGTGAACAACATCTACTTCCAGTACTACAGCCTCTTCATCTTCGTCGTGTCCGCCGCGACGATGGTGATCGTGAGCTATGTGACACCGGAGCCGGCGCCTGAACGCCTGATCGGCCTGACCTTCGCGACGGTGACGCCGGAACAACGGCAGCAGTCCCGCGCGAGCTGGACCCGCGGCGACGTCGTCGCCTCCGCCGTTGTGCTGCTCCTGATTCTCGCGGCGTATCTCTACTTCCGAGGCTGAACATGCTCGCTCTCCTCCTCGTACTGCTTGCCCAACGGCAAACCGTGAGCTTCGATCACGCGTGGCGCTTCCATCTCGGCGATGTCGCAGGCGCGCAGCAGCCCGCGTTCGACGATGCCGGCTGGCGTACGCTCGACGTGCCGCACGACTGGAGCATCGAGGGGGAGTTCAGCGAGCAGAATCCTGCGGGCGTCGCTGGCGGCGCGTTGCCGGGGGGTGTCGGGTGGTATCGCAAGGTGTTCTCCATTCCCGCGGCCGATCGAGGCAAGCTCGTCTTCGTCGAGTTCGACGGCGTGTATCGCAACAGTGAAGTCTGGATCAACGGGCAGTCTCTGGGGAAACGGCCGTACGGCTATAGCTCGTTCCGCTACGAGCTCACGCCGCACCTCCGCGACGGCAGCGACCGCAACGTGATCGCGGTGCGGGTGGACAACTCGCAGCAGCCGAACTCGCGCTGGTACTCGGGATCGGGGATCTATCGCCACGTCCGGCTCGTCACCACCGATCCCGTGCACGTCGATCACTGGGGCACGTATGTCACGACCCCGGCGGTGACCGGAGAGTCAGCGCGCGTCACGATTCGGACGAGCATCCGCAACAGCCGTCATGTCGAGCAGCCGATCGTGCTGCGTACGGTCGTGTACGATTCCACCGGGAAGGAGATCGCGGCAGTCTCGACCGCGGGGCGAGCACCGGGCGATACCGTCACGGAGATCGCCCAGGACCTGACGATCGCGCGGCCGGGACTCTGGTCGCTCGAGCGACCGTATCTGTACCGCGCAGTCTCACGGGTAATGTGCGGCAGCAGAGCGTGCGACAGTTACACGACGCCGTTCGGTGTGCGCTCGTTCGTGGTCAAGGCCGATTCCGGTTTCTTTCTGAACGGACGCCCAGTGAAGATCAGGGGCGTGTGCTTGCACCACGATCTCGGTGCGTTGGGTGCGGCGCTCAACACCCGCGCCATCGAGCGCCAGCTCGAGATCATGCGGGCGATGGGCGCGAACGCGCTCCGCACCTCACACAACCCTCCCGCCCCCGAGCTGCTCGACCTCACCGACCGCATGGGCTTCATCGTGATGGATGAGGCGTTCGACATGTGGCGGAAGAAGAAGACCGACTACGACTACCACCTCGACTTCGACGCCTGGCACGAGCGCGATCTGTCGGACATGGTCCGGCGCGACCGCAACCATCCCAGCGTTTTCATCTGGAGCATCGGCAACGAGGTCATGGAGCAGTGGACCGACGGTGACAGCACGGCTGCCCCCATCGCCCGCGAGCTGGCGGGAGTCGTGCGACGCCTCGACCCCACTCGGCCGATTACGTCGGCGAACAACAACGGCAGCTCGGGGAACCCGCTGTTTCACGCCGGCGCGCTCGACCTGCTCGGCCACAACTACCATCACGCGGCCTGGCCGAACTTCCCCACGCAGTTTGCGGGGGCGAAGTTCATCATCACCGAGGCGATGTCGGCGTTGAACTCCCGCGGCGTCTACGAGCAGCCCTCCGATAGCGTCGCCATCTACTACACCCCCTACGAGAAAAACCGCGGACCGCAGCCACCACAGAACGGCCGGATCTCGTCGTACGACAATCGACACGCGTTTTGGGGTTCACTGCACGAGGAGTCACTGCGGCTATTCGAGCAGAACACGTTTCTGTCGGGCATGTTCATCTGGCAGGGCATCGATTACCTGGGCGAGCCCACCCCGTACGAGTGGCCGGCACGCAGCTCCTACTTCGGGGTGGTGGATCTGGCCGGCTTTCCGAAGGATCCTTTCTACTTGTATCAGAGCGTATGGACCGAGCGGCCGATGCTGCACCTGTTGCCGCATTGGAATTGGGCCGCGAATGATACGATTGACGTGTGGGCCTACACCAACGCGGACGACGCGGAGCTCTTTCTGAACGGTGCCTCGCTTGGCGTGAAGCGCAAAACGGAACCCGTGAGTCATTTGATGTGGCGCGTCGCGTACGCGCCCGGGACGCTGCGGGGCGTGGCGCGCACAGCCGGCCGGGTGACCGCGACGACCGAGGTGAAGACCGCCAGCGCGCCCGCGCGCATCGCGCTGGCCCCGGATCGCGCCCGCATTCGGGCCGATGGGGAGGACCTGTCCTATGTCACGGTCACGGTCCAGGACCGCGCAGGCGTGGAGGTACCGACTGCGGAGCCGTTGATCCGCTTCCAGGTCACCGGTGACGCGCGGATCGTGGGCGTCGACAACGGCGACCAGATGAGCCACACGTCACTTCAGGCGAACCAAATACGGCTCTTTAATGGCAAGGCGCTCGTCATTATTCGGGCCGGCACGCGACGGGGTGCCGCTACCCTAACCGCGGAAGCGGAGGGGCTCGCGCCCGCCACTGTTCGCATCGAGCTCAGGTAGGTGACAACAATGAAGCAGAGACCGCTCGGAAATACCGGATACCGCGTCAGCGAAATCGGCTACGGCGGCTGGGGCCTCGGCGGCGAGATGTGGCGCGGCGTGGACGACAGCGAAGGGCGCAAAGCCCTCCGCGAGGCCGTCGACCAGGGCATCACCTTCTTCGACACCGCGCTGGCCTACGGCAACGGCCACAGCGAGCAAGTGATCGGTGAAGTCCTCAAAGACGACATCCGCGCCGGCCGCGTCGTCGTCGCAACCAAGATCCCCCCGAAGAACCGCGAATGGCCCGGCAACGGGTCGAAACCCCTGGCCGACATCTTTCCCGCCCAATACATCGCCGAATCGACGGAGCGATCGCTCAAGAACCTCCGCGTCGAAGCGCTGCACCTGCAGCAGCTGCACGTCTGGCACGACAACTGGCTGAACGATCGAGATTGGGAAGCGGCCTACCGGCAGATCGTCCGACTTAAAGAGGAAGGGAAGGTCCTGCACTGGGGGATCTCGATCAACGACCACGCGCCTGAGACGGCGTTGCGCGTGCTGGAGGATCCGATCTTCGAGACCGCGCAGGTGATTTACAACATCTACGACCGCTCACCCGAAAAAGCGCTGTTCGCGCTCGCCAAGAAGAAGCCGCTCGGCGTGATCGCGCGCGTGCCGTTCGACGAAGGCGCGCTCACCGGTCAGATCAAGGCAACAACCGTGTTTCCGGCGGGCGACTGGCGCGCCGAGTACTTCGCGGGCGACCGCAAAGCCGAGGCGGAGCGGCGGGGGAAGGCGTTGGCACAGGTGCTCGATGATCAGGTCGAGACATTGCCCGAGCTCGCGCTCAGGTTCTGCCTCTCGTCGCCTGAGGTCTCGACCGTGATCCCGGGGATGCGGCGGCCGGCGCACGTGCGCCAGAACGTCATGGCCTCGGTGAAAGGCTCATTGTCACCAGGCATGCTCGCGAAGCTGAAGCCGCATGCGTGGGACAAGAACTGGTACGATTAGCAGCTAAGTGATTCCCTGGTCTCGCGATCGTCATCTGCTCCATTCGCGCAGCACTTGTTGATTCTGTGCCACGTGCGGGACGACTCCCGGCGTGTGGCCCAAGCTTCTGGTCACAGGCAACCCTTGTCCCAACAATATGCTACCCGTCTCGGCATGAAGGGCGCTGCTGTGGTCCCGAACGTGCGGCCTATTTTGCCGCAGGGGCGACGCTACGGCATACGACACTACCGGGGACGAGCGCCACCAGCGGCGTAAGGGCTGGGACCGGCGGCGCGGGCGGGGCCGGCGCATCATGCTCACGCGGCGGCGCGAGCATGTGCCCGTCGCCAGCGAGTGCCGCAAAGGCCAGCGGCGCACCCTCGCATACCGCCGCTCCGGCAGGGATCGCCGCCGGACACCTCCGGAGACGTCGTACTAGCCACCGGTACTAGTTTTTCGGCGCCGTTTAGAGCTCCTTCAACCGCCGCTGCAGCAGGCGCCTTTCGGGTTCCTCGATTGCGAGCTCGAGGGCTCGCATATACGCGCCTCGCGCTTCAGCCTTCCGCCCCAGTCGCCGGTAGAGATCGGCTCGAGCGGCATGGGCGAGATGATAGTCTCGCAAGTGCCCGCGGGCGAGAATCGCATCGATGAGCGCCAAGCCGTGCTCCGGCCCATCGCGCATCGCGATCGCCGCGGCGCGGTTGAGCTCCACCACCGGCGAGGGCTCGGCTCGGTTCAGGACGTCGTACAGCCCCGCGATCTGTGCCCAATCGGTGGCGGCCGCGGTCGGCGCCTCCGCGTGCAGCGCCGCAATCGCCGCTTGCAGCGCAAACGGGCCGAACCCGCGGGATGTCAGTGCGCGCTCCACCAGCGCGACTCCTTCCTGGATCTGCGCCTTGTTCCAGCGCGAGCGATCCTGCTCTTCGAGCGGAACGAGCTCGCCCGCGGTGTTCGTGCGCGTGGCCCGGCGCGCGTCGTGCAGGAGCATCAACGCGAGCAGGCCCAGCGCCTCCGGCTCGGGCAGGAGGTCGGCCAACAGCGTACCCAGCCGGATCGCCTCGGCGGCAAGATCGGCGCGCGTGAAGTAGCCCTGATTGAACACGAGGTAGACGACGTGCAGCACGGTCGCGAGGCGCTCGGGGAGATCGTTGCGTGTCGGGACTTCGTAGGGAATGCGCGCGTCGCGAATCTTTGATTTCGCGCGGACGATACGCTGGGCGAGGGTCGGGGCGGTCGTGAGAAAGGCGGCGGCGACCTGTTCCGTCGTCAGACCGCACACTTCGCGCAGCGTCATCGCGACTTGCGCATCCGCGTTGAGCGCGGGGTGACAGCACGTGAAGATGAGACGCAGCCGGTCGTCGGCTATGTCATAGTCTTCAGACTCGGTCAGCTCCTGCGGCATGTCGTACTCACCCGGGACCTCGCGACGGCGCTTGCGGAGCCGGTCGATGGTCTTGAAGCGTCCAGTCGAGATGAGCCATGCGCGCGGATTGGCCGGCGTCCCTTCGATGGGCCAGCGCTCGACCGCCGCCGTGAAGGCATCCTGAAGCGCCTCCTCGGCGAGATCGAAGTCGCCGAGGAGGCGGATCAAGGTGGCGAGGACGCGGCGGGACTCCGCGCGATAGATCGACTCGATCGTGTCTACGGCTGGTCGAACTCCATGATCGGACGGACTTCGACTGTGCCGTGCCGGGCGCCGGGAATCCGCGCGGCCACCTGGACCGCGTCGTTCAGATCCTTCGCCTTGATCAGGTAGTAACCGCCCAGCTGCTCTTTCGTCTCCACGTACGGGCCGTCGGTCGTGGAGATCTTGCCGTTGCGAACGCGGACCGACGCCGCGGTAGTGGTCGGCTGCAGCGCTTCGCCGCCGACGTAGGCGCCGCTCTTCTTGATGCTCTCCGTGAAGGCGGTGTACTCGGCCATGCCCTTCTGCATATCGTCCTTCGAGGCCTTCTCCCACCACTTCTCGTCCTCGTAGATCAAGCACAAGTAACGCATGACTCCTCCAAGACATGTCTGGGGACTAGGGAAAGTGGACGCCCATTAGTCGTTTGGGATGTTCGCAATTCGACAGAGCGGCGTTTCATCCCCAAACGGGCCGAACCTCGACCGATCCCCACTTGGCGGACGGGATCCGCGCCGCGACCTGGATGGCGTCATTCAAGTCTTTGGCCTCGATCAGGAAATAGCCGCCCAGCTGCTCTTTGGTCTCGGCGAACGGGCCGTCGGTAGTCGAGAGCTTGCCGTTGCGCACCCGAACCGTGGTCGCGGCGTCGGTGTGCTTCAGTCCGTTGCTCCCGATGTAGTGGCCGCTCTTCTTGATGTCTTCCGTGAACGCCCAGTAATCCTGCTTGGCCTGCTCGATCACGTCCTTGGGAACATTTACCTCTTGTTTTTCTTCTTGATAGACCAGGCATAGGTATTTCATGGCAGCCTCCAATGAGATTGAAATATGGCTCGGTCATTCATTGGTCGTTGGCGAAGGGGGCAAATCGACAGAGCGCGACCAATGCTGATACTGCGGTTGTGCAGTAACTTCGGCTCATGACCGAAGGGACCCAAACCGCATCCCGCTTGCCGATTAGCGAGGCATTGGCGCTGCTGCATGCCGGCAGCGCCGTCCTCGTCGATACGCGGGACCAACGGCTCTACGACAACCTGCACGCCGCGGGAGCGCTCTCGCTCCCGCTGGCACAGATCGACGCGCCCGATGGCAAGGCGGTGGCCGCGCTGCCGGGCGACCGTCTCATTCTTCTGTACTGTGCGTGAGTAGACGACGCCACAAGCGTCCGGGCGGCGCGACGGTTGATCGAAAAGGGCTTCGACAGGGAACGCGTGGCCGTATTGGCGGGTGGCGTGCGAGGCTTGCACCGCGCTGGCTACCCCATGGAAGGTAGCCACTCGGATGCCGTCGACCCGCCTACCGCCGTGACCGAAGCAAGCATCACGGGTGCGTGGCAGGCGGTGGATGTGTTGCCCGCGCTGCGCAAAGGTTTGGCACCACACTATACCGTCGAGCGGGAAATCGGCGCCGGAGGAATGGCCCGCGTGTTCCTGGCGCAGGAGCGACACCCGTCCCGGAAAGTCGCCGTCAAAGTCTTGCACCCCGAGCTGTCCACGCCGCTGTTCCGCGCCCGCTTCATTCGCGAAATCGACCTCGTCTCGAAGCTCAGTCATCCCAACATCGTCCCCATCCTCGCGGCCGACGAGTGCCTCTATGTGCCGCAGGGCCCCGAGGGCCTGTGCTACTACGTCATGCCGTATGTCGAAGGCCCGTCGCTGCGGGAACGGCTCCAGAAGGACATGATCGTGCCGCTCGCCGAGGCGATACACATCGGCCAGCAGGTCGCCGAGGGGCTCAGTTACGCGCACGCGCAGGGGATCATTCACCGCGACGTGAAGCCGGAGAACATCCTGCAGGCGAACGGGCGCGTGATGGTCGCGGACTTCGGCATCGCGCGCGCCATCAGCGCCGCGGGCGGCAAGACCCTGACCGCGGTGGGGCTGCCGATCGGCACGCCGGGCTACATGAGTCCCGAGCAGCTCGTCGGCATGGCGATCGACTCGCGCACCGACGTCTACAGCCTGGCGTGCGTCTTCTACGAGATGGTGGTCGGCCGTCCGCCGCTGCTGGACGTGGTGGATCGCGAGGTGACGAGCGCGCTGCGCGCGCAGGGTGTGGGCCGCCGCGTCATCGTGCGGTTGAACCGGGTGCTCACGCGCGCGCTCGCGCCGGCTCCCGCCGACCGGTTCGCGCGCGTGGACGAGTTTGCGTCCGCCCTGCGCGACGCCGGCCAGTCTCGCCCCCTGGATCGCTTCGTGCCGACGATTGATCGGCGCGTGGTGGTGGCGGGGATCGCCGTGCTCGTGCTGGCGCTCGCCGCGGCCAGCGTCATCCCGATCGTGCGCGGGCCGAAGCTCGACCCGGGGCGCGCCGTCGTCGCGGCGTTCGAGAACCTGTCGGGCGATTCGGCGCTCGCGCCGTTAGGACAGCTCACGGCGCACTGGGTGACCGACGGGCTCGCGCGGGATGGCGCGCTGGAGGTCGTGCCTGTCGGGACCACCGGACGGCTCGATGCCGCCGGGCTTCGCGAATTGGCGGCCGCCAGCGGCGCGGTGACGATCGTCTTGGGATCGTACTACCGGGACGGGGATTCCGTTCGCTTTCTGGTCCACATCGTGGATGGGGAACGGGGAGTCGTGCGGCGCACGCTCGCGCCGGTCGCCGCGCCCGTGCGCGCACCGCACCAGGCCGCGGAGCGGCTCCGTATCGGCGTAGCCGCTGCAATCCATACGCTGATCGGTCGTCAGCGCTAAGGCTCGATGAGCTTTCTCATAGGCCCTTTCGTGGGTTTAGCATGCGAGCCACTGGAACCAATAGCAGGGCGAGCGCGGCGCTGATAAACGCCGTGAGCTGGAAGGCGCTCGCGAACGCGGCCCGAGCAGTACCGAGCACCTGACCGCGGAGCTGATCCGGCAATTGCTCCGCCACGGCCACCGCGCCGCCCAGCGTCGCGCGCGCAGCCTCGGCCGCGGCCGGCAACAGGCCGGTCAGCACTGCGTCACCCATGGCGCTGCGGTACACGGCGATTCCGATGCTCCCCAGAATCGCGATGCCGAGCGCACCGCCCAGCTCGGAGCTGGTTTCGGAGATGGCGGACGCGGCGCCCGCCTTCTCGACCGGTGCACTTCCTACGATAAAGTCGGTGGCCAGGATGACGACCGGGGAGATGCCGAGTGAGTAGATCAGCGAACCCGCGATCAGGGCGCCCAGGCCAGCGCTCTCGGCGGCATAGCTCAGGACGACAAAGCCGGCGGCCGCAAGCACCAAACCGGCGACGATGACTGACGCGGGGCGCACTCGCCGCACGATCAACGGGACCAGCAGCGAGCCCGCGACGAACGCGAGCATCGACGGGATGGTCGCCAATCCGGCCTTGAAGGGCGACAGGCCCAGCACCAATTGCAGGTGCTGCGCGAGGAAGATGTATGCTCCAAACGCAATGAGCGTCGCAATCATGTAAAGGGCCAAGGAGGCGCTGAAGGCGGCGGACTGGAACAATCGCGTATCGATGAGTGGGTCGGAGAGCTGTTGCTGCCGGCGTACGAACACGATGCCCAGCACGGCTCCAGCGATTATCGCCACCGCAGCCGGCCATCCGGGGCCATGCTCGGCGATGCGTTTCAATCCATAGATCACCGCCAACACGGCGCCGAGTGACAATACCGCGCTGAGAATATCCAGGCGGCCCGCCTTGGGGTCGCGATATTCCGGTAGCAGCAGCGGCCCGACGATGAGCAACAGGACCATCACCGGCACACCGATCAGGAAGACCGATCCCCACCAGAAGTGCTCCAGCACGATGCCGCCCACGAGAGGCCCGATCGCCCCGCCGACCGAATAGCTGGTCACCCACACGCCGATCGCGACTCGGCGCTGATGCTCGTCGAGGAACATGTTGCGAATCAGCGACAGCGTGGATGGCGCCAGAGTCGCGCCGGCAAAGCCGAGCAGGGCTCGGGTGACGATCAACATCGTCGCGCTTTGCGAAACGGCGGCGGCCACCGAAGCGGCGCCGAACGCCGCCGCGCCGATCAGCAGCAGCCGGCGGCGGCCGATGCGGTCGCCGAGCGTGCCCATCGTGATGAGCGATCCCGCAACGAGAAACCCGTAGATATCGATGATCCACAGCAGCTCTGCGCTGCTCGGCCGCAATGCCGCGCTGAGGCGCGGCACGGCGAGGTTCAACACCGTCAGGTCCATCGAGTACAGCAGGCAGGGCAGGGCGATGACCGCGAGGCCGATCCACTCGCGGCGTGTCGCTTTTGGAACAGCCGTCAATTGTCCTCGGTGGCGAGAGGGCAAGTGGAACATATCTCGGGCGGTTACGTTAGTGGGAAGACTCCGATGAGAAGCTCAAGCTGCCGATTCAATTCGAGGGTGCGCGCATTCTCGCGCACGTGGGAAACCGTGGCGAAGGCTGGCCGGTAGCGCTACGGCTTGCCCGACAGGTTGATCGAGAAGCTGACTCCGTACGATGTCGTTGCGCCTTTCAAGCCGACCGGAAAGGCAACCACCGGATGCAGGGCGACCTGATGATCGAACCCCAGACTCGCACCGAAGACGATGAGGCCAAACGTTTCGTAATCGGTGTTGCTGGCCGATGACGGGCCGCTGAGTGTGGAACGCGAAACCACAACGAGCAGGCTCGCCGTGGGCAGGAACTGAATGTCCTTGTGGTCCACGGCGACGTAACCCGCGTCAGCGCCGAACGAGAAATGCCTGGCGCTGTAATTGATGCCGCTGCCGTTGATGTCTTTCGGTCCACTCGTGGCGCCCAGGAAAACTTCGGGACATACCTGGAGTTTGCTGTCGTGCCGGCGAGTCGTTTGCATGCCGAAGCCGGCTCCAAAGTCCCACGCGTTGCCGCCGGCATTGTAGGTACTCAACCCCACTTCAGCTGACCCGAACACGTTGGCGTTGCCCAGCGCGAATCCGCTGTGATAGGCCTCCGCATTCGAGTTGAGGGCAATACCAAAACCCAAATGGACGGGTCCGCCCGCAAACGACATGTCCCCCGAGCAGACTTGCGCGGCGGCAACACCACTGCCGAGCAGCGAGCACACCAAGGCGAGGATGGGGAAGCGATGCATCGTGAAAAAACTGAAGCGCCGGGCTGGCGGGCGAAAGCCCCAGGCGCACAATACGTCATAATCCAAGCGTGGTAATATTGGGTTGTTGATGACCGTCTCCGTTCGCGAACAGTCTCGGCTGCACCGGTCCTGCGGGCCGCTGGTGCAGTCCCATCCCGGCAAGTCGGGCATCTTTGCGCTACCCGACGGCCTCGATGCCTTCGCCGCGCGCGTGCTGCTTGCCGGCGCCGCCGAGCACACGCTCGACGTGCAGTACTACATCTGGCACCACGACATGTCGGGCGCGCTGCTGTTCGAGGCGCTGCACCGCGCCGCCGACCGCGGCGTGCGGGTGCGGTTGCTGCTGGACGACAACAACACCTCCGGCTTGGACGCCACGATCGCGGCGTTCGATGCGCATCCCAACATGGAAGTCCGGCTGTTCAATGCGTTCCAGTGGCGCCGCTGGCGGCTGCTCAGCTATGTGACCGACTTCGGGCGCTTGAATCGTCGCATGCACAACAAGTCGTTCACCGCCGACGGGCAGGCGACGATCATCGGCGGCCGCAACGTCGGCGACGAATACTTCGGCGCGGGCCAAGAGATCTCGTTCATGGACCTGGATGTGCTCGCCGTCGGGCCGGTTGTAGAGGACGTGACGGCGGACTTCGAGCGCTATTGGACGAGCGCGTCAGCCACGCGGGCCACGCAGGTCGTCGGCACTGCACCCGAAACCGCCATCGCCGACCTGACGGCCGCGTCGCACCGCGTCGAGCACGATCCGGTGGGCGTGAAATACATCCACGCGCTCGGCAATGCGCCCTTCCTGCGCGATCTGATCGACGGCAAGCTGCAGCTGGAGTGGACCGACGTGCACATGGTCAGCGACGATCCTGCCAAGGGTCTCGGCCTCGCCAGAGACTCGCAGCTCCTGTGGTCGCAACTCAAGGAAGTCATCAAGACGCCGGTGAGCGAGCTGCTGCTCGTCTCACCCTACTTCGTCCCGGGAAAGCAAGGCGTCGCAGAGTTCACCGCGCTGGCGCGTGCGGGCGTGGAGATCACGGTGCTCACGAATGCGCTCGAAGCGACCGACGTCCCCGCCGTGCACGCCGGCTACGCCAAGCGGCGCAAGCCGCTGCTCGCCGCCGGCATCAAACTGTTCGAGCTGAAACGCCTGTCGGGTGGACGCTCGGCACGAGGGTCGGGGCTGATGGGTAGCTCGTCCTCGAGCCTGCACGCCAAGACGTTCGCCGTGGATCGCGAGCGCGTGTTCGTGGGATCGTTCAACTTCGATCCGCGCTCGGCTCGACTCAACACCGAGATGGGCTTCGTGATCGAGAGTCCAACCTTGGCGCAAGCGATCGCCGTGGCGTTTGCCAGACGCATTCCGGAGCGCGCGTACCGGGTCGGCCTGACCAGCTCGGGCGCTCTGCAATGGTCGAATGATGGGCAGCGCTTTGATCAGGAGCCCGGCACAGGGTTGGTCAAGCGGCTCGCGGTCCGAGTGTTGGCGCTGCTGCCGATCGAGTGGCTGCTCTGATCCGCTTCTTCGGCCTCACCTACGCCATCGCATGGCTCCTCTGGCTTGCGGCGTCGCTGATTCGGGCCTGCACTATCGACGCCAGCGGAATTAATTAGCGCTGCATAGCTGCGGCGGTGTTCTCGCCCTGCTGCTGCGCGAAGGCGGCGTGGCAGCGGCGCGACGTTCTGTAACCCCCTGCGACGAAACCCCCTCCGTGTCTGAAGACGAGGCACAACGCTTGCCTTCGTTGCGAAGCCAGCGTTGTGCCAAATCATCCCTCACGGAGGCAGGAGTTATGTCCAACTTGAGATCGCTCGCCGGGCTGACGGCGACCGTGGCGATCGCGCTTGTCGCATGGAGCTGCGAGACGCACCGC
>DASYTD010000063.1:0-40517 GCA_036002655.1 Gemmatimonadales bacterium
ACCTGATCCTCGCCATGCGGCGCTGTCGCCGCCCCATCGTCGGCGCCCTCAACGGCACCGTGGCCGGCGCGGGCGCGGTCATCGCGGCAGCCTGCGATATCCGGATTGCGGCCGAGTCGGCCAAGATCGCGTTTCTGTTTACCAAGGTGGGGCTATCCGGCGCCGACATGGGCGCCGCCTGGCTGCTGCCCCGACTGGTCGGGTACGGCCATGCAACCGAGATGCTGCTGACGGGCGACTTCGTGGACGCACAGCGCGCGCACGAAATCGGCCTCTACAACCGCGTCGTGCCGCAGGCGCAGGTGCTCCCCGAGGCGCGCGCGATCGCCGAAAAACTGGCGCGTGGTCCCTCTGTCGCACTCGGTGTCACGAAGCAGGCCTTGGAGGCCGAGGCCGCACTCGACTTCGATGCCGCCCTCGCCTATGAAGCCGAAGTGCAGGCGCAGCTGATGCAAAGCCCGAACTTCCGCGAGGCCCACGAGGCGTTCCGGGCCAAGCGCGACCCCAAGTTCCGCTGATGCTCGATACGGGGCCGGTCCGCGCATTCCTGGACGAGAAGCACCTGAGGCTCGCCGAGCGTGTCGATGAATTCGCCACGCGGCTGCTGGCGCCGCTGGCCGAACCCGCGGACGACAAGGCCGCGCGCCAACAGGCGCGCGCGTTGCTCGCCAAGCTCGGCGCCGCCGGTTGGTTCGAGCCGATCCGCGACCAGGATTGGCGCGCCTGCTGCATCGTGCGCGAAGCGCTGGCGGCCGCATCCCCACTCGCCGATGCCGTGTTCGCGCTCCAGGCGCTCGGCGTCGTCCCGATGTTGCTCGCCGGCAACGATGCCATGCGAAAACGCTGGGTCGAGCCCGCCATTCAGGGCCGGGCGATGGCGTCGTTCGCCATGACGGAGCCGGATGCCGGCTCGGATGTCGCGTCGCTGGGCGCCACGGCCGAGCCCGACGGCGACGCCTACGTGCTCACCGGTACGAAGACCTTCATCTCCAATGCCGGGATCGCCGATTTCTATACGGTGTTCGCCACAACCGATCGCGCCAAGCGAGACAAGGGCATCGGCTGCTTCGTCGTTCCGGCGGATACGCCCGGACTGCGCCTCGTGCGGCCGCTCGTCTTGTCGGCTCCGCATCCCCTCGGCGAAATCGCGTTCCAACAGGCGCGCGTCCCAAACGCATGTCGCCTCGACACCGACGGAAACGGCGGCGGGTTCAAGTTGGGTTTGGCGACGCTGGACCGCCTGCGCGCCACCGTCGGTGCCGCCGCCTGCGGCATGGCCACGCGCGCGCTGTCCGAGGCACTGGCACACGCCAAGTCGCGCCGTCAATTCGGCAAACCACTCGCCGACTTTCAGCTGATCCAGGAGAAGCTGGCGCGCATGGCGACGGATCTCACCGCGGCGCGACTGCTCGTCTATCGGGCCGCGTGGGAGAAGGATCAGGGCGCGCCGCGTGTGACGCTGGAGGCGGCCATGGCGAAGGCCTTCGCCACAGAGGCCGCGCAACGCATCGTCGACGATGCGGTGCAGATCCTGGGCGGCCGCGGTGTGCTGGCGGACAATCCCGTGGATCGGCTGTACCGGTCGGTGCGGGCGCTGCGCATTTACGAAGGCACGACCGAAATCCAGCAGCTCATTATCGCGGGGCAGCTCATCAAGTGAAGATCGTCGCGATCGGCGGCGGCCCGGCGGCGCTGTACTTCGGCATTCTCATGAAGAAGGCCGATCCGTCGCACCAGATCACGATCCTCGAGCGCAACCGCCTCGACGACACGTTCGGGTTCGGCGTCGTCTTCTCCGACGCGACGCAGAACAACCTCGCCGCGGCCGATCCCGAGACCTACGAGGCGATGGCGAGTCACTTCGCGCACTGGGACAACATCGACGTGCACTATCGTGGCCAGGTGATCACGTCGAGCGGCCACGGCTTCAGCGGCCTGTCCCGCCGGGCGCTGCTCGCCGTCCTGGGACGCCGCTGCCAGGAGCTCGGCGTGTGCGTGGAGGCCGGGAAGGAGGTCGACAATCCCGTCGTGTACCGCCGAGGCGCCGACCTACTGCTCGGTGCGGACGGCTTCAACAGCATCGTGCGGCAGCGCTACGCCGCGCTGTTCCAGCCGACGCTGGACCGGCGTCCCAACCGCTTCGTCTGGCTCGGCACCACGCGGCCCTTCCCCGCTTTCACGTTCTACTTTAAGCGCGACAAACACGGGTTGTGGCGGGTGCACGCGTATCAGTACGAAAAGGGCCATTCGACCTTCATCGTGGAAGCGACAGAGGCCACGTGGCGCAGCGCCGGCATGGACCGCGCGAGCGAGGACCAGACCGTCGCGTTCTGTGAAGCGCTATTCCACGAAGAGCTCCAGGGTCACCGCCTGCTCGAGAACCGCTCCCTGTGGCGGAATTTTGTTACGGTGAAGAATGCCAGCTGGTCGCACGAGAACGTGGTGCTCGCCGGCGATGCGGCGCATACGGCGCACTTCTCCGTGGGATCGGGAACCAAGCTCGCCATCGAGGATGCGATTGCGTTGGCCGGGGCATTACAGCGGCAGCCCGACGTGCCGGCCGCACTCGCTGCTTATGAGGCCGAGCGCCGTCCCGCGGTCGAGAGCCTGCAGCGCGCCGCGCAGGTGAGTTTGCAGTGGTTCGAGGACACCGAGCGCTACATGGACCTCGAGCCGCTGCAATTCGCGTTCAACCTGCTGACGCGCAGCCTGCGGATTACGCACGACAATCTCAAGGTCCGCGATCCCAAGTTCGTGGCGAAAGTCGATCGGTGGTTCGCCAGCACCGCGGGTGTGGAAACTGGGCCTCCGCCGCCGCCCATGTTCACGCCGTTCAAGCTGCGCGATCTCGTGCTCGAGAATCGCGTCGTGGTGTCGCCCATGTGCCAGTACTTCGCCGAGGATGGCATGCCGAATGACTGGCACCTGGTCCACCTCGGCAGCCGGGCCGTGGGCGGCGCGGGACTTGTGTTCAGCGAGATGACGGATGTGTCACGCGAGGGGCGGATCTCACCGGGTTGTACGGGGATGTACAAGCCCGAGCACGTCGCGGCATGGAAACGCATTGTGGACTTCGTCCATGTGAACAGCGGCGCGAAGATCGCGATGCAGCTCGGCCACGCCGGCCGAAAGGCTTCGACCCAGCGCATGTGGGAGGGGATGGACGAGCCGCTGCCGGATGGCAACTGGCCGATCATTTCGGCCTCACCCCTTCCCTATTATCCCTACAGCCAGGTCCCGAAGGAGATGACGCGGGCCGACATGGACGAGGTCAAGTACGAGTTCGCCCGTGCCGCGGAGATGTCGAACGAGGCTGGGTTCGACCTGCTCGAGCTCCATTTCGCGCATGGCTATCTGCTGGCGAGCTTCATTTCCCCACTGACGAACCAACGCACCGATGCGTATGGCGGTTCGCTCGAAAACCGCATGCGGTTCCCGCTGGAAGTGTTCGATGCCGTGCGCGCGGTCTGGCCGGATCACAAGCCGATCTCGGTGCGCATTTCGGCGGTGGACTGGGCGCCGGGTGGGATGCAGCCGGCTGATTCTGTCGAGGTAGCGCGGATGCTCAAGGCTCACGACTGCGACATCACGGACGTGTCGGCTGGGCAGACCGTGGCCGACGCGAAGCCCCAGTATGGGCGCCAATTTCAGACGCCCTTCGCCGACCGGATCCGCCATGAAGTGGGCATCGCGACGATGGCGGTCGGCAACATTTCTTCGTACCAGGATGTGAACACGATTCTCGCGGCCGGGCGCGCGGACCTGTGCGTGTTGGCGCGAGCGCATCTGTGGGATCCGTACTGGACGCGCCATGCCGCTTACGAACAAGGATATCCGCTTGCCTGGCCGGATCCGTACGTAACGTTGAACAAGTATAGGCCGCGGACATGAGGGAGCCGGGAGCAGGGAGCGGGGAGCAGTACGTCTCTCGGCTTTGCTGCTTCCTGCTCCCTGCTCCCAGCTCCCAGGATTAATGATGCCAGTTACCTATTCCAGTTACCTACAGCTCGACGCGTTGCTCTCGTTGCAGCAACCGCGCGCCGGTGAGCTCGAACATGATGAGACGCTGTTCGTCATCATCCACCAGGTCTATGAGCTCTGGTTCAAGGAAGTGCTGCACGAGCTCGATTATCTCCAGCAGCTGCTGCGCGCCAACGACACGCCGCTTGCGGCGGCGACGCTCAAGCGGATTCTCACGATTCTCAAGACGCTGGTGGCGCAGATCGACGTACTCGAGACGATCACGCCGCTCAACTTCCTGGCGTTCCGCGACCGGCTGGAATCAGGCAGCGGTTTTCAGTCCCATCAGTTCCGTGAGATCGAATTCATTCTCGGCAAGAAGGGCCGGCCCTCGTTCGAGCGGTATCCCGAAGGCAGTGAGAACCGGAGGCGTGTCGAGCGGCGGTTCAGCCAGCCGACGTTGTGGGATGCGTTTCTGCATTACCTCGCGGCGAACAAGTATCCGGTTCCGAAGGCGCTACTCGAGCGGGACTGCAGCACGACGTTGCAGCCGTCGCCCGACGTCCAGCGGATCATCGTGGAGGTATACCGGACGAATCCGACGGTGGCACAAATCGCCGAGCGGCTGGTGGACCTGGACGAAGGCTTCATGGAGTGGCGCTACCGGCATGTGAAGATGGTGCAGCGGACAATCGGGACGAAGATGGGGACTGGGGGCTCGGCGGGTGCCGAATATCTCCTCACTACGCTCAATCAGCCCGCTTTTCCGGATCTTTGGGCCATCAGATCAGAGCTGTGATTAAGCCCGAAGAGCTCGCCAAGCATTACAGCCGCTTCCGAGTCACGGAACGGATTCTCCTCACCGGCCATTCCCATCAGGCCTGGCCCGACGTCGCGTTCGAGGCACAGCAACAGGCGTGGCTTGATACGGCCGAGTTGGTGGACGATGTCTGGGACAAGGCATTCGAGAAGGCCAACGAAGTCCGGCGCGGGTTCGCGCGGCTGCTCGACGACTCACCGGACCGGATCGCGTTAGCGCCGAACACACACGAGCTGGTCGTGCGGTTCTTGTCGGCGCTTCCCCTGCGCAAACGTCCCCAGCTGATCACGACGGATGGCGAGTTTCACACGATCCGTCGTCAGCTGGATCGTCTAGCATATGAGGGCATCGAAGTCATCAAGGTGCCGGCTCTGCCCGCGTCGACATTAGGCGAGCGGCTCGCCGTGGTAGTCGATGATCGTACGGCGGCAATCCTAGTCTCGGCGGTGCTCTATACGAATGCGCACATCGTCCCGAATCTCAAGGCAGCCCTGGAGGCCTGTGAGCGAGTCGGCGCCGAGCTGCTCGTGGACGCCTATCACGCACTCAACGTCGTGCCATTCTCGCTTGTCGAGGAAGAATTGCAGCGGGCCTACGTCGTGGGAGGCGGCTACAAGTACTGCCAGCTCGGCCCTGGCAACGCGTTTCTCCGATTTCCCGAAGACTCGAATCTGCAGCCGGTAGTAACGGGGTGGTTCAGCGAATTCACGGCTCTGAGCCGGTTGCCCAGGGATGGGCGCATCGTGTACGGGCCCGGGCCGGCGCGCTTCGCGGGCGCGACGTATGACTTCACGAGTCACTACCGAGCAGCGGCGGTGTTCAAGTTTTTCGAGGACCAGAAGCTCACACCGGAGAGCCTCCGGCAGTTAAACCAGCATCAGACTGGGATTCTTGCGGGCAGAACCACGAACGAGGCGATCGGTGGGTTTTTGGCGATCCCGGTCCCGAAAGCCGCCAGAGCTCAAAAGGCCCTGCGGAAACAGAATATCTGGACGGATTATCGGGGTGATGTGCTGCGGCTGGGGCCGGCGCCGTATCTGACTGACGATCAACTCAACGAGGCTGCGGCGGTGCTGGACGCTTTGCTGCGAAAAAGCTCTTGATCACCTCGACGCATTCCTGAGCCTCCACCCCGCCCTGCACCTCCACCCGATGATTCAGCCGCGGATGCCGCACCAAGTCTCCTAACGACCCGCACATGCCGGCTTTCTCATCGTACGCCCCGAACACCAACTTCCCAACCTTCGCCAGCACAATCGCGCCCGCGCACTGTGCGCAGGGCTCGATCGTCACGTACAGCGTACAGTCCGTGAGACGGTCAGTCTCTAGCGCCTCGAGCGCCCGCTCGATCGCCAGAAACTCCGCGTGATATGTGGGGTTTTGGCGGACGACGGTCTCGTTGTGCGCCTCGGCGATGATCTCCTCGCCGCGCATCACCACCGCCCCAATAGGGACTTCGTCTTTCGAGGCAGCAAGCCGCGCCTGCTCGAGCGCCGCTTCCATTCCGGTCTTACGACGCACGACGCACCACGCACGACGCACGGCCTTTAAGCACGCACCGGTTCCCGCGCCTTCTCGAAGCTCAACGAGTTCCCATCTTTAGTGCGGTCCACCCGCACCCGGTCGCCCTCGGCGAACTCGCCTTCGAGCACCGACACCGCGAGCGGATTCTGTAGCAACCGCTGGATCGCGCGCTTCAGCGGCCGCGCGCCGTACACCGGATCGTAGCCCTCGGCCACGATCAGCGTCTTCGCCGCCGGCGTCACCTCGAGCGTCAGCTTGCGGTCGGCCAGCAGCTTCTCCACGCGCTTGATCTGGATATCCACGATCTGCGCGATGTCTTCGTGCGTCAGCGGCCGGAAGATGATGATGTCGTCCACGCGGTTCAGAAACTCCGGCTTGAACGCCTGGCGCAACAGCTCCATCACCTTCGTCTCGGCCTGCTCCCACGCGACCTGCCCCGTGCCCGCCTCGATCAGGTATTGCGACCCGATGTTCGACGTCATGATCAGCACGGTGTTGCGGAAGTCCACCGTCCGCCCCTGCGAATCGGTGAGACGTCCGTCGTCGAGAATCTGCAGGAGGATGTTGAAGACATCCGGGTGCGCTTTCTCGATTTCGTCGAACAAGATCACCGAGTACGGCCGGCGCCGGATCGCCTCCGTGAGCTGGCCGCCCTCTTCGTAGCCGACGTATCCAGGCGGCGCACCGATCAACCGGGCCACCGCGTGCTTCTCCATGTACTCCGACATGTCGATCCGCACCAGCGCCCGCTCATCATCGAATAGGAATTCGGCGAGCGCCTTCGCCGTCTCGGTTTTCCCCACGCCCGTGGGCCCGAGGAAAATGAACGAGCCGGTGGGGCGATGCGGATCCTGGAGTCCCGCGCGCGCGCGCCGCACCGCGTTGGACACGGCAGCCAGCGCTTCCTTCTGCCCGATGACGCGCCGGCCCAGCTCCTCCTCGAGCTTGAGCAGCCGCTCCTTCTCCGACTCGAGCATTTTGGTGACGGGAATGCCGGTCCACTTGGATACGATCTCGGCGATGTCTTCCGCGTCCACCTCTTCCTTCAGGTATTTCCCCTTCTTCTGGATCTCCGCGAGTCGCTTCTCGAGTGTCTGGATCTCTTTCTCGGCCGCGGGCACACGCCCGTAACTGATTTCGGCGGCCTTCTGGAGATCGCCGCGGCGCGTCGCCTGCTCCGCCTCGGTGCGCAGCTGCTCCATCTCGGCCTTCTTAGCCTGAATCTTTTGAATCGCGTCTTTTTCCGCGGTCCATTGCGCTTTCATGGCGTTGGACGTCTCACGAAGCTCCGCAAGCTCCTGTTCGATCTTAGACTTGCGTTCCTTCGACGCCTTGTCCTTCTCTTTGGCTAGCGCGGCCAGTTCGATCTCGAACTGCGTGATCTTTCGCTCGACTTCGTCGATTTCCTGTGGCAGCGAGTCGATGGCGATGCGCAGCCGCGCGGCTGCCTCGTCGATCAAGTCGATCGCTTTGTCCGGCAGGAACCGGTCCGTGATGTAGCGATGCGACAGCGTGGCCGCGGCGACGATCGCATTGTCGGTGATGCGGATGCCGTGATGGACTTCGTAGCGCTCTTTCAGGCCGCGCAGGATCGCGATCGTGTCTTCGACTGACGGCTCACCCACGAACACCGGCTGGAAGCGCCGCTCCAGCGCCGCGTCCTTCTCGATGTGCTTGCGGTATTCGTCGAGCGTCGTCGCGCCGACGACGTGCAGCTCGCCACGCGCCAGCGCCGGCTTGAGCATGTTGGACGCGTCCACCGCGCCCTCGGCGCCGCCCGCGCCGACCAGCGTGTGCAGCTCGTCGATGAAGACGATGTAACGCCCCTCTGTGGACGTGATCTCCTTGAGCACCGACTTGAGCCGCTCTTCGAACTCGCCGCGGTACTTCGTGCCGGCGACGAGCGCGCCGATGTCCAGGGCAATCAGATGTTTGTTCTTGAGCGAGTCGGGCACGTCGCCGTTCACGATGCGCTGCGCCAACCCTTCGACGATCGCGGTTTTGCCGACGCCCGGTTCACCGATGAGCACGGGATTGTTCTTCGTGCGGCGGGACAGCACCTGCATCACGCGGCGAATTTCTTCGTCGCGGCCGATGACCGGATCGAGCTTGCCCTTGCGCGCGACATCGGTGAGATCGCGCGTGAAGCGCTGCAGCGCTTGATACTTATTCTCGGGCTCCTGATCCGTGACGCGATGGGCGCCGCGCACCCCTTCGAGCGCCGCGAGCAGATCCTTGCGGCTCACGCCGGCTGCCGAGAGCAACTGGCGCGCCGTCGTGTTCTTCTCCTCGGCAAGCGCGAGCAGCAAGTGCTCGGTCGAGACGTACGCGTCGCCGAGTGACTTCGCGTCCTCGTCCGCGCGATCCAGCACACGCGTCAACTCGCGCGCCAACGTCGGCTCGGCGCCGCCACCCGACTGCTTGGGGAAGCGCTCGATCTCGCGCTCGGTCTCGGCCTGGAGCTGCGTGACATTGAGCCCAGTCTTCTGCAACAGCGGCACGACGATGCCTTCGTCCTGTTGCAGCAGGGCGTAGAAGAGATGGGCGTCGTTGACGACGGGGTTGCCGTTTGAACGGGCGTAGGAGGCAGCCTGTTGCAAGGCCTCTGCGGCTTTAATGGTAAGTCTATCTGGTTGGATCATGACCTGTCCTCAAGCAACCAATGTGCCCATAAAAGGTGCCAAAAAGACAGGGGGGTTAGCTCAAAACGTCAAAAAGAACGGCGTCAAAAAGAACTGCGTCAAATGGAAAGGCGTCGAAAAGAAGACGTAAACGCCTCTCCTTCGACGCCTTTCGCTTTGACGGTTTTCTTTTTGACGGTTTTGTTTTTGACGCCTTTGTTTTCGACGCCCTTACTTCATTATGATCATCTTCTTCGTAAATCGCCGGCCATCCACGATCAGCTGGTAGATGTAGACGCCGGATGCCGCTTCGCGGTCCGTCTTCAGGACTTTCCCGTCCCAGTACGCGTTGAACGCGCACGGCGTCGGACCGCCCGCGCACGTCAGCTCGAGATCCGCCAGCGCCTCGCCCGTGCCCTGAAGAATCGGCACGGCAACGAGCTGCGCGAGCACGTTGTAGATCTTGAGCGACACCTTCGGCCGATGACCATTGGCAAACAGATCGCCGTTCAATGTGAACGGGATCGTGGTCGCCGGATTGAAGGGGTTCGGATAGTTCTGCTTGAGCTCAACCAGCGGAGGGGGCGACGCTTGCCCCAGGACTCCATCAACCCCCGCCAGTAGCCCGAGCGCTCCCGCCAGTACAGCCCAGGCATACCGCTTCATCCCCGACTCCTCTGCGAACGTAAAAGATGCGTTAGACCGCTCTCCTTGTTGGTACAGGGCGCGAGGTAATTAACTCGTCAAGGAAAACCTAGGAAGCGCCCTTCCTTCCTGTCAAGCACGTAGGACCCGGGTATCTCCCTTACGACTCGTGATCCCTCGCCGGTCCGCCCACTCGAGCAACGGTATCAAGTACTTGCGCGTCAGGCCGAGGCGGTCCCGGAATTGCGCGGGGGTGGCGGCGCCAAGCTCCCGCAGCGTCTCCTCGACGGCCCGACGGAACTCCTCCAGCGCCTGTTTCAGCGCATAGCGCTCCTGGTCCACGCGCTCCACCGAGCCCTCGCGTGCCAAATGCGCCAGCAGCGCCGGCACGCTGGGATCGGCGAACTCCCGTTGCAATTCGGAGACCGTCGGCAGCTGCCAGCGGGCCTCCGCGAGCCGCTGCGCCAAGCGGCCGCCGGCATCCCCAACCTGAGCCCTCCATCCAGGAGAGCGAACGACTGCCCCTCCCTCGGCCAGCTCCCATGCCTGCTTCTTGACCCCATGCTCGACGAGCAGGTCGAGAACGGCTGGGGGGGGGGGCGCGTTCACCGCGGACCTGAGAGCCTGGAGCGATAGCCCGGGATCGAGCGGGTGCTCCTCATGATGCGCGGCAACCGCCGCCGCGAGCTTGTCGACCTCGGCGGCAATGGCCCGGCGCGCGACCAGCACATCTCCGGCCCGGAGCACGCCCTTCCCCGCCGCCGCGATGGCCGCGGGCACGGCGGCAGGAAGGATCCCCAGCCGAACGGCCATGGCGTCGACTCGCACACCGGCGAGGCCTGCCTCGTCTACGAACCGCGCCAGCCGCTCGGCGGGCGGCTGTCCGACCGAGAGACCACGCTCCGACACACGGGGCCGTTTGGGCGGAAAGGAATCGAGCACGACTCCTCCCCCAATCGTCGTCACGGGGGAAAAGCTCCGCATGACGAAGCGATCTCCGCCACGGGCGACGATGGGATGCTCCAGCAGCAACCGCGCAGTCCCCGTCTCCCCCGGGGCGATCGCGCGGACCTGCGCCACACGGCCCAGCACTTCGGCGGTGCCCAGGTGCACCCGAATCCTGGTGCGGACGGCGAGCGGTTTGTGAGCGGCAGGCAGCAGCTCCAGCGCGACGTCGAGCGTGTCGGTGGCGGCCCATCCGGGACCTGTCACGGCGACGTCCCCGCGCTCGAGCTCGTCCTTGTCGACTCCCACGAGTGCGAGGGCCGTGCGCCGGCCGGGACCCGCCTGATGGGCATCCTGACCGTGAACTTGAATCGACCGCACGCGAACTTCCCGATCGAGCGGCAGCAGCCGCACGTTCGCACCGGCGGCGACCGTGCCACTCCAGGTTGACCCTGTCACCACGGTCCCAGCTCCCGGTAGCGCAAAGACACGATCAATCGGTAGCCTGAACAGATCATCAGTTGGCCGCTCAACAACGTCCTCGACAACCTCCACCAACGCCTTTTTCAGATCCTCCAAACCCTCGCCTCTGACGGCGCTAACGGCGACGGGCGCCTGCCAACGCACCCGGCTGTGCGAGAGCCGCTCGACCACCTCGGTCCGGACCAGACTGAGCCACTCGTCATCCACGAGATCGCGTTTGGTCAGGACGGGGATCCCGCGCCGCACGCCGAGCAGCTCGACGATGGCCAGATGCTCTTCGGTCTGCGGCATGATGCCTTCGTCGGCCGCGATGATGAGCAGCGCGACGTCGATGCCGGTTGCGCCGGCGAGCATGTTTTTGACGAAGGCTTCGTGGCCAGGCACGTCTACGACGCTTGCCACGATACCGCCAGGCAGCGGGAGGGGCGCAAATCCGAGGTCTATCGTAATGCCGCGGCGCTTCTCTTCTTCCCACCGATCGGTATCCACGCCGGTCAGCGCTTTCACCAGCGCGGTCTTGCCGTGATCGATATGGCCCGCGGTGCCGACTACGAACCGGGGGGGACCCACGTGCCACGCTCCCAAATGTCGATTGCGCTCGATCGCTCCTGTTTGCCGTTGCGCCCGACCTCCCCCAGGTGGTGACGGATAAAGCGGGCGACCAGGCGGCGGTGGGCTGCGGCGTGGGCAGCATCCAGCGCGGGGAGGTCCGCCTGTTCGTCATTCAGGGCGCGGAGATCGTCGTAGGCTTGCGGCGGCAGTTTGGTGGGCGGCTGAGGGCCGGCGCAGCTGGCGCACAGTACTCCGCCGTCCGCGGCGCTGAAGGCGACCGTTCCGGAGACGGCATTGCCATCGCGGACGCACGTCTCGAGCTGCGGGGCGAAGCCGAGCACCCCAACGACGAGCCAGAGCCACCGCACCGCCACGGCGTCGGCGTGGCCGAGCTCGGCCCTGGCGAGGGCATCGAGGCCATGGGTGAAGGCTTCATACGCGGCGGGCAACGGCGCCGGCGGGGCCATCTTCAACATGACTTCGGACAGCGCGGCGGCGCCCGCGAAGCGCCCCAAATCGCCCGCGAGGTCGCGCCGCAGCTGGATCACGTCAAACGCCGCCAGCGTCTGGAGCTCGCGGGTCTCTTTGTGATACAGCTGCGCCACGCCCTCGCTCAGCGTCTCCAGCGCCGCCCCGAAGGGACTGCGGGGCCGCAGCACGCCCTTCGCGATCGCGCTCTGCACGCCGTAATCGCGCGTCGCCAGGCGCACGATCTTGGAGGTTTCGCTGTAGCGATGGGTGCGGAGGACGATCGCGGGCGTCGAAACGAGGGTCACGCAGGAAATATACGGCGGCGATTGAACCGGCGGCGAAAGAGGCGGCGGCGAGATACTACGGCGGCGAAGGGCGGCAAAGGGCGCCGAGGGTTGACGCTAGGATTTCAATTCCATCTACAACGCGAGGACCGGAGCGACTGAAATACGCCGACGCGTCCAATAACTGCATCCGGCCGCCGAGGTCTTGGAGCTCATCAGAATAGCGCTGCGCTTCGAGGCGTGTTTCGCCCAGGTTGAGCCCGCAGGGCATGATCAAGACTACGTCGGGATGCAGCGCCCGTAGGTCCGCCCATTCCATGCGATTGGATGGCCGGCGAGCGGTCCCAGCCAGCAGCTCCCCGCCCGCCGCCGCAACCATTTCAGGAACCCAATGGCCGGGCACGTACGGAGGATCCAGCCACTCGAGCGCGAGGACGCGCGGCCGTCGGCGTCCCGCGACACGCGTCTGCACAGCAGCGATGCGCCGCTGCATGTCGGCCATCAGCTGTTGAGCTCGCTCAGTGACACCTGTTGCGCAGCCGACATCGCGAATGCTCGCGAAAATGGCGGAAAGATCGTGAGCGTCGAGGGTGAGGACCTGAGCTCCCAATGAGGACGCGATCACTTGGCGCTCCGGCACCGCACACACATCACAGATGCCCTGCGTGAGAATGAGATCCGGGGCGAGCCCCTCGATTGCAGCGGTGTCGATCTCATATACGCTGCCGTAGTCGCGCAACGCGGCGCGCACGGCCGCATCGATTTCGCCGCTCGAGAGACCCTCGAGGTCGGCGCGTGGACGCGTGAGCCTCGGTCTAGTCGTTATGGACGGCGGATAGTCGCAGTTGTGCGAAATCCCCACGAGCCGGTCTTCGAGCCCCAGCGCGCACACGATTTCCGTCGCGCTTGGCAGCAGCGATACGATGCGTTCAGCGCGCAACAGTGATGCGCCCGCCGAGAGTCACGGTTCGTCCGCGCGGCCGGTACCCATTAATCTCCTGTCGCTGATCGTTGAATACGTTGTCCAACCGGCCCGACAAGACTACGCGACCGACCGTGTACTCGCCCGAGACGTTTACGCGCGTGTAGGGATTCATCGTAACGCGCTGCGCACCGACGTCGTCGCGCTTCCCAACCCAGAGGGCACCGACGTTGATGCGCCCGCGGGCGCCGACGGTAGCGGAAAGCTGCGGCGCGAGCGTGTGCGCCGGCCGGCGAATGAGCGGCTTGCCGGGGACGAACAGGCCGTTAGGGTCACTCGACCCCGATTTCTCCACGCGGGTGTGCAGGAACGTGTAGTTGAGCGACAACACGACGGACGTCGCCACACTGGTGCTCGCGGTCGCTTCGATACCATCCGCGATCGCGCCACCCACGTTGAAGTAGTTGGCTGAATCCGGTCCCACCCGCGTCCCGGAGTACTCGATCAGGTTGCGAAAGCGCTGGTTGAAGTACGTCACCGCGACTGCTCCCCGCTCGAGGCCCACCTCAAAGCTCCGGGAGCGTTCCGGCTTGAGATGGGGATTTCCGCGGACAATCCCCGTTGCATAGTTCTCGAAAAACGACGGTTCTTTGAAGCCCGTCCCCACGGAAAAGCGGGCCCGCGTTGCGTGCGCCAGGCGGTAAACCAGGCCGGCTCGATAGGTGCCATGCGTGCCGAACTGCGAGTTGTCATCCAGGCGTCCTCCGAGCGTCACAGCCGACTGTCCCGCCGAGATAACGGCTTGTGTGAAATACCCCGTGTTGGTGCGCTGCACATCGACGGGTGGATTGGGAAAGGTGCCGAATGACGCGCTGAACTCGCTCGTGCCACGCTGCTGCTGATCTTCGTACTCGATTCCGCCCATCAGCGAAGTAGCCTGGCCCTTTCGCCAGGTGAGGAGCGCGCTCGCTGTCGCCCGTCGCACCCAGTCCTTGCTCCAGAACGTCCCGTCTTCACCGGGAGAATCGGGCTCGTCGTTATAGAAAAGCCGCGATTCCTTCATGGCGCCGGTGATCCGAGCGTCCAGGTGCTGGCCGAGAATTCGACCCGCAGTCAGGCTCAGCAACGGCCCGCGTTCCGCCGACCGCTGGTTCGAGTCGACCGCCGCGCCATAGCCGTTCGTGGGAAAATGGTAGCTGTCGTCGCCGTAGCGGTATGTGAGGCTCGCATCGGTGCGCGCATCGGGCGTCACTTGGATGCGCGCGCTGGCCACGCTGTTGCGGTAGCGGTTGTTGTAGCGATACAGCCCGTCGGCCGAGAATCGCGACACACGTGCAGCATAGCCGATCTTGCCATGCGACCCTGCGACATCGATGGCCGCATCCGTCGAACCGTACGTGGCCGCGTGCAGCTCGGCACCGAGCTGAGCCGGTCCGTGTCCGGTGCGCGTGAAGATCTGAACCACCCCGGTCACCGCATCCGAGCCGTACAAGACGCTGACGGGCCCGCGCACGATCTCGATACGATCGATGTTGTCGGTCGTGAGGTGTGCCAGGTCGATTGCGCCGCCCGCCTGATTGAACGGCACGCCATCGACCAGAATCTTGGTGTAATCGCTCTCGCCACCACGCATGAACAGCGATGTCTGCCCGCCGAAACTCCCCGTCTCGGCGATGTGCGCGCCCGGGACCGTCTCGAGCGCTTCGGCTGCGGTGCGAATGCCCTGGGCCTCGAGGTCGGATCCGCGTAGCACGGTCACGGCCGACGCGACGACATCCGCCGGCACAGGCACGCGCGTCGCCGTTACCACGAGTGGCTTCAAGACGACCGTGTCCTGAGGGGACGGCTGTTGGGCGGTGAGGGCGATGAGGAGCAGCGCCACGTTCATGGGTGAGACTCCTTCGGTTGGCGGAGGGGAATCATCTGCGGTCGGCCATCAATGGTTTGCATCACGACCGGCCAGGAGAACACCGTCTCGACCGTCTCCTGCGTCAACACATCAGCTGGTGTGCCGGACGCGACCGGACGTCCACCTTCGAGCAGGAGCAACGAATCGGCGAAGCGGGCGGCGAGGTTCAAGTCGTGCGTGATCATGAGCACGCCCAGCCCCTGCGTCTCCACCAAGCCGCGCACCAGCTCGAACAGCCCCATTTCGTGCCGCAAATCGAGCGACATGCCCGGCTCATCGAGGACCAGGAGTCGCGGCTCCTGCGCCAGCGCGCGCGCCACCCGGACCCGCTGATATTCGCCGCCTGAGAGCGTCCAGACCCAGCGGTCCGCGAGGTGCTCCGCGTCGCACGCCGCGAGCGCGCGGTCCACGGCGGCATGGTCCTCTGCGCGCTCGCGGCCCCACATCGAGAGATGGGGATAGCGGCCCAGCAGCACGGTTTCGCGGACACGCTGCGGAAAGAGATTGTCCTCGCGCTGCGGCACGACGCCCACGACGCGGGCAAGCTCCTGGCGCTTCCACGTAGCTGCTGAACGGCCATCAATGTCGGCACGACCCACGAGAGGCGTTATGCCGCCTAGCGCGATCCGCACGAGCGTCGTCTTGCCGCTGCCGTTGGGGCCGAGCACGGCGTGGAACTGGCGCGCTTCAACGGAAAGGGAGACGTTCGAGAGCGCATCCTGTGCCGCCCCGGGATAGCGGTAGCGCACGTCGGTGAGTCTCAGCATCATGCCTCCCGACGCACGACGCACCACGCACGACGCACGTTTTTCATGCAATCGTCCAACGCCGCAGGAGCAGCGCAAACATCGGCACTCCAATGAGTGCCGTCACCACACCGACGGGCAGCTCGCGCGGCGCGACGACGGTACGGGCGAGCGTGTCCGCGATCGCGAGCAAAGCCCCGCCACCGATGAACGCGGCCGGCAGCAGCGCGCGGTGGCGATGGCCCCATGTGAGCCGCGCGATGTGGGGCACCACGAGCCCGACGAAGCCGATCACGCCAGAAACCGCGACGGCTGCCGCAGTCAGGAGTGAGGCCGCCAGATAGACGCGCCGCTTTACCGCGTTGACGTCGGCCCCTAAGTAGCCCGCAGGTTCCTCGCCCAAGGCCAGCAGGTCGAGCGGGCGGGACGCGGCGAACAGGACGGCGAGCGGGATGGGTGCGTAGAGGGCGACGAGCAGGACGGAATCCCATGAGGCCGCCGAGAGCCCGCCCCAGAGCCACAGAAATGCGTTACGCAGCTCGGCGGCATCGGCGAGCGAGACAATCGCAGTCGTGATCGCCGCCGCGAAGGCGCCCACGGCGACGCCCCCTAGCAGTAGGATCCGCGGATCGAGTGCTCCTCCCGCTCCGCCAATTAACCCCATGCGGTACACGAGACCGAGCGCCGCGAGCGCGCCGACAAATGCGGCGAGGGGCAGCGCCCATGGACCCGGCAGGTGGAGCGCAATCGCCAGAACGGCACCGAGTCCGGCGCCACCCGAGAGCCCCAAGAGAAATGGATCGGCGAGTGGATTGCGGACCAGGGCCTGTAGCCCTGCCCCGGCAACGCCGAGCGATCCACCGACCAGAAAGGCGAGCAGCGCGCGCGGGGCCCGCAGATTCCAGACAATGTCCGATCGCAGGAGCTCGGCGAGTGGTACGGCCGCCGGACCAAGGACTACGCTGCCGATGAGCGCGAGAACGGCGACGAAGCCCAACAGCGTCCATTTCATCGGGAGGCGGTCCGTTCCAACCGTACCCGCAGCTCGCGCACGGCCTCGGCCGATCGCGGCCCTGGGCGGCCAAACAAGGAGCCCGGGAGCAGCAAAAAGTGCCCCTCTCGCACTGCCCGTACCGCGCGCCATTCACGGCGTTTCGCGAAGGCCGGCGTCACGGCAGAATCCGCGAGGACGGCGATCCATTGCGGGTTGCGGGCGGCGATCGTTTCGAGCGAGACCTGCGCGGAGGGCGCAGCGACGTCATCGAAGACGTTGCGTGCGCCGGCGAGGGCGGCGAGCTGGTGCAGGTAGCTGCCGCGACCGATCGTGATCGGAGGGTTATCCCACACGATGAACGCGAGGGAGGTTGTCGATGGTGGTGGAGGTTGGTGGAGGAGGCTGTCCATCGCGTTGGCCAACGAATCGGCGCGCTCCTCTAGACCAGTCAGGCGTCCCAGTGTGCGCGTTGCCGGACCGAGGTCTTCCAGCCGATTGAGATCCAGTAACACCGTGCGAATGCCGATCCGCTCGAGCTGCTTCGCGGCCGTGACGTTGGGACCGGAGTTGTACAGGACGACGAGATCAGGCTGTCGCGCCGCGACGGCTTCCACGTTCGGCGGCATGCCGTCCCCGACGCTGGGAATGTCGAGAGCGGCTGGCGGATAGTCGCACCACGTGGTGCGGCCTACAAGGCGATCACCAGCACCAATTGCAAACAGGATTTCGGTAAATGAAGGGAGGAGTGAAACGATTCTTTGGGACGGCCCGACGGCCGGACGGCCCGACGGCCCACAGCTGGCCAGGAATAAAACGACAAAAAGGAAGGTTCGCTTCACCATCCCTCCCGCGAGGGAATTGCTTGGTGGCGCGAACGCAGACGTCTCCTGGCTCCGGGCGAACGCGGGGCCTTCCCAGGAACGAATCCCAGTGGCGGTCCGCGTAGTAGGGGCGCAGCATGCTGCACCCCTACATCAAAACATGCCCGTTACAGTGGCGGGGCCGCGCCGGATTTGCACCGGCTTCCGTAATCCCCGTTCGCGTAAGTGGAAGCTAGTCTAGGCTGGCGACGGCCTTCTTCGCAAGGCCCACACAAGGGCCACGACCATCCCGGCCGCGAGCACCGCGATCACGTACGGCAGCAACGTCTGCGCGCGGAATTTTCCGGCCGGCAGCTGAATCTCGACCCTGTCGCCCGCGGCGAGTGGCCCGGCGCGATATGCCGCGAAATGTCGCTGCTCGATCTCCTGGACGCCGAGCGATTCGATCTTCGGCGCCGTGACCGCCGCGGCCGTGTCCTCCACGAGCAGATTGACCTCAACGGTCGGCTGATCGATTGGAAGCACGAGCGTGCGCGTGCCCGCCCTCAACGAGTAGCCGTAGCTGAGCTGCTTCACCGGACCCGGTGGAATCGGGCCCAGCACAAAGACGCTGTCATGGCGAAACAGCATCGCTTCCGGTGAGATGTCGCCCTGGCCGCCGCGGAATTGTCCGGCGCCCTCAGGAACGCGTCCAGCCCACGTCGGCACCAGCGTGTCCTTGGTGACGCGGGTGGTGTGTCCCGTGTTCTCGAGCTCCAGGATTTCCAGCACTTCCCGCGTGCCATCCTCGCCGGGTCCCGCGACCGTGGCGAGCCGCCGCGTCAAGCGAATTGGTGGCCCATTCGTGGACGTCTGAAACGCGACGATGTCCTCGACATGCACAGCCGGACGACCGGTGACGTTCAGGGGCAACGAGAAGTAGGCGAGGCTGTCGTACCAGGCGCTCATGATGTAGACGCCGGTACTGTCGGGGTCGCGCAGCTGAATCCGATAGCGTCCCCGGGCGTCGGAGCGCGCCGAATCCACCGGCCCTCCGCCCCCGCGCGTCACGCGGTGCAGCACGACCCAGCTATTTGCCAGGGGAATCGTGTCCCGGCCGCCGCGCAGCACGCGCCCACTCACGCTCACCGTCTGGGCCGCGAGCGCTCCGGGAACGCCGAGCATCAGCAGCAGGATGCTACGGCGTGAACTTCCCGAAATCTTCAGGATCGAGGTTTTGGAGGTATGACTTCAGCGTGTCGGCGTCGAGCGGCGTCCCGCCGGCGCCGGGCTGGATCGTGCCCTCGCTCGTATCCACGGACGTGAGCTCGAGCAGCGTTTCGCTCGTCAGGATCGGCGCCTTGAGGCGCAGCGCGAGCGCGATCGAGTCGGACGGGCGGGCGTCGATCTGAATGACCGTATCGCCCCGGTAAATGTGCAGCTCGGCGAAATAGGTGTTGTCCTTCACCTGCGTGATGATCACCTTGCGCAGCTCGGCGCCCAGTCCGACGATCACCTGCTTGAGCAGGTCGTGGGTGAGCGGGCGCGAGAACTTGACGCCGGCCAGCTCCATCGCGATGGCGCTCGCCTCCGCCGGGCCGATCCAGATCGGCAGCACGCGCTGTCCATCGTTTTCCTGCAGTATGACCACCGGCGTGTTCGTCGTGCGATCCAGCCCGAGGTGAGCTACTCGAACCTGCAACATGCCTCCCCCGGACGCGGACATCAGGTGCCCATATCCCACGACGCGAGGTATTTGCGCTGTGCAGGGGTGAGCGTGTCGAGTGCAACACCCATCGATTGCAGCTTCAGCCGTGCGATCTCGTGATCGAGATCGGCCGGAATGCGGTGCACGTCCTTGGAGAGCTTTTTGGCGTTGTTCACGACGTGCTCCGCGGCGAGCGCCTGGTTCGCAAAGGACATGTCCATCACGCTGGCGGGATGGCCCTCCGCGGCTGCGAGGTTGATCAAGCGTCCCTCGCCGAGCACGAAGATCTTCTTCCCGCCGATTTGCCACTCTGCGACGAACTCCCGCACGTGGATGGGTCCTTTCGCGATCTGCTTCAATCCTTCGAGGTCGATTTCCACGTTGAAATGTCCCGAGTTCGCCACCACGGCGCCGTCCTTCATCGCGCGCATGTGCTCGACCCGGATGACCTCCACATTGCCGGTCAGGGTGACGAACAGATCGCCCAGCGGCGCCGCTGCTTCCATCGGCATGACCCGATAGCCGTCCATCTGCGCTTCGAGCGCCTTCATCGGGTCGATCTCCGTCACGAGCACGTTGGCGCCGGCGCCGCGCGCGCGCATGGCGAACCCGCGGCCGCACCACCCATACCCCGCCACTACGACCGTGCTCCCCGCGATCAGCAGATTCGTCGCACGAATGATGCCGTCGAGTGTGGACTGGCCCGTCCCGTAGCGGTTGTCGAAGAGATGTTTCGTTTGGGAATCATTGACGGCGATAACCGGGAACTGGAGCACGCCGTCCTTCGCCATCGCCTTGAGGCGAATCACGCCCGTGGTCGTCTCTTCGGTGGATCCGATCACGCCAGACACCAGGCCCTTCCGCTCGGCGGCGGAGAGTGTCTCCACCCACCTCCGGACGGGCGGGGCAAGATCGTCGAGGCGATTCAGGGCAATCATGTGCAGCGCGCCGACGAGATCGGCGCCGTCGTCCATCGTGATATCGGGGCGATGGGCGAGTGCGGCCCGAATGTGCTCGTAGTACGTCGCGTGGTCCTCGCCTTTGATCGCAAAAACCTTGATTCCGTAGTCGCGGACGAGATGCGCGGCTACGTCATCCTGCGTGGACAGCGGATTCGAGGCGCAGAGCGCGACGTCGGCCCCGCCGGCCTGCAATGCGACGGCGAGGTTGGCCGTTTCGGTGGTGACGTGCAGGCACGCGGCGAGACGCTTGCCCGCGAGCGGCCGCTCGCGCTTGAATCGCTCCCGGAGCTGCCGCAACACCGGCATCGAGCGCTCGGCCCATTCGGTCCGACGCCGCCCTTCGTCGGCGAGGCGGATGTCCTTGATATCGTTGGTGGCTTTCGACGTGGTCGCAGTCTCAGACATTGGCTTTCCGGGAAGTTTGGGAGGCCCCCCCCCGCTCCGCGGCGACTTTCAATTCTTCGACGCGGTCGGCGTGCTCCCAGGTGAACAGCTCCACGTCGCGCTCGCCCACACGGCGCCGCTCGGGCGCCCGGCCGAAGTGGCCGTAGGCAGCTGTGGGCCGGTAAATCGGATTGCGGAGATTCAGGGCCTGAATGATGCCGGCGGGCGTGAGATCAAAGACCTCGCGCACGGCCGCTTCCAACGCGTCCTGCGGCACCGTGCCGGTGCCGAATGTGTCCACCATGATGGAGACGGGCTCGGCAACGCCGATCGCGTAGGCAACTTGTACCTCGCAGCGCTTCGCGAGGCCCGCCGCGACGATGTTCTTGGCTACCCAACGCATCGCGTACGTCGCGGAGCGGTCGACCTTGGACGGGTCCTTGCCGCTGAACGCGCCGCCGCCGTGCCGGGCCATGCCACCGTAGCTATCCACGATGATCTTGCGGCCCGTGAGGCCAGCGTCGCCTTGCGGTCCGCCGACGACGAAGCGGCCGGTGGGATTGATGAGGATGTCGCGGTCGGTGACGGCGAAACCGGATTCACGCACCACCGGCCGCACGACCTGCTCGATCACGCCCGCTCGCAGCTCCTTGTTATCGATCAGATCGGAGTGCTGCGCGGAGACCACGACTTTGCTGATCGCGACGGGCTTGGCGCCTTCGTAAACGACGCTCACCTGCGTCTTGCCGTCGGGCCGCAGCCAGGAGAGCTCACCGGCCTTGCGGACCGTTGCGAGCCGCTCGGCCAGCCGGTGGGCAATCACAATCGGCAGCGGCATGAGCGACGGCGTTTCGTCCGTCGCGTAGCCGAACATCATTCCCTGGTCCCCCGCCCCACCCGTATCCACGCCCAGCGCGATGTCGGCGGACTGGCGATCGATCGTCGTGAGGATCGCGCAGGTCTGCGCATCGAACCCGAAGTTGGCGTCGGTATAGCCGATGGAGGTAATCGTGCCGCGCACGATGTCCGGGATGTGCACGTAGGTCGAAGTCGAGATCTCACCGGCGATCATAGCCATGCCGGTCGTGACCAGCGTCTCGCAGGCGACCCGGGCGACCGGATCCTTCAGCAGAATGGCGTCGAGAATCGCGTCGGAGATCTGATCCGCGATTTTGTCCGGATGTCCTTCCGTGACCGACTCGGAAGTGAAGACGTGGCGATGAGTTGGCATGTTTTGGGTCCCTATAGTTTCAAACTACCGGAGCGCCGCCCGGCGGGCAACCGCGTATCGGGATCGAGCAGTGTCAGATCCACCGCTTCAGCGAGTGCAAATCGCAAGATGTCGAGCGCGAGCTCTGCGGAGCGTGCCGCGAGCGCGGCGTCGGCCGCCGCGCGTGCCTGCGCCGTGGTCACCTGCCGGATCAGCCACTTGATGAGCGGCAACGCCGGCGGCGCTACCGACAGCGTCTCATACCCCAAGCCGAGCAGGAGGAACGCGGAGAGCGGCTCTGATGCCATCTCGCCACAGACGCTCGCGGGCTTGCCGGCGGACCGCGCCGCTTCCGCGACGAGCTTCAGCAACCGCAAGACGCTCGGATCGTGCGGCGTGAAGCGATCCGCGAGACGCGCGTTGCCGCGATCCACGACCAGCGTGTACTGCGTGAGATCATTCGTACCGACGCTGAGGAAATCGCTGATCTCCGCGAGCCGGTCTGCCAGCACGGCCGCGGCGGGAGTCTCCACCATCACGCCCAACGGCACCGTCTTGGCGGCAGCCACACCCTGTTTCTCGAGGCGCGCCGCCTCCTCGTTCATCAATTCTCGGGTTCGCTCCACCTCATCGAGCCGCGTGACGAGCGGAATCATGAGGTGCAAGGAAGCCTTGGCTGCCGCCCGCAAGATCGCCCGGATCTGCGTGCGGAACATCGCCGGCTCATCGAGACAGACGCGGATGGCGCGCCAACCCAGGAACGGATTCGCTTCCGGGGGCGTGCGGAACGGCGCCGGGAATTTGTCGCCACCCAGATCGTAGGTCCGAATCACGACCGGATGGCCGGCGAACGCCTCTCCGACAAGCCGATAGTACTCCGCCTGTTCGTCTTCGCTGGGAAGCGTGCTGTGTCCCGTGATCAGGAACTCGGTCCTGAGCAAGCCGACACCCTCGGCGCCGTGGGCTTTGGCGGCGGCGACTTCGTCGGGCAAATCCACGTTGCCACGTAGCGCGATGCGCACGCCGTCCACGGTGACGGACGGCTGCGTAACGGCTTCCTCGAGGCGCGCGGCCAGCTCGCGGCGCCGGGTATCGGTCCGCTCGGCGTCTTCGATTTCGGCGGGTGTCGGATCGAGCAGCACCGTCCCGCGCGTGCCATCGAGGATCACTTTGGTGCCGGATTTGATCCGCGCCACGGCGCCGCGCAGTCCGAAGATCGCGGGGATGCCGATCGAGTGCGCCAGAATCGCCGCGTGGGAGGTGCGCGTGCCCTCTTCGCTGATCAATCCGACGATCTGATCGCGGTCGAGCTGCACCGTGAGACCGGGCGACAGCTCACGGGCGACGAGAATCGATGGCTCCGCCAAGCTTTCCCACATGTCGGACGCGCCGCGCTTGTGCATGAGATGCTGAATGACGCGGATGGCCACGCCGGTCAGATCGGCAAGGCGTTCCTTCAGCAGCGGGTTGCCTGCCGCGGTCCACAAATCGCGGACCTCGAGCGTCTTGAACTCGAATGCCTTCTCGGCCGTGAGGTGGTTCTCACGAATCAGCTCCGCCATGCCGCCGATGAACTCCCGGTCTTCGAGCATCAGCAGCTGCGCGTCGAAGATCCGGGCTTCGTCCACACCGGCGCGGTCTTCGGCGCGGGCACGCAGCTCGTTGAGCTGTCCCCTGACGTCCTTGAGCGCGGCGCGCAGCCGGCGCACCTCTTTTTCGACCTGCGAGCGGGGCACCACGCGGTGCGGGACTTCCGGCAACGCCCACCGCACCGTCACGGTGGGGCCCATGGCGATGCCGGGGGACACCCCGATCCCCTTGAGCAGCCGGTCTGGACTCACGCGCCTTCCTTCGCTTCAGGCTTCAAGTGCATCTCGTGAAAGCCGGCCGCAACGAGCTCCAGCAGCGCAGCCATCGCTTGCTCCGCATCCTCACCGTCGGTCCGGATACGAATGGACGACCCGCACTCCGCGGCGAGCGTCATCATGCCGAGGATGCTCTTGCCGTTCACGACGGCGTCGTCTTTGCGAACCTCGACCGCCGATTGGAACTGGTTCGCGACTTTGACGAACTCCGCACCCGGCCGCACGTGCATGCCGAGCGGATTCACGATGCGCGCCTCCCGCTCGATCACGGCCATATCCATCCGACGACCAAAGCCACGGCCGCCAATCCAAGGGCGAGCCGCAGTCCATTGAGGCGGTCGCTGCGCACGCGCAGCGCGAGGAAGCCGAGGGCGGCGACGATGGCGAGCGTGAGGCGCGCGCGGGCATCGAACGGCTCGGCGAGATAGCCGGCGGTGAGCGGCAGCGCGGCGCCGACGGCGAACGCCATGGCCGGGCCGAGTACCGCGCCGGCCTTCTGTAATAGGGGGTGATGCAGCGCGACGCTCACGCGCGCGCCGTGCGTCCACCCCGCCCGCAGCGCCCACCAGCGCAGCCCGACGTGGCCGATGTTGTAGACGACCAGAAACGCTCCCACCGCAAGCCAGCCGGCGCCGAGAGCAATGGCGGCAAGCGTCAACCCCGAGAGCAATGGCAGCCATCCGGCCCAGACGAGACGGTCCCCGAGCGAGCCGAGCGGACCGCACAGCGCTTCGCGCAGCCGCTCGATCTGGTCGGGTGGCGCTCCGTCGTGCTCCGCACGGGCGGCCGCGCCGATGGCGAGTCCGATGAGATAGGGATGCGCGTTGAAGAAATGCGCGCCGCGGGCCACCGCGGGGCGGTACTTGGCGTCGCCGAGATCGCGCAGCAGCGGCTCTTCCGCAACGCCGACGCCGACGCCGAGCATGCGCTCGTAGTTATACGAGCCCTGCACGGCGAACAGCCGCAGCAGCGCGCGGGCCAGCGCGGCGTTCATCGCAGCCATACAGCCGCCACGATCCCGCCGCCCAATCCGGCGGCGAACCACGCGAGCGTGGACCCCCGGCCCACGAGGCGCAGCGTGCCCGCGGCCCCCGCCGCCAGCGCCGCAGCCACGGTCGCCACGGCCAGCAGCAGCGCCCCGCGCACCGACACCACTCCACCGAGCAGCGGCCGGGCGAGCCACGCGAGCAGCAGCCCGAGCGCGGTCACGAGGGCCGCACGCAACGCGTCGCGCAGCAGCCCGCCCACGTGCACGCGCACGAGCGCGCGTGGGTCTCCCGATTCGAGCGCCGGCCCCGCCGCGTGCACGATCCGCGAGTTCACGCGCCGCAGCACGTTGATCGCGATGCCGCCGGCCAATCCGGTCACGAGGCCTACCAATGCTCCGAGGCCGAGCCCGAGCACTCCCGTCGACGCGTGAGCCGTCGCGACCGCGGCGACCGTCGCCGGACCGTATTCGGGGTAGCGCACCGCGCCGACCGGGAGGATGTCGTACTGGAGCAGCTCGAAGACGACGCCGAGCTTGATGCCGGTGGGGATGTCGCCGAGGATCGCGCCCGCGACGGTGCCGGCCACGAGCGGCCGCGCGATCATCATCTGCGGCAGGCTCACCAGATCCACGCCGACGAACGTGCCCCAGACGAGCAGCACGATCAGAATCTCGATGGGCAGGTTCACGTGAATTCGCCCACCGGCACGGCGCGCGCGGTCGGCACGTCCTGGGCGGTGACCTCGACGCCGCGCGCCGAGAGCTGGCGCAGCTTGGCCGCTTCGTCATCGGTCAGATAGACGAATCGCAGCCGCTCGCGGCGACCGGTGCGGTGATGGACGCCGCCCACATTGAAGCGACGCACTTGCGGAGCCCGCGCCGTGAGGGCGACGGCGGTGTCGATGTCGCCGACCAGCAGGATCCCCACACGAGAATCCGCTTCCCACGTCGGCAGCAGCTCCGCCGCCTTCTCGACCGAGGCGAAGATGACCTCGATGTGCGGGGGCACGCCCATGCGGTAGAGATCCTGCTCCCAATCGCTGCCGCTCACCTCGTCATCCACCAGGACGATGAACGTGCAATCGAGCGGCTGACCCCAGCCGACTACCACCTGGCCGTGGATCAGGCGGTCATCGATGCGGTACAGCGCGAGGGTCATGCGGCGGTGACGCGGATGGCCTTGCCGCCGGCGTCAACGGCCCGGCGAGCGGCTTCCGCCGGCGCGATGTCACGGTGAAAGACGAAATCGAGCAGCATCGCGAGGTTGACGCCGGTCACGACGGCGACGTCGGCGTGCTGCTTGGCGTAGCGCGCCGAGCTGGTGAGGCAGGAGCCTCCCGGCAGGTCCACGAACAGCACCGCGGGCCCGCTGCCGACGGCCTCGCGCAGCCGCTCCGCGAGCGCCTCGGTACCGCAGCCTTCATTCGAGACGGGTGTGAGCGCGCCTTCGATGCCCGTGATGGCCGTGACCGCGGCGACCAGCGCCTGCGCGACCGCGGCATGGGAGACGATGACGCCACGGAGGGGGGAACTACTCATAATCCTCCTCGAGATACTGCTGGACCTGACCCTTCTCCCGCATGCGGCGAATGAGTCGTTCGTTGAACGCCGTCGCGGAATCCACGCCGCTGTAGCGCAACAGGTGATTCATCGCCACGACTTCACAGATCACCGTGAGATTCTTGCCCGGATTGAGGGGCACGGTGACGAGCGGCAGCGGCACGTCGAGCAGCTCGGTCTGCTGTAGATCGAGTCCCGTGCGGTCGTACTCTCGTGTGTTGTCCCAGTCCTCGAGCTGCACCACGACCTCGATGCGCTTCTGCTGCCGCACCGAGCGAATGCCGAACAGCGCATTGATATCGATCAAGCCGACGCCGCGGATTTCCATATAATGCCGCGAGATCTCGTGGCCGCGGCCGATCAACACGTCGTGACCGCGCCGGGTGATGTGCACGACGTCGTCCGCGACGAGGCGGTGGCCCCGCTCGACGAGGTCGAGCACGCACTCGCTCTTGCCGATCCCCGACCGGCCGCGAAACAGCAGACCGACGCCGAACACATCGGCGAGCGAGCCGTGCACCGTCGTCCGCGGCGCGAACGCATCGTCGAGAAATGGCTTGAGACGCCGGTAAAACTCCGCCGTCTTGAGGCGGGTGCGGATGACCGGGATGCCGTTGTCGCGCGCCAGCGAAACCAGCTCGTCCGGCGGCTCCTGGCCCTTGGTGATGATGATGCACGGCAACGCGTAGGAAAGAAACGTGCGAATGGACGCGCCACGCGCCTTGGCGTCGAGTGACGCGAGATACGTGATTTCAGTCTCGCCCAGGATGTGGATGCGGTCGGTGCCGACGAAGCGCGCCGTGTATCCCGCGAGCACCAGGCCGGGGCTCGACGCTTCCGGGGACCGGATCTCCCGCTCGAGGCCGACCTCCGCCGTGAGCAGCTCGAGCTGTAATTGGTCGGCTTTGCGGGCGAGGAGGTCGCCGACCTTGAGTCGCGGAGCCGTCGCCGGAGGCGTGTTCACCGTGTGCCGGGCACCTTGGAGCGGCGGGTGTTGCGCCGCGCACGCGGCGTTTCCTTCCCGTCGAGCAGCTGCCGTTTCACGCGCGCGATTGCCGCGTCGAGCGCCGAGCGATGGTCCGTCGCTTGCGACTTCGCCACGTGGACGCGTCCGCGAGGCGCGTGCACCTCGATCTCTACTGCCGCTTCGCCATGGTCCTCCGTGAAGATCACGTACGCGTGATGCGGGCGCCGGACGAGCTTCACCACCTTCTCCACGAGCTCCTTCGCGTGCCCGCGCAAGTCATGGTCAATCTCGGTATGGCGTGCGGTAATAGTGACACGCATGAAATCAGCGTCCTCCTTTTCGATCAGCAACGACCTGCTGGATATGTGCGACGGTCGCGCGTGCGGCGGAATCCCACGAGAGCCCTTCCGCAAAGGTGCGGGCCGCGCGCCCCAGACGATCCACCAAGGGAGGATCCGCAGCGAGCTCGAGCATGCGGTTCGCTAACGCTTGGCAGTCGCCGTGTGGCACCAAGTAGCCCGTCACGCCGTGGCGCACCGACTCGCGTAATCCGGGGCTGTCCGATGCGAGCGCCGGCGTACCGCAGGCGGCCGCTTCGACGTTCGTGATGCCCCACCCTTCTTTCGGGCTCGGGAACACGACCGCCCACGCCTGACGCAACAACCGGCGTTTCTCCTCCTCGCTTACGAACCCGAGAAATCGAACTGCGTCACGCAAGCGGAGCTCGGCTGCCAGGGCCTCGAGACGCGGGCGGTCGTCGCCCTGCCCGCAAATGTCCAGCGTAATATCGGCGCGTGCCTGACGCGCCACGGCGACTGCACGCAATGCAAACTCCACTCCTTTATAACGCTTCAATCGGCCCAGGTACAAGAACGTCGGCCGCTCGACGCGCGGCATCGCCGGGTCAGGCCGATACGACTGAGAATCCACGCCCGGATGGATCACGACGACCCGCTCGGCCCGGATGCCGCGCCGCACCAGATCGTCCCGCGTGCTCTCGGAAATCGCGTGAAACCCCGCCTTCCAGTACACCCACGGAATCGGTTGCTCCGCTGCCCACACGACGGTCGCCAGGGGCACACTCGCCTCGGCGAAGGCCGTCGTGCCGAAGAGGTGTGGCACAATCGCCACAAAGGGCAGGCGCGTGAGTGTCGGCAGGAACAGCGGAATCTTGTTGACGTCCTCGACCACGACGTCGAATTGTTGCTCCCGCAGGGCGCGGCGCACCGCGCCTCGGGCTCGCAGGGCGAAGCTGTGCCGGCCTCCGACGCGCGTGACCTGGATGCCGTCAACGAGGGCGTGCGGCGCGCATCCGGGCCAGCCGCTCGCGATGAGCTGCAGGCTGTGGCCCCATTTCGCGATCCGGCCGAACAGCTCGTGGAGGTGGATTTCGGCGCCACCGGCTTGCGGGTTTTCGCGGTCGTTCCAGTTGACCAGCAGGATTCTCACAGCGCGCCCGTCTCGCGCGCCACGGCATCGAGGACGCCATTGATGAAGGCCGGTGCCCGGGCGCCGGCGAACCAGTGGGCGAGCTTCACCGCTTCATCGATGACGACCCGTGTGGGAGTGGACGCTTCGTCGAGCTCCGCCAACGCCAGCCGCAGGATGTTGCGCTCTACAACACCGACACGCTCGAGCCGCCAGTGCTCCGCGGCGTCACTAATGCGGCGGTCGAACTCTGGGAGGCCGGCGATCGCTTTCGCGGCCAGATCCGCGCCGCGGTCGTAGCCCTTGGGCGCGCCGCCGTAGATCGCGGCGACGCGGGCCACGATCGTCTCGATGGACGGCTCGGGGGCGGGAGGGCCGCCGCCCGACAGGTCCCACGCGTAGAGGAGCTGGAGGGCGCGCGCCCGCGCCTTAGTCTCGGGGCGCTGCACCGAATCGCTCGAGAGCGTCGGCGGTTGCCAGCCCGGCGTCGGCGGCTTCAGCCCCCTTGTTGCCCGCCGCGCCCCCGGCCCGCGCCAGGGCCTGAACCTCCGTCTCAGTGGTGAGCACGCCGAATCCCACCGCGATGCGGTGCGCGAGCGCGACATTCCCCAGGCCGCGCGCCGCTTCGGCGGCGACGTACTCCCAGTGCGGTGTCTCACCGCGGATGACGCATCCTAGCGCGACGATGACGTCGAAGCGCCCGCTTGCGGCCGCGGCTTCCGCCAGAACGGGGAGTTCGAGGGCACCAGGCGCCCACGTCACGTTCACGTTCGCATCGGCAACGCCGCCGCGACGCAGCGCTTCCCGCGCGCCGTCGAGCAGTTTCGTGGTGATGTTCTCGTGAAAGCGGCTGACGATGATCGCCACGCGCCGCCGGCGGTGGGATGTGCGCGCCGCGGGGGCCGGAGGTCGATGTGGCACGATCAGTGAGTCAGGAAGTGGCCGAGCTTGTCCCGCTTGACGTCCAGATACGCGCGGTTCTCATCGGAAGGTGCCGGCACGATCGGCAGCCGCTCCACGATTTCGAGCCCGTATCCCTCCAGACCCACCAGCTTCATCGGATTGTTGGTCAACACGCGGATCGACGACAGTCCCAGGTCGAGTAGGATCTGCGCGCCGATGCCGTAGTTCCTGAGGTCCGGCTTGAACCCGAGCTTCTCGTTGGCTTCGACGGTATCGTGGCCCTGATCCTGGAGCTCATAGGCCTTGAGCTTGTTGAGCAGCCCGATGCCCCTTCCTTCTTGATCGAGGTACACGACGACACCGGCGCCCCCTTCGGCGATCATGCGCATGGCGCTGTGCAGCTGCCAACCGCAGTCGCAGCGCGCCGAGCCGAAGACGTCGCCGGTCAAACACTTCGAGTGCATCCGCACCAGCACCTGCTGCTTCCCCGCCACGTCGCCAAAGACGAGCGCGACATGCTCGGCCGCGTCCACGTCGTTGCGGTAGCCGATGATGCGAAATTCGCCGAACGGCGTCGGCAGCCGCGCTTCGGCGACGCGATGGACGAGTCGCTCGTGCTTCAGCCGGTAGGCGACGAGCTGGGCGACGGTGATGAACGTGAGGCCGTGCTCTTTGGCGAACCGCTCGAGATCGGGCCGGCGCGCCATCGAGCCGTCCGGATTGAGGATCTCGCAGATGACGCCGGCCGGATACAGGCCGGCGAGCCGCGCGAGATCGATGCTCGCTTCGGTCTGGCCGACGCGTTGCAGCACGCCGCCGGGACGCGCCCGCAGCGGAAAAACGTGCCCGGGGCGGCGCAGGTCGCTCGGAACAGTAGAGGGATCGATCGCCACCCGAATCGTCGCGGCGCGATCGGCCGCGGAAATGCCCGTGGTCACCCCGAACCGCGTCGCGGCATCAATGCTGATCGTGAACGCAGTCTCATGCGATTCGTTGTTGTGCTCGGTCATCTGCGGGAGGCCGAGGGCCTGGCAGCGCGCCGGGGTGAGCGGCATGCAGATGAGGCCACGGGCGTGGGTCGCCATGAAGTTGATCATCTCGGCGCTGACCTGCTCGGCCGCCCCGACCAGATCCCCCTCGTTCTCGCGCCGCTCGTCATCGGCCACAATGACGAGCTTGCCTGCGCGAATGTCCGCGATCGCTTGTTCTACCGCTCCGAACGGCATAGCTGCCTCACGTACTTTCCAAGAACATCGGCCTCGACGTGCACCCGGTCGCCGGTGGTGAGCCGTCCCAACGTGGTATGCTCGCGCGTGAACGGCACGAGCGACACCTGCACGACACCAGTCCGCGGAATAGCGTTCACCGTCAAACTGACACCGTCAATCGTTATGGATCCGTGCAGCACCGTCGTCTCGGCGACGTCACGCGGCACCGTAATGTCGATGAGCCACGCATGTCCACTTGACGCAGTCCCATTCGACGTAGTTTTCTCGACGACTCCAATTCCATCAACATGACCCTGCACGAAGTGCCCACCCAACCGGTCACCCGCCCGCAGGGCGCGCTCCAGATTGACGCGCCGGCCCTTCTCCCATTCGCCAATCAGCGTTCGGCCCAGCGTTGTCGCAACGGCGTGAACGGTGAAGCCACCCTTTACCACTCGTTCCACGGTCAAACAGGCGCCATTGACCGCGATGCTTTCGCCCTTTTTCACGCCTTTGTACGACGCCTTTATACGCAGTTCCACGCCGTTGTTCAGCGCAACCGCGTGCAATCGCCCGACCGCATCTACGATTCCGGTAAACATAGCTGTCGATCCAAGACCAATAATGTATCAGAGCCCAGCGGACGCCGCTCCACCGCGACCCAGCGTGGTGCTTCATTGAGTGGAGACGCCGGCACGCCGGGAAACGCGGGCACGCCGCCCTCGCCGAGCCACACCGGCGCCTGGACCCAGTACAACCGGTCCACGAGTCCCTCGGCCAGCAGCTTGGCGCCGAGCGCGCCGCCTCCTTCACATAACACCGACTGGATCCCGGCGAGCCGCAGCTGGGCGAACCCTTGCGCCACCGTCTCGGGCCGGAAGACGCGCACGCCGTTGCCTTCGAGCACCGACACGTTGGCTATCGGTGCTTCGGGTGACGCCACGACCCATGTCGGGACCTCGCGCGCGGTCTGCACCAGCGACACACCCGAGTTCAGCATGGCGCGGCGGTCGAACACGATGCGGACCGGCGGTTTGCGCGGCGTGATTCCGCCGCGCGCCGTGAGCTGCGGATTGTCGGTGAGCGCCGTGGTGCCGCCGACGGCGATGGCATCGAAGCCGGCACGCAGCCAGTGCACGTGGTCGCGCGCTTCGGGACCGGAGATCCACTGTGACCGCCCGCCCGCATCGGCGATCCGGCCGTCGATGGAGGTGGCGAGCTTAAGCGCCACGAAGGGGCGGTCGGTCTGGAGCCGGGTGGAAAGGAAAGGCGCGTTCTGCGCCGCGGCGTCTTCCGCGAGCAGGCCGACCTGCGTTTCGATGCCGGCGCGCTTCAGGATTTCGATGCCGCCGCGCGCGTCGATATCGGGATCCCGCACCGCCGCAACCACGCGCCGCACGCCGGCCGCACGGATCGCATCCGTACACGGTGGTGTCTTGCCCTGATGCGCGCACGGTTCGAGCGTCACGACCAGCGTCGCGCCTCGGCCCTTGTCGCCGGCCGCGTGCAGCGCGTTCAGCTCCGCGTGCGGCCCGCCGAAGGCGGCGTGCCACCCCTCACCGACCACCTCTGCGCCGCGCAACACCACGGCGCCCACGAGCGGATTGGGGGAAACGTGTCCCCACCCGCGCCACGCGAGCTCGAGCGCGCGGCGCATCGCCTCGAGCTCCCGCGGGTTATCTCTCTTCAAAGCGGACGGAGCCTTTGCCCGCGCGGATCTCACCAATGATCCACGCCGGCACTTGGACGCGCTCGGCCGCGCGGACGGTGGCTTCGACCTCGTCCCGCGCAACCACGGCGATCATCCCGATGCCCAGGTTGAAGACGCGGCGCATCTCCTCCCGCCCCACCTGGCCGGCCCGCATGAGCACGCGGAACAGGGCAGGCCACGGCCAGCTGCCCGCATCCAAGACGGCGTCGCACTGGGCAGGCAGGACGCGCACGAGGTTGCCGGGGATGCCGCCCCCCGTAACGTGCGCGAGCGCGTGCACGTCGCCGAGCACCGGGCGCACGGCGGCGGCGTAACTGCGATGCACGGCGAGCAGGACCTGGCCGACGGATTGGTCGGTCTCGGGAAATGGATCGTCGACGCCGAGCTTCATCCATTCGAAGACGATCTTGCGCGCCAGCGTGTAGCCGTTGGTGTGCAGGCCAGTCGACGCGTACCCGATCACTTGGTCGCCCGGTGTCACACGATCGCCGTGCAGCGCTTTGTCCTCCTCGACGATGCCGACGATCGACCCCGCCAGATCGTAATGCCCCGGCTCATAGAGATCGGGCAGTTGTGCCGTCTCGCCGCCCGCCAAGGTCATCTCGTGCGCCCGACACCCGCGTGCCACGCCGCTCACGATCTGCGCCGCAATTTCCGGCACGAGGTTGCCGGTCGCGATGTAATCGAGGAAGGCGAGCGGTGTCGCCCCATGCACCAGGATGTCGTTGACCGAATGATTGACGAGGTCCTCGCCGACCGTGTCGTGGATGCCGGCCGCCGCCGCGACGAGCACCTTGGTCCCGACGCCGTCGGTGGACATGACGAGCACCGGTTTCTTGTAGCCGTCCGGGACGCGCACCAGCCCGGCGAATCCGCCGATCTTGCCGCGCGCGAGCGGCGTGCGCGTCGCTTCCACCAGCTCGGCGATGCGGCGTTTCGCCTCATCGGCGAGGTCCAGCTTCACGCCAGCAATGGCATATCGATCATGGCGGGGGGAGCTCACGTCTCTTCACCATCCAATGAGAAATGGACGAGATCGCGAAACGCCTTCACGCGGCCGTGCACCTCTTGCAGCGTGATCTTTTCGAGCCGTTGCACGCCAAACGCTTCAACGGCGAGGGAGCCCATCGCCGAGCCGTAGACCATGGCGCGCCGCAGGTTCGCGAACGAGAGGTCGCCGGTGCGCGCGACGTGCGCCATGAATCCCCCCGCGAATGCGTCGCCCGCCCCGGTCGGATCGAAGACCTCCTGTAGCGGATAGGCCGGCACCTTGAACGTCGTGTTGGGATCGACGAGCAGCGCACCGTGCTCTCCCTGCTTGATCACCACCATCTTGGGCCCACGACCCAGTATCCAGTGCGCGGCACGATAGATGTTCCAGTCGCCGGAGAGCTCGCGCGCTTCGGAGTCGTTGACCATCAGAATATCGATGTGGCGCAGCAGCTGCAGCAGCATGTCCTTCTTGCCATGAATCCAGTAATTCATCGTGTCGCAGGCGACCAGCTGGGGCTGTTTCACTTGGTCGAGCACGCTGAGCTGCAGCTCAGGATCGATGTTGCCCAGGAACACGAACTTGGCGTTGCGGAATTTCTCCGGAATGCGCGGCCGGAATTCGGCGAATACGCCCAGGCGGGTCTCTAACGTCTCTCGGCTGTTGAGATCGTACGAATAGCGCGCTTTCCAGCGGAACGACTCGCCCTGCTGCCGCTCCACGCCCGCGAGGTCCACGCCGCGCGCGGCCAACGCCTTGAGATGGGCTTCGGGGAAATCGCTGCCGACGACGCCGACCACCTGCACCGGGTGCAGCACGGCGCCGGCCATCGCGAAGAACACCGCCGCGCCGCCCAAGGTATCGGCGGTCTCGCCGAAGGGCGTGATGACCGAGTCGAGCGCGATCGAACCGACCACGAGCAGACCCACGCTACATCCGTTCCGGGGCGCGTATCCCCAAAAGGGTGAGGCCGTTCGCCAGCACCTGCTGGACGGCGCGCGCGAGCACCAACCGGGCGGCCTCCTCCGGCTCACCCAGCACGCGGTACTTGTGATACCATGCGTGCGCGATCCGGGCCAGTCCCTCGAGGTAGCCGGTGACCCGATGCGGCTCGTACGCCGCCGCGGCGCGCCGCACGACCTCGGGAAACTCGGCCAGCTCGTTGACGAGCTCGATCTCTTCCGGCTGCCTGAGCACGGCCAGGTCCACGCCGTCGGCCCGCACGCTGCCGGGGTCGCGGGCCGCCACGCGGAAAATCCCGCTCATGCGCGCGTGCGCCATTTGCACGTAGAAGACGGGGTTCTCTTCCGTCTGGCTCTTGGCCAGATCGACATCGAAGATGAATTGCGAGTCGCCGCGCTTCATGAGGAAGAAATAGCGGGCGGCGTCCACGCCGGTTTCCTGGAACAGGTCGCGCAGCGACACGAACTCACCGGTGCGCTTCGAAAAGCGCACTTCGCCGCCACCCTGGATCACGCGCACCAGCTGCACGATCTCGACGTGCAGGAAGTCGTCCGGATACCCGAGCGCGCGCAGCGCGGCGCGCATGCGCGGAATGTAGCCGTGATGATCCGCGCCCCAGACATTGATCGCGCGCACGAAGCCGCGCTCGTGTTTGTCGCGGTGGTAGGCGACGTCGGGAACGAGATAGGTGTACGTGCCGTCGCTCTTTTTCAGGACGCGATCCTTGTCGTCGCCCAGATCCGTCGTGCGGAGCCAGAGCGCGCCCTCGGCCGTGAAGGTGTGGCCCTGCGCCGCCAGCTCCGCCAGGGTCGCATCAATCAACCCACGCTCGTAGATCGACGATTCGTTCGACACGACGTCGAAACGCACACCGAACTCACGCAGATCCGCGTCCTGCTCGGCGCGCTCCGCCTCAATACCGCTGTCGCGGCAGCGGCGGACGCCTTCCGCTTCGGGGAGATCGGCAAAGCGCTTGCCTTCCTTCTTGAGGATCTGCTGCGCCAGCTCCGTCAGGTATTCGCCGTGATAGCCGCCCTCCGGAATCTCGGCGCTGCGACCGGCGGCCTGCTGCACGCGCGCCCAGAGCGACCGTGCCATCTTGTCGATCTGGGTCCCGGCGTCGTTGACGTAGAACTCACGCGTCACCCGCCAGCCGGTCCACCCCAGCAGCGCGGCGATGCCGTCGCCCAGCGCGGCGCCGCGGCCGTGGCCGACGTGCAGCGGCCCGGTCGGATTCGCGGAGACGAACTCGACGTTGATCTTCTGCTTTCGGCCGACGTCGCTTTTCCCGTAATCCGCGCCGGCCGCGATGATCGCGGGCAGCACCCCCACGACCTGCGCCTCGGCCAGGAAGAAGTTGATGAAGCCCGGTCCCGCGATTTCGGTCTTGCGCACGAGACCCGGCGGCAGCTCGAGCGCGGCGATCAGGCGTTCGGCGATCGCGCGCGGCTTCTCGCCCAGCTGCTTCGCGAGCGTGAGCGCCAGGTTGGTGGCGACGTCGCCGTGCGTCGGATCGCGCGGGCGTTCGAGCGCGACCTCGACATCGGACGCGCCCAATCGTGACGCCGCCTGCGCCAGCGCCGCCCGGATCGTATCGGGAGGGGGGGCCGGGGGGGGCTTGGGGGCCTTCACTCGTCGGAGCTTGAGTCTTTCTTCGGCTGCGGTTTCGACTCGGCCGGCTTCTCGGCCTTGTCGGCTTTCTCTGCTTTACTGTCGGCCTTTTCCGTTGTTCCCGCGGGCCGTTTGTAGTCGGTCGCGTAGAACCCAGAGCCTTTGAAATGCACGCCCGCGCCGCCCGAAATCTGGCGCTCCGCGCGTTTGCCGCAGATGGGGCACTTGGCGTGACGCTTGCTGGTGATGCGCGGGAACGTTTTCTCAAACACGTGCCCGTTCGGGCACTTGTACTCGTAGGTGGGCATCGCGCTTCAGTCCGACGTGGACTTGCGGACGAACTGGAGCGCTCCGGACGGGCATCGCATCACCTGTTCCGCCACGACCTCGGGCGGCTGAAGCTCCGGACGCACCCACCGCTTGCGCTTGACGTCGAAGACGTCGGGCAGTCCCCGCACGCACACCCCGGAATGGATGCACACTCAGGGTCGAAGGTGACGGTGATTCCTTCGGCTTCGTAGGTTTGGCGGCGCTTGGTCATTGCTGGAAGTTGGTCAATCTAACGGTTTGCCGTCAGGCCCGACCTTAATCTCCGTCCGCTTGCCGGCCGTGTTGACGTGCGCCTCGTAGAAGGCAAGCTGGCCGCCCTTGGTCACCGACTCGACGAGCGTAATGCGACCCGCGCCGGCGGCGCTCTTGAGCGCTGCCTGGACCGCAGCGGGCAGCGTGGCGAGATCGACTTCTTCTTCCACCATAATCACCGCCCCGCTCGAGTCCATTGTGACGTCCCGGGTGCGGCCGTTGATGCGCAGCTCCATTTCGTAGAATGTGCGGCCGTCTTCCTTCTCTTCGGAGAATCCGCGGATCGTCCCCCCTTGGCTTTGCGCATCTACCGTGCGCGCGACCGCGGCGGGCAGGTCTCGACGCGTCACTTTCCGCTCCTGAGCGGCGGCAGTGCGAACGGTCGCGAGCGCAAGGATCAAGAGGATGAGCCAGCGTAGTGGTGTCATGTGGACCTCAGTGTCGCTTGAAGAACTGTACCGCGCGTTCATGCCGTTCGGCGGCGGCCCGGCTCGAGAACGTCCCGAGATTGCGGCGCTTCCCGGGGCGTGGGTCTTTTTTCCTGGAATAGAGCCGGTACTTCCCCGACGGAAGTTTGCGGATCACAGCGGAAATCTAGCGTCCTCTCATCCTGGGCGCTCACGGAACTAATGCCATGTCGTGCCGACCCGCCGGTTTCTCATGGAGTATTAGCTGTGGAGGGAAACGCGCGAACATACGATTCCAAACATTCTCTTTGGAGCGACATATGCGATTCACCACGAAGATTTTGGCCGTCAGCGCCGCCGTCGTCCTCGCGACGGGAACGATGACGCCGCGCGCACACGCGACGCCGCTGCCCACCGCAGCGATTGTTGTGTCTGCGCCCGCGGTCACACTGACGGCGACCGCCGCCGTCGTTGCGCCGGTGCAAGATGCAAAAATTGAAATAACGACCAACGATCGTCCGAGCCGTGGCGCTTGGTACACGCAGCCCGTCTGGATCGCGATCGGCATCATCGCGCTCGTGCTGCTCATCGCGTTGATCGCGATGGCCGGCCGGGGACGCGACACGACCGTCGTGAAGTAGCAGCCCAACCCGTGAGGCGCCGGGCCGGAGCCTCAGCTCAGGTTCCTCGTGAGCCTGAGCTCGGCCCAGGCGACCTCGCGAGCCTCGATCACAGCGCGGACCTGCCGCTCGCGTGCCGTGAGAGGCGCACCGCCGGTTTTGACCTCGAGAAACACCACGCGCCGCACCTCGCCCGCGGCGAGCCCGTCGAAGACGACGAGATCCACCGGGCTGCCGAGGAAGCGCGCGTCCTTGGGGTTGAAGCCGAATTCGGGCAGATAGGGAACCAGCTGCTCGTGCACTTTCCCAGCGGTCACGGCCAGACTGCGTTGCACCGCGTTGTCGCGGATCGCCGCGCTATAGCGCGCCTTCCACACGAGGAAATAGAGCCACGCGATCACGATGCCGATCGCGATACCGAGGAGGAGCTCGAACCGGCTGGACGCCACGACGACCTCCGTCACGAACAGCGACGCATCTCAGAACTCCAGCTGCTTCAAATACCGATAGCTCGCGGCGATGTCCTCGAACGGCTGCGGTGGCTGATCGTGCTCGACAAAGAAATGCTTGATGCCGGCCTGGTCCTTCTTACTGAAGATGCGCTTCCAATCAATGTTCCCCTGTCCCACATCCACCATCTTGTGCTCCGGGGCGCCGGCCGAATCCTTTACGTGCACGAGCGGCACGCGGCCGGGCCAACGGGAGAAGTAGGCGAGCGGGTCCTGGCCGCCTTTGGTGATCCAGTATAGATCGATCTCGAGCTGGACGAGCTTGGGATCGGTGTTCTGGAGCAGCACGTCGAAGGGAACCTGCCCCTCCATCCGGGGAAACTCGAAGTCGTGATTGTGATAGGCGAACTGCACCCCGGCGTCGCGCGCCGTCTGGGCGGCGCGATTGAATTCGGCGGCAACGCGCTTCCAGCCGTCGAGCGTCATGCGCTTTTCCTGGGGAACCCACGGCACCACGATGTACTGGTGACCGACCTCCTTGGCGGCGTCGAGCGACGCCTTCCACGCGTCGGGTTCGATATTGCCGACGTGCACGGACGGGGCGGTGAGTCGGTGTCGATCCAGGATCGCGCGCACGTCGGCGGGCGAGTGATCGAAGTAGCCGGCGAACTCGACTTCCTTGTACCCGATCTCGGCCACGCGCGCGATGGTGCCTTCGAAATTCTCCTTCATCTGATCGCGGACGGTGTAGAGCTGGAGTCCGATCTTGTCGAGGCGTGCGCCGTGCGCTGTGCGACAGGCCGGGGGCAACAGACTCCCCAGCGCGATGGCGCTGGTAGCGCCAAGAAACTCTCGCCGGTCCATCACAACTCCTTCCGTTTCATCGCGTCAACGGCGTAGGCCGCCGCGCGCGCGGTGAGGGCCATGTACGTAATCGACGGGTTCTGGCAGGCCGTGGACGCCATGCAGGCACCGTCGGTAATGAACAGGTTCGGGACGTCGTGACACTGATTGTGGGCGTTCAGGACGGAGGTCTTGGGATCCTTGCCCATCCGCGCCGTGCCCATCTCGTGAATCACAAGTCCGGGCGGGTTGTCGCTGGTGTAGGGCTGGATGTCGTGGGCGCCCGCCTCGGCGAGCATCTCGGCGGCACTGATCGACATGTCGTGGACCAGCGCCTTTTCATTCTCGCCATATGCGCAGCTGATCCGGGCGACCGGGATGCCCCAAGCGTCCACCTTGTTCTTGTCGATCTCGACGAAGTTCTCCTCTTTCGGGAGCATTTCGCCGAAGCCGTAGAGGCCGAAGCCCCAAGGACCGGGACGACGCAGCGATTTCTTGAAATCGGCGCCGAACCCCGTCTGGTCGACGCCGCGCCCCCAGTCGGAGCGGCCGCCGCCACCCTGAAAGCCGTAGCCGCGGAGGAAGGATGACTTGCCCTTCCCTACGTTGCGGAAACGCGGCACGTAGATCCCGTTGGGACGATTGCCGATGCTATCGCGGTCGGGCGGTCCGTCGATCCGGCCGCTCGCGCCGCCACCCATGATGTGATCCATCAGGTTTTTGCCGACCTGGCCGCTCGAATTCGCGAACCCGTTCCCGGAATTGAGGAGAATCCGCGCCGACTCGATCGTCGATGCGCACAGGAAGATGACGCGCGCCTGGAACTCGAGGGCGTGCTTCGTCTGCCCGTCGATCACCCGCACGCCCGTCGCCCGGCCGCGCCGTTTGTCGTTCGTGATGCTGTGCACGACGCTGTAGGGCCGCAGCGTGAGCCGGCCCGTCGCCTGGGCGGCCGGCAGCGTCGCGTTGACGCTCGAGAAGTACGAGCGCGTGATGCAACCGCGATGACACGGCCCGCAGTAGTGACACGGGGCGCGGCCGTTGTGCGCCTCGGTCAGCACGGCGCACCGGCCGATCGTGACCATCCGTTCGCCCGGCCACGCGCGGCCCACGGCATCGCGCACGGTCTGTTCGACGCAATTGAGCGCCATCGGCTTGAGGAATTTCCCGTCGGGGAGCTGCGGCAGCCCCTCCGACTGGCCGCTGATGCCGACGAACGTTTCGACGTGGTCGTACCACGGCGCGATGTCGGCGTAGCGAATCGGCCAATCCACACCGATGCCTTCGCGGGCGTTGGCCTCGAAATCGAGATCGCTCCAGCGATAGACTTGCCGCCCCCACATGATCGAGCGCCCGCCGACCTGGCGGCCGCGGATCCACGAGAACGGCTTGTCGGGAGGCGTGGTGTAGGGATTCTCGAGGTCGTTCACGAAAAACTTGTAAGCCATCTCGTCGCAGGCGTAGCACTGCTGCTGGATCGG
>DASYTD010000064.1:0-4004 GCA_036002655.1 Gemmatimonadales bacterium
GACGATCTGCACCGGAAATACCTTGACCATGTCGCCGCCGAGGCGAAAAGCCTCGAAGACTTCGCCCGGCGTGAGCGCCCCCGGGAGCACCGCGACCTCCGCGCGCTGCGCGGCCTCGATGACTTCCGGCACCAGGCACGGCGACACGATGAACTCCGCACCGGCATCCATCGCGCGTCTCGCCGTCTCGGCGTCCGTCACCGTCCCCGCGCCGACGAGCACTTTGCCGGGAAAGCGCTTCGCGACTGCGCCGATCGCGTCGATCGCATTGGGAATCGTCATCGTGATTTCGGCGACGGTGAGTCCAGCTTGCAGCAGTGCTTCTACAACGGCCACCGCGGCGTCAGCGCTGGGGGCGCGGATGACGGGTATGATCCCAACCTCGCGCAGCATTGATACCGACTTCTCTGTCAACGCGACACTCGTAAGCTCGCGCCGCGCAGCAGCTCGTCGACCTCGGCGCGGGTCACCAGGCAGAAATCGCCCGGGATGCTGTGCTTGAGCGCGGACGTGGCGGTCGCGAAACGAACGGCGTCGTCCCAGCCGCGATTCTCGAGGCGGCTCACGATCAGGCCGCCACAGAACGCGTCACCGGCGCCAAAACGATCCACCACGTCGACCTCGTAGCGCGGCGCGGTGTGGACTTTGCCCTCTGCTGCAACGATCGCGGCGCCCGGACTCTCCCGCAGGGAGGTGATCGCCACCGCGCTGAGCTCGAATCGCTTCGCGAGCGACTCCGCGGACTCGGCACCGACGCCGAACACCACCCGCGCGTCTTCCTCCGTCGTGATGAGCACATCCACGTGCTCCATCAGCGGCTCCTGCACCGCGCGCGCCTGCTCGGCGCTCCACAGCTTGCTGCGGTAGTTCAGGTCGTAGCTGACGGTGAGGCCCGCTTTCTTCGCCGCGGCGAGCGACTCCGCGGTGACCTCGGCCGCACCGTCGCTCAACGCCGGCGTGATCCCGCTGACGTGGTACCAGCGCGCGCCGGCAAACACGGACGCCCCCCAGTCGATGCTGCCGGGAGTGACTCGGCTGATCGCAGACCCCGCCCGATCGTACAGCACGCTGCTCGGGCGCGGGGCGACGCCAAGCTCCACGAAGTAGAGCCCCGCTCTGGCTTCTGGGGCCCACTCGACGTGCACGTCAACGCCTTGCTCGCGGGCGCGATTGGCGATCATGCGGCCCAGTGCGTTGTCGGGCAGCCGAGACACCCAGCGCGACGCCACGCCGAGCCGCGCGGCAAGAGCGGCGACGTTCAGCTCGGCGCCGCCGACGTAGACGTCGAAGCTGTGGGCCTGCTCGAGTCGCTGAAACGCCCCCCCCGGGGGCGTCAGCCGCACCATAGCTTCGCCGAACGTGACGAGACTTGTCATCCTGAGCGAGCGCGCGGGACGCGCGTGAGCGAAGGATCCATGCGCAATGCTAGCGTACCTTCCCACGTGCCGCGACCAAAAGCGGATCCTTCGCGCCTGCGGCGCTCAGGATGACAGGCTCGCTCGCTGTCGTCAGAAAGAGGAGGAAGGGAATAACAGACACTCCGCCTGCGGAAAAATGATGACAGTCGCAAGGACCAGATCCGGCATCCTGGTAGGTCATGCGCACCTACTACGTATACCTGATGGCGAGTCGCTCCCGAGTACTGTATACCGGCGTCACAAACAACCTGGCGCGGCGAGTGAATGAACACAAACGGGGCCTCAACCCCGGGTTCACGGGCCGGTACCGCGTCACCCGCCTCGTCTACTTCGAGGAGTTCGCGGACATTCGCGACGCCATTGCGCGCGAGAAGGAGATCAAAGGCTGGAAGCGGTCGCGGAAAACCAGTCTGATCGAAGAACGTAATCCGACCTGGGACGACTTGGCGACGTCAACAGCAGATCCTTCGCGCCTGCGGCGCTCAGGATGACAGGCTCGCTCCTTTTTTTTCTAAAAGATGCGCGGAGCGTGCGCGAGCGAAGGATCGGCCGTACCAGATTGCGGTACTTGAACCCGTCCGCCAGCAGCGTCACTGTTGGGGGCTTGTGGGTTAGCGTTCGAGGAGAGGTCAGGTCGTCGATGAACGGGTTGTTGGGGCGACGCCGTTACAGCCGCGGTGAGATCCAGGTGAGCAGCGCGTCCTGGAGAGGTCCCGCGCTCGCGTGCGGCCTTGGCGTCATCGCGGCCTGTGGCGACGGTGCGAGTGCTCCCGGGGACGCGACCACAGTCATCTTCGTCAACGCCCATGTTGTCACGATGGCGCCCGACGGACGGGAGGCCGAGGCAATCGCCATCGAGGGCGACCGCATCCGCGCCGTGGGCTCTCGCTCCGAACTGATGGCGCTCGCTGGGCCCCGCCCACGCGTGATCGATGTCGGCGGTCGCACCATGCTGCCGGGCATCGTTGATGCCCACACGCACGTCTTCAATGACGCCGAGCAACACCTGAACCTCGACCTCGCCGGAGCGCAGGCCCTGGCGCTGGAGAACGGCATCACGACCCTCGGCGATCCGTTCATCACCGAGGGGTTCCTCACGGAGATGCGGGCGTTCGATGCGTCGGGAGACCTGAAGATTCGCACCAGCCTGTACCTCATTCATACCAACAACTGCGGTGTCGTACACGCTGGCACGTGGTGGACCGCGCATCCGCCCACGCGCGCTGTCGGGGAGCGGCTGCGCATCGGCGGCATCAAGCTCTTCGCGGACGGCGGCACCTGCGGAAGCCCCGCGGTCAGTGTGGAGTTCGAGCCGGGTGCGGGGCTCGGAGACCTCTACCTCAGCGCGGACGACATCGCCGCGGTGGTCGCCACGGCCGAAGCAACGGGTCACCAGGCCGTGATCCATGCGAGCGGCGACCGGGCGGTCGCCGCCGCGCTGGACGGCATCGAGCGCGCCCTGGGCGGCCGTCCGAACACGCGGCGCCACCGCATCGACCACAACAGCCTGACCCCAGCCGCCCTGATCCCGCGCTACGCTGCCATCGGCATCCATCCCGTGCTGTTCGGCTGGCGTGGCATCGGCGAGTGCGTCCCGCCCGCACCGCCCGACTACTACCAGGCGAACTGGGGGAACACCCGCGCCTTCCTCGACGGGTTGCCGGGCCTCCACGTGGCCTGGCACGGCGACGATCCGTGGGTGGGTCCCATCAGCCCGTTCGGCGAGCTGCACAATATGGTGACCCGCGTGCGCCACTTCGAAGACGGCACCGAGTGCCCGGCGCCGGACTGGCAGCTCCACACTCGGATCACGGCGCACGAAGGGCTGCGCATGATGACGTGGAACTCCGCGTTCGCGTTGTTCCGCGAGACGGAAGTCGGCAGTCTCGAACCGGGGAAGTTCGCCGACCTCATCGTCGTATCGGCGGACCCGCTGGTGGTGGAGCCGGCGTCGCTGTGGAGCATTCAGGTGCTCGTGACGATGGTGGGTGGCGAGGTCGTCTTCTGTCGGGCGGGCTACGGGAGCTTGTGCCCGCGACTCTGACAGGAACGGCCCCGCATGGAGGCCGTTGAACTGAAATCGCGCCGTTAGCGTACTTTCCCACGTGCCGCGACCCGCCAGCTTCCGTCCACTTGGCCGCGGCGGCCGTACCAGATTTCGTCGTGCAGGTTCACCGTGGCGCAGACGTGGCTCGGCACCACCCAGACTTTCTCTCCGACGCGCGGCTTCCCATCGATCTCCACGTAGCCGTGTTCCTCATTCATTTTGCGCATGGTCCAGCGGCGTCCGAGAAAACAGCCGAACGTTCCGACACCGAACGTCTGGTCACTCGAGAACGTCTTTGACCCGGCATCGATCACGCACTGGTCCGGCACCGCGGTGCTGACGACCGTCGTGAGCACCCGCAGCGCGCAGTCCGCCTCGGCGCACACTTTCGCCGCGAGACTGCTCGCGTCATAGAAGACGTAGGTGCCGGGCCGGATCTCGGTGGTCTGCGGTATCAGCGGCGTTTTCGCGGCACCCGGAGTCGAGCCTCCAGAGACAATCTTTGCCTCGAAGCCCGCTCGGGCGAGCGCAGCGAGGAC
>DASYTD010000065.1:0-6359 GCA_036002655.1 Gemmatimonadales bacterium
GCGCCCGCCGCTCCGACAGATTGAGGTTGCGCTCGCTGCCACCCTGCGTATCGGTGTGCGCCACGATCATGATCCTGGTGTTCGGATACTTCTCGAAGCTGCTTGCGAGACGGCGCAAGTTATCGCGGCTCGCCTGCGCCAACTCGTCGGACTCCTGAGCAAACACCATGCCCTCGGGCAGCGTCAGCACGATACCGCCGCCCAGCCGTTGCACGACCGCCCCGGGCAGCTCGAAGGCCAGCTCCTGGGCCTGCTTGTCCATCTGACGCGAGATGGTCGTGGCGGCCGGTCCATTGGCCGAAGCGCCCATGATCGCGTTACGAACGGTCGCCCCTGTTTCCTTGACAACTGGCGAGGCGTTGACCGCTACGGTCCCGCCTTCATTACGCTGAGTTCGTTTTGCACAGCCCGCCAACAGCGGCACGACTGCCGCGCACACGAGTGTGCCCGCCATTATGCGTCGCATGACACCCCTCCCCCGGGAATCGGGTCTGAATACTGGTTTTGAGAAGGATCACACGACGGGGGATGCAGCGGGAATCGGTCGAAGGGATGGCGGGGATTAGCCCCGTGGTGGGACCGCGAAACTGGGGCGGGAGGACTCGAACCTCCAACTTCCAAATTCGCGCGGTCGACGCGCTCAGCACCGCCCCAAGCAAGGCAAGCACTTTGGCGGCCGCCGAGCGGAAAATCGACCCCGAAACCGTCACGGAACCGTCATCGGGATCCGCACCCTCGGAGGACCGCTGAGGGGCGCGACAGCACGGCACGACATTCACAAGACAACTCAGAACACGGCGACCCTTGGCTACCTGACGGGTCCGAGATAGCGATCGAACCAGTCTAGCGTCTCGCGGATGAGCCTGTGGCGCGGAACATAATGAACGCCGTCCACGACCACGAGGCGCTTTCGCTCAGCCGGTGTTCCCAGCAGATCGAACATTGGCCTGGCGGATGTTTCCAGCGGAAAGTTGTTGTCATACCGTCCGTTGAGCATCAGCACTGGAAGGTGTACACGGGAGACGTAGTTGAGATCGTCTACTTCCGGGAGCGCGCGCCGGAAATGCAAGCCGGCGACGGTGAGCACCGCGGCCTTGAATCGCCGCTCAATTGCCAGCACCACGCCGCCGAACCGGCCGCCCCAGCTGAATCCAAGAAAGGCGAGCTTTGTCGAGTCAACGTCGACGCGGGTACCGAGATAATCCAGCGTCCGACTCACGTCCTTCTGCCACTGGATCACGTGATCCCTGTACCAGTTGGACTCATCGGGATCAGAGAACCTGGTGCCGTCGTCTCGTTCGTACGTTCCTTTATAGACGGGGTACACGACGGCTCGACCACCCTCCACCAGGTAGTCGAACATACCGACGTTCTGAAGTGAGTCGCTGGAGCGTGCGCGCAGCACGGCCGTCCCGGGGAAGAAGACCACCGTCTGATACGGCGGACGCGTGTTGAGCGGTAGAAAAATGTATACGGTGACCCGCTCCCCTCCGTACGCGGCATTGAACGACACCTTCTCCCTGATCCACTGTGCAGTGGAGTCACGTCGCTCGACACGCACGTCCAGCGGCGCGGGGTCGTAGGCGAATAGCCGCCGGTAGAACTGGAACGCCTGATCCGAGACGGGCCTCTCGGTGTGATAGTCTCGAAAGAGCGGCTCAATAGGGCGATTGGCCGCGCCATCGCTGCGCGTCTCGTGGGCGGGAAGGGCCAGGCGGATACCGTTCGTGGAGGACCGGTCGAACGGCGAATGAATCGCGGCATGATAGAACGTGTACGCGCCGTCGTTCCAGCCCCCGCCCAGGATATAGCGTCCCCGCCTGGACTTCGACTCGTTGAAGCACCATTCGCGTACGTTGCCGGCCATGTCCAGCGCCCCGGACCCGCTCATGCCGCCGAACGAGCCGACCGGAGCAGTTCCGTCGCGGACGTGATCGATGTTGCTCGCGGCAATGATGGCGCCTGCGGCGCTGAAGCGTGCCGCCCGCGACCACTGGAATAAGTTGGGCAGATGCTTGCCGCGAAATCTGGCATACGCCGCCGCCTCGTACCAGCTCACACCGTCGACAGGGTGTTCCGCCCGATCCCGCGGGTAACGGCCTGCCTCCCAGGTGGAAGGCCCGGGACGCCCCGTTTGATCAACGAAGCGCCCAACCGCTTCTTCCCAGATCAGGGCGCGACCGTCCTCGACGAAATCCCGTACCCACAACTCTCGGCGCTGGTAACCTCCGGAATCGACAAACACCTGGTACTCACGATTCGTGACCTCGCGTCGGTCGAGATAGAAATCGGGTATTTGAGCGCTCTCAGTCCGATCGACTTGCGGCATACCCAGCGTCGCGTCTCCACCGAGCACAAGGACCATCCCGTCAGGAACGCTTCCCTCGCGAGCAAGGGAGAATCGAACAGACCAAAGAACCGGCGAGAATGTGGTAGCTGTCGCCGGCGCCGCCGCTCCAATATCGAAAGCGGTCTCAAAGGCTGGGGCCTCGAACTTGAACTGTGACAGCACCGGCACTCGTGGAAGCAGGACGCGCTCAATCGGGGAGAATCCAAGGAATTCCCAGTCGTTCGAATCCGCGGCGTACGGCCGACGGTACACGCCCGCACCGACTGGCGTTCCCTCAATTCTGATCGTGTCTGCGAACGTAGCCCGAACCGCCGCAACGCCCGGATCGTTTGGAATGATCTTTTCTACTCGTGCCGCAAGCCGGTGCGCCGTCTCCCAGTTTCCCGCGGCGACGTGACGCTGGATGTCCGGAAGCGCGCGATAACGAGCCCACCAGACCCTTGCGATCTTGGTGAACACACCCCCAGCAGCCAGGAGTGCGAGGAGCGCGACCAACGCCGTGGCGAGCCGGCGTTGGCGCCGCCGGCCCAACTGGTTACGGCTGTGCAACTCTGCCTCGGCGGGGTAGGAGCGGACATTGGGGGCCGGCGGAGTGCGAGCAGGCCGATTGAGGGCGCCAGCGAACTGCTCTGTACTGGCGGCCGCGTCCTCGGGTGCTACGCGCACGAGGGCGGCTGGGCCGGGCGGCGAGCGTTCGGACTCCGCACGCAGGCGCTTGGTCAGCTCCACCACGGTGGCATCGGGCGGGGCATCGAGCTCCTCGCGCAGCAGGACCTCATGCACCCGCGCGACCCGTAGTGCCCCGGCCCGGTCACCTGCCGCTGCGAGGGCGTTCATCAGACCGAGCGCGATGTGCGAGTTGAGCGGATCGAGCGTCGCGAGCCGGCGCCACCATGGCACGGCACCGTGGACGTCGCCCACCGAGGCGGCGTGCGTTGCCAGGGAGTCAAGCGCCTCGCCCACACGCGTTTTGAGCGCCGCGCGCGTCTGTTCGACCCAGCGCTCGAATTCGGCGGCACCGCCGAGATAGAACCCGTCGAGGAACGGCCCGGTGTAAGCGGCGACGGCTCGTGCCAGGTCCCCGCGGTCGAGCGCGTCCTCCAGGCTACCGATGTCGCTCGTGATGACGTCCGGATTCAACCGTAACTCGACCGCCCCCAGGAACAGATCTGGGTGTAGATCGCGGCGCAGGGCGTGGCAGGCCTGCTTGAGCGTGTTGCGCCCGTGCTCGGCGTCAGCTTCCGGCCAGAGGTAGGCAATGAGCTTGTCGCGGCTCATGCCGCGGCGGCTGGCGGCGAGCAGCGCGAGCAGGGCGAGCGTCTTGCGTTGCTGCGCGGCGCCGCTGGCGCGGGTGCCATCCGCTTCCACTGCCAGCCCACCCAACGTTTTGAGAAGCAACATGTTCGCCCGTCTAACCCGCTTCTAACCTGGTCGTAACCGCGTGCTCGTAAGATAGCCCGCGTCAGCAACCGGGCTACTCCTGACAGGCCAGGACGTAGCGCCAGGAAGACGCCGGTCGCTCAAGTCGCTCTACACAAGGGACATCGGATTCCCGAGGAGGTCCACCATGCGTTCATCCGTCATCTTCGCGCTGGCCGCCATCCCTGCGCTGACTCTCCAGGGCTGTCACGATCAACGCGCCCCAACAGAGTCAGGCCCCCGTGGGACGCTCGCCGCGAGCGTGACGCCCGCCGACCAAACCAGCCGTCACATCATAGTCTTCGCAGCTGAACGCGTGCCGGCTGACTTCGGGTTGCGCGTCTCGGGGCTAGGAGGCTCCCTAGAGACTGCGCTCGACAGCATTGGTGTGGTTGTAGTGACGGGACTTGCGGAGGCTGCGGTTGCCGAATTGACAGCCCAACCGGACATCCGAAACGTGGAGCCCGACGTCGTCACGACCCTGCCGGATGATGACGTCGAGGCTGCCAACGATGGGACGACGAGCGAGGCTCTCGCGCCCGCGGACGCAACCACCTCACCGACCTCGGCCCAGTTCTATCCGCGCCAATGGAACATGCGAGCCGTGTTCGCAGACCAAGCGTGGGCAGCTGGCCACCTGGGCTCCCGCGACGTCGTGGTCGCTATCCTCGACGGCGGAATCGATTACCTGCATCCGGACCTCGTCGGGCTCGTCGACCTCGAGCGCTCGAAGTCCTTCGCCTCGGAAGACGACCCGGTCGTCGCGGAACGCTTCCCGGGCCGCCTTCCGATCACCGATCTCCACGGGCACGGTACCGCCGTCGCGTCCATCGTCGCGAGCAATGCGAGATTCTTCGCCGGGGTTAACCGGGAAGTCACCCTGCTCGCCGTGAAGATCTTCAACCGCACCAACCAGGGGTCCCCCTTTTCCCGGTGGCTCGTCGCGATTGTGTACGCCGCGGATCAAGGTGCCGACGTGATGAACCTCAGCGCAGCCCGTACCTTCGACAAGAGCGAGAACCCGGGAATCATCGTGGCCTTCGAGCGAGCGGCGAACTACGCCTTTCGGAAGGGCGCCCTCCTCGTCTCCGTCCCGGGAAATGACGCCGTCGACCTCGATCATAACGGCGATACCGTCCGTCTGCCCTGTGAGGCGGCCAACGCCATCTGCGTCTCCGCGACCGGGCCGACCGGCGTCAGCGGCGTGAATGGGCCGTGGGAAAACGTGGATGCACCGGCACCCTACACGGCCTTCGGCCGCTCGGCCGTTGACGTCGCGGCGCCAGGCGGAGCTGGCGACCCCGCGAACCAGACCCAGTTCCGCCGAGTCTGGGTGCCGTGCACGACGACCCCGACGGAAACGTCGCTTCCAGCGTGCGCGCGTGGTATGCCCATCGCGCAGCCCTTCGGGACGAGCTTGGCCGCGCCACACATTTCGGGTCTCGCGGCGCTGCTCGTGGCACAGCTAGGCCACGGGAAACCGGCCCTGATCCGCGCGCGGATCCTCGAGTCGGCCGATGACCTCGGCGACCCCGGGGTGGACCCGTTCTACGGCCACGGCAGGATCAACATCGCGCGAGCGTTGGGGGTGATAGAGTAGGTAGACAGGCGCCGGTCAGGGAGGGAAGCCAACGCCCTGTGCCAAGCCCCATGAGCTCTGAACCGACCAGAACCTTGAGGTGACTGAGGATGCCCAGTCCATCGCGCATTATTGCGTCCGGCGACCCCGGCCAGCAGCATTGCCGGAGTCGGGCTGTGAAAACTTTCGTTCGTCGTATGCTCACCGCGGGTGCGGCTGCGTTGGTCTACGCCTGTAACAGCGAGAGCCCGGTCTCGGTGACCCCTGGCGTCATTGACTTCGAGACGTTCCCGGACGGTGCTCCGGCATGCGACTACTGCGCGTTGACGAATCAATTCGCCAGTCGCGGCGTGGTGTTCTCGTTCTCGCCGCTCACGCACTGCGAGTTCAACGACGGGAAACCAAAATTGTTCCTGTCCTCGTCGGTGTATGACGAGGCTGGTGGACCCGCTAATCACAGTGTCACTGCTGCGGGGCCGCCCGGTGCAGGTGGCTGCAGCGGGATAGTACACGCGACGTTTTCCGGGTCGCCGGGGACCGTCACGTTCCGCGTTCGCGGCAACAACGACGTCCGGACCTATCCCGTGAATGCGTTCGACGCGAGCGGCGCGTTGATTGTGCCTACCGGTCACATCGCGCGCCGCGAGTCCACCTTCACTTCCGTTAGCGGATTCCTTTTCCGCGAGGAGACGATCACCATCAGTACTGAGGCGGGGATTGGCAGAGTAGACCTTGTCATGAACCAGTTCCTCGTGCTGCTGGACAACATGCTGATCATGCCGTAGCCCACTTGCATCGGCGCGACGCGCGACTCGAAGAGGCGACCACCGCCGTGGATCGACTCTTAGGCGAGATCGGCGACCGAAACCGTCACGCAACCGTTACCGACGCCAACAGACGCTGAATGCCGACACGGAAGCATCGAGCTTGACTTTGGGAAACTGGGGCGGGAGGACTCGAACCTCCAACTTCGTGACAAGATAAAGGAAGGGGCGCGTGCTCCCCGCTACA
>DASYTD010000066.1:0-47265 GCA_036002655.1 Gemmatimonadales bacterium
CGGCGGGCTCCTACTATCTCGCCGTCGTCGATTTCGCCGGCGTGGTGACGCGCTACTCGATGTGCGTACGAGTCGTCGCGGTCATCCAGAACTGCGGCCCGCTGGCGGGCTCGCCACCCGCGCCGGGCACATCGCCCTCGCGCCTGAAGGCGCCGCGCGCGTCGCGCGCCGCCCCGGTCCGGTCGGGCAAGCCCGCGCTGCTACGACGCCCATGACGGGAGCCGCCGGATCCATGATGGAATGCCTCAAGTGCCACACGCCGCTTCCTGACGGCAGCAAGTTCTGCTATGCCTGTGGGGCGGACGTGACGGGCGGTGGCACGCTGGGATCCGGCGGCGGTGGCACGGAAGGGTTGATGATCCGACTCCAGCGTCTGGTCGAGGGCAAGTACAAGATCGAGCGGATGCTGGGCAAAGGCGGTATGGGCGCGGTCTTCCTCGCGCACGACCTGACGCTCGAGCGTGAAGTCGCGATCAAGGTGCTCCCGCCCGACATCTCGATGGACGAGCACATCGTCAAGCGTTTCCAGCAGGAAGCGAAGACGTCAGCCAAGCTCGACCATACGAACATCATCCCGATCTACCGTGTCGAGAGCGAAGGCGGTCTCAACTACTTCGTGATGAAGTACATCGCGGGCACGTCGCTGGAGGACGTGCTCGATCAAAAACAGCAGCTGGGCATTGATTACATCCAGCGCGTGTTGTGGGAGGCCGCGTGCGCGCTGGGACACGCGCACCAGCGCGGCGTCGTCCACCGCGACGTGAAGCCCGCCAACATCATGTTCGACCATGACGGCCGAGTGATGCTGACCGATTTCGGGATCTCCAAGGCGCTGCAAGCCGCCACCGGTTTCACCGGCACCGGAATGATCATCGGCACGCCGCACTACATGGCGCCCGAGCAGGCCAAGGGCGGCACCGTGGATGGGCGCGCCGACCAGTACTCGTTGGGCGTCGTCGCCTATCGCATGATCACCGGCGAGCTGCCGTATACGGGCGACTCCGTCCACACCATCCTCTATAAGCACATTTTCGAGGAGGTGCCCCGCGTCAGCGGCAAGCGCCTCGGCACACCCGAGTTTCTCACGGTGGCGATCCTGCGCGCGCTGTCCAAGGAGCCCGAGCAGCGCTTCGGCACGATGGAGGAGTTCGCCACCGCGGTCTGGCCCGAGCAGCCGGTCGCGGTGCCCAAGAAAGGGGTCGCGACCAAGAGCCAACGGCGGCCGCCACCGCCGCGGACCGCGACCGCCGACGCGCCGACGGAAGTGACGACCGCGCCGACGACGCCGATTCCGCGCGCCGGCCTAAAGATCCCCGCGGCGAAAAAGAAGCGGTCCGGCGTGGGCATGGTGATCGGCGCGATCGTGCTCGTGGTCGCGGTTGTGGGCGGCTACATCGCGCTTGGCAAGAAGACGGAGCGGGCTCCGGTGCCACCGCAGGCAGGTCAGCCACCCGCTGCGCCGCCGGTCGCGGCACCCGTCGAGACGGTTCGCGTGGCGGTCAATCCCCCGCCGGCGCCGAGACGAGGCGGCGATACTCGCCGTCAGACCCCGGCGAACCCGCCGCCGCCCCCCGCTGCCGTGGAGCAGGGCTTCATCACCGTGAATTCGATTCCCCCAGGTGAGGTCTTCATTGACGGCCGCGACGTCGGGCCGACGCCCGTCGTGGAGTTTTCGGTAAATCCGGGACGACACACGATTCGTGTGGAGCGGGCAGGCTACAAGACGCGCAGTGAGACCGTGCAGGTGCAGCCCAATACTCCCGTCCGCAAAAACTGGGTGCTCGATCCGGAGGGATGATCTGATGCGCGACCGCCTGCTGCTCGTTGTGGTTCTCGCCTTGGCGCCCGCGCCGTGTCTGGCGCAGACGATTCAGAACGCCACGCTCCGTCGGGCACAGCAAGCGTTCGACAATCTGGACTACCGGCAGGCGCTGACCACGGCCCAGGCGGCGTTGCGGGAGCGGCTCACGGGATTCGAGCGGGCACGCGCGTACGAGCTGCTCGGCTTCACCTTCAGCGGCATGGATTCGATTCTGCGCGCCGTCGATGCCTTCAAACAGGTGGTGCTGCTCGAGCCTGAGCGCGATTACGATCCCACGCGCACGCCGCCGAAAGCGCTCAGCGCGTTCCAGGTCGCGCTCACGCAGGTGCTCGTCGTCCGGCAGCTGCGGGTGGACAGCATTTCGTTCGTCGGTGGGCAGGGTGCGGTCGCGGTTCGGTATACCGTGACGCAGCCGGCGCGTGTCGTCACGCGCGTGCTCGGCCCGCAAACGTCGCTCAAGATCGATTCGACCGTCGCAAGCGGCCAGGTGAACATTCGCTGGCCGGCGCGGCTGCCGAGCGGCGATCCTATCCCGGCGGGCGACTACAACGTGGTGGTGGAAGCGACCGTCGGCCAGAACAATTTCTCGACCTCGCAGCCGATCCGGGTGACGCACGGCCGCGTCGATACATTGCCGCATCTCACCAACCTGCCTGGCTACACCTATCTGCCGGAGACCGAGGTGCCGCCCAAGAGCTGGAAGCCGATGGGCCTCGCGCTGGTCTATACCGGCATCGCGCTCGCAGGCACGTCCGCGTTGTCGAACGGCGATCTCGGATCCGCTTCGTTGCGTGAAGGTGGCACGATCGGCGCCGGCATCGTGCTGGCGGGATTCGTCATGACGCTGAAGAAGCCGGCGCCGCAACCCGCGCGCGGCAACATCCTCTACAATCAGCTGCTGCGCGAGCAGATCTCTCGGCGCAATACCGAAATCGCGCAGGAGAACACCCGGCGCCGTCAACAGGTGGCGCTCAGTGTGGTGCCGTTGGCCCGCCCGGGAGGTGGGCGATGAGGACGGAACGTTGGAACGTTGGAACGATGGAATGGCTGATCGCGGCGGGTATCGCCCTTCTTTCCATCTTTCCATCCTTCCATCTTTCCGCCCAGCACGTCGCCATCGGCCCGCAGATCGCGTTCGGCGATTACCGCGAAGTCTCGTCGGCGCTGCATTATCGCGGCTCGGGCATCGCCCTCAAGACCACGCTGGCGTGGAGGAAGTTCTCCGCCGACCTCGTGCTCTCCAAGGTGAAGTACAAGCCCAGCAAGGATGGAACGGCCACGCAGCAGTTCGACGCGTCGGAAGTGGACCTGCGGCTGCGCTACTACCTCTCCGGTCCGGTCAGCGGCGAGCTGGGCATCATCAGCCGCAAGGCCGACCCGGAGTTCGAAGCGCAATCGGTGGGCGCCATCACCGCCGGCGCCCGCATGGCCTACGTGCTCGGCCCCGGTGTTCGCATGGCGTTGAGCGGCGGCCTGCTGTTCGGCTCCAAATTCTCCGGCGGCGGGACGACCTCCGTGCTGGGCGCGCTGCAGCTCGGCCTCGGGCTGACTGTCGATGGGCTGCGCGGCCGCGTGCAGGTGACGGGCGACTACGGATTCCAGCGATTCGCGCGCGAGACGGACGACGGGAGCGGGGCGGTTTCGGCTCCGATCCAGCAATCGGTGGGGCGGGTGGGCTTCGCAGTCGCCTTCTGATCGGCTTTTGTCGAGGGGGCTTGACACCTTCGGTCCAAGAGGAAGATTCAACCCACACATGACGGCATTCGCGCTGCTTCTGGTCCTCGTTCTGCTCCTGAGCCTTACACTGCTCAGGAGAGGGACCGTGGCGCGCGCGGAGACGAGAATCTAAGCAGGCCGTCGAAGCAAGAAGACAGAGCAGCACTGGCGCCGCGGACCCCAAACGGTCCGCGGATTTTTTTTCACCGCGGGGGGAAGCTATGAGCAGAGATGTCGTGATCTTCGATACCACGTTGCGCGACGGTGAGCAGGCACCCGGCAATGCGATGACCCCGGAGGCCAAGCTCCGGGTGGCCCGTCAGCTCGACGCGCTCGGCGTGGACGTCATCGAGGCCGGCTTCCCGGCGGCATCGCAGGGCGACCTGCGCGGCGTTCAGCAGGTGGGGGAAACGGTGCGGCGTCCCGTGATCGCCGCGCTGGCGCGCTGTCACGAGCGGGACATCGATCAGGCGGCTGAGGCGCTCCAGCCGGCGCAGCGCAAGCGGATCCACGTCTTCATCGCGACGTCGGACCTCCATCTCGAGCAGAAGCTGCGGATTGATCGCGCGACCTGTATCGAGCGCGCCCGCGCCGCCGTGCGGCGGGCCCGCGGCTACACCCCTGATGTCGAATTCTCGGCGGAGGACGCGACCCGCAGCGACTTGGAATTCCTGTGCCGCGTGGTGTCGGCCGCGATCGCCGAGGGAGCAACGACCATCAATCTGCCCGACACGGTCGGGTACACGACGCCCGTGGAATACGCCGCGCTGTTCCGGGCGGTTCGCGAGCGCGTGCCCGAGACCGCGGGCATCGTCCTCAGCGCCCATTGCCACGACGACCTCGGCCTTGCCGTCGCGAACACACTCGCCGCCGTAGAAGCCGGTGCCGGGCAGGTGGAGTGCACCATCAACGGCATCGGTGAGCGCGCCGGCAACGCGGCGCTCGAGGAGATCGTCATGGCCGGCCGCGTACGGCCGCAAGTCGTTCCACTGCGTTGCCGCGTAAATCCGCGCGAGATCGTTCGCACCAGCCGGTTGGTGTCCCACGAGATCGGGGTTTTCCCGCAGCCGAACAAGGCCATCGTCGGCCGCAACGCGTTTGCCCATGAAGCAGGCATACATCAGCACGGCGTGCTCCAGAATGGTCTCACGTACGAGATCATCGCGCCGGAAACGGTCGGCGCGGGCGGCTCGAGCATCGTGCTCGGCAAACACTCCGGCCGCCACGGACTCGAGCGCCGCTATCGCGAGCTGGGGTACGAGCTCGACAGCCAAGCGATCGACGTGCTTTACCAGGCGTTCACGGCGCTCGCCGATAAGAAACGGCAGATCCTGGATGAGGATCTGCTGACGCTGCTGCACGAAGGATTCCATCGCGCGCCCGAGGTCTACAACCTCACGCATCTTCAGGTGACCTGCGGCACGGCGACGGCGACGGCGGAGGTGCGCGTCGCGGGACCGGGCTTCCACGAGCGCAGCGCGACGGCCAGCGGCAATGGCCCCATCGCGGCCGCGTTCGCGGCGATCGGGGAAGCCGTGGGGCGCACGATCGAGGTGCTCGACCTGTCGGTGCAATCGGTGACGCCGGGCCGTGACAGTCTCGGCCGCGTCGTCCTGCAGGTGCGCATTGACGGGAAATCGCTGACGGGCCACGGAGCGTCTACCGACATCGTCGAAGCCGGCGCGCGCGCGCTCGTGCATGCATTGAACAAGGTGGATCACGCCGACGGTCTCGAGGCCGTGGCACTCAGCAGCAGCTACTTCTGGGGAGTGTAGCCCATGGGCGAGCTCCTGACGGGCAGTCAGATCATTTGCCGCACGCTGGTGGATGCCGGCGTCGAGGTCGTCTTCGGGTACCCCGGCGGGGCGATCATGCCGTTCTATGACGCCCTGCATGGGGAGCCCGCGCTGCGTCACATCCTCGTGCGCCACGAACAGGCCGCCGCGCATGCGGCGGACGGCTACGCGCGCGCGGGCAACCGGGTGGGTGTGTGCGTGGCGACGTCGGGGCCCGGGGCCACGAATCTCGTGACCGGACTCGCGGCAGCATCGATGGACGGCTCTCCCGTGGTGGCGATCACGGGTCAGGTCGCGCGGCCCATGCTCGGCAGGGACGCCTTCCAGGAGACCGACGTCGTCGGCGTAACGATGCCCGTCACGAAACACAACGTGCTCGTGAAAGACGTGACCGAGCTGGCGGACAACCTGCGCGAGGCCTTGGCGGTCGCCGTCGAGGGACGACCAGGCCCCGTCCTCGTGGACGTGCCGAAGGATGTCCAGAACCAAAAGACGGAGTACCGCCGCGCCCCGGTCAAGTCACCGAGCCGGCAAGCCACGGATGACGATGCGGCGCTGGCAGAAATCGCGCGCCTCATCGCGCAGGCGGAGCGTCCGATCATGATGATCGGACGGGGCGTGATCATCAGCGGGGCCTATGCGGAGGTGCAGACGCTCGCGGAGCGCACGGGGATGCCGGTGATCACGACGCTGCTGGGGATCAGCGGTTTCCCCCAAGCCCATGCCCTGCATCTCGGCATGCCCGGGATGCATGGCGAAGTGCACGTGAACAAGGCGATCCAGGCGGCCGATCTGATCGTCGGCGTCGGGTTGCGCTTCGACGATCGCGTGACCGGCAATACGGCCACCTTCGCGCCGCGTGCCAAGATCGTGCATATCGACATCGACGCCCCGGCAATCGGCCGCAACGTGCGCGTCGCGGTGGGCATTGTCGGAGATGCGCGCGAGGTCGTGAGCCGTTTGCTCCCCCTCGTGGGGCCACGTGACTGCGAGCCGTGGCGCGGCGAGATCCGCGGCCTCATGCGCCCGCGCGAGGAGGCGTTCGCCGGTGGGTTGTCTCCGGAGACGATTCTTGCAACGCTCGCGGAGGTCACCGGTGGCCGGTGCACGATCGTGTCCGACGTTGGCCAACATCAGATGTGGGTCGCGCAACGCTATCCGTTCCAGCGGCCGAACACGCACATCACCTCGGGAGGCCTGGGCGCGATGGGCTTTGCCGTCCCGGCGGCGATGGGCGTCCATCTCGCGCGCCCCGACGAGCCGGTATGGGCGATTTCCGGCGATGGCGGATTTCAGATGAACATGGCCGAGATCGCCACCATGATTCAGGAAGGACTGGTGGTGAAGCTCGCCATCTTCAACAACGGCTACCTCGGCATGGTGCGGCAATGGCAGCAATTCTTCCACGGCGGCCGCTACTCCAGCACGCCCATCTGGAGCCCGGACTATGTGAAGCTCGCCGGCGCCTACGGCATTCCGGGGTGGCGCGTCAAGCAAGCGTCCCAGGTCAAGGACGCCCTACGAGAGGCCAACGAGCGTCCTGGTCCGGCGTTGGTGGAGCTGGTGATCGAGCAGGAGGCCAATGTCTTCCCGATGATCGTGCCGGGCGGCTCGCTGTCCGAGCCGCTCGAAGCAGCGCCGGTATGACGCAGGGGCTGATCACCGTGCTGCTCGATAGCGAGCTGCTCACGCTGGGGCGAACATGCGGCGTGCTGCGGCGGCGGAATCTTCCCATACAAAGCTTTGCCGTGGATTCCAACGGTCATCCGGGTGTGTGGCGGTTGTCGTGTGTGATCGATGCGGACGAACCCACGCTCAACGGGCTCGTCCTGCAAATCCGCAATGTGATCGGCGTCCGCAAGGCGACCGTCACTCGCAATCCTCGTTCGGAGGCATCATGAGCTCATCGGTGCGCGTCTATTACGACGCGGACGCCGACCGCGCGCGCCTGCGCGATCGCGTGTTCGCAATCATCGGCTACGGCAGCCAGGGGCACGCGCACGCGCTGAATCTGCGCGACAGCGGCGCGCGCGTGATCGTCGGGCTGCGGCCCAGCGGGGGGGGCGCGTCGTGGCAGCGGGCCACCGCCGATGGACTCGATGTGCGGCCTGTCGCCGACGCGGCGCGCGCGGCCGACGTGGTCATGATGCTGGTACCCGATCAAGAGCAGCGGGGCGTGTACGAGGCGGCGGTCGCCCCGGCGCTTGGCGCCGGCAAGACGCTGATGTTCGCGCACGGCTTCAACGTGCATTTCGGCGAAATCGTGCCGCCCGCGGCCGTGGATGTCTCGATGATCGCCCCCAAGTCACCGGGCCATCTCGTCCGCAGCGAGTACGAGGCGGGGCGGGGCGTGCCGGCGCTCGTGGCCGTGCACCAGGATACTAGCGGCTCGGCGCTGCCCAATGCGTTGGCGTATGCGGCCGGCATCGGGTGCACGCGCGCGGGCGTCATCGGGACGACGTTCGCCGAGGAAACGGAGACCGACCTGTTCGGCGAACAGGCCGTCCTGTGCGGCGGCGTCACGGCGCTCGTGCAGGCCGGTTTCGAAACGCTCACGGAGGCGGGCTACGCGCCGGAGATGGCGTACTTCGAGTGCCTGCACGAGTTGAAGCTGATCGTGGACCTGATCTATCGCGGTGGCCTCGGGTTCATGCGGCACTCGATCAGCAACACCGCCGAGTACGGCGACCTGACGCGCGGCAGCCGCGTCATCAGCCCCGCCGTGCGCGAGGAAATGCGGCGTCTGCTCGCCGACATTCGCAGCGGCGCATTCGCGCGGGAATGGATCGCCGAATGCCGTGCCGGCGCTCCCCGGTTTGCCGAGCTGCGTCGCGCCGCGAAGGACAGCCAAATCGAGCAAGTCGGCGCGGAGCTGCGGGCGATGATGCCGTGGACCGAAGAGGGCAAGGCGCGTCGCGCCAAGCCGGAGCGCACCCGCAAACCTGAGGCAGAATCCGCTCGGGCGTGATGTCGCGAACAGTCTTCGACCGGGTGTGGGATGCGCACGTCGTCCAGGAGCTGGCGGACGGCGTGGCTCTGCTCTACGTGGACCTGCACCTCGTGCACGAGGTGACGTCGCCACAGGCGTTCGCCGGGCTGCGGCACGCCGGCCGCCGGGTGCGCCGGCCGGAGCGGACGCTCGCGACCGTCGATCACAACGTGCCGACCGGCGATCGCTCGCTGCCCATCGCCGACGGCGTGGCCGCGCGCCAGCTCGACGCGCTCGGGACCAACGCGCGGGAATTCGGAATCGAGCTGTTCGACCTGGCATCGCCGAACCAGGGCATTGTGCACGTGATCGCGCCGGAGCTGGGGGCGACGCAGCCGGGAATGCTGATCGTGTGCGGCGACTCCCACACCTCGACCCATGGCGCGTTCGGCGCATTCGCCTTGGGGCTAGGCACGAGCGAGGTCGAGCATGTGCTCGCCACACAGTGTCTCGTCCTGCCCAAGCCGCGAAACCTCGAGGCGCGCTTCACCGGGACGCGCGCCGCCGGCGTGTCGGCCAAAGACCTGATTCTCGCGCTGATTGGGCAGATCGGCACGGCCGGAGCGGCGGGATACGTGATCGAATACACCGGCGAGGCGATCCGCGGGCTGTCCATGGAAGAGCGGATGACCGTATGCAACATGTCCATCGAGGCCGGTGCGCGGGCGGGAATGATCGCTCCCGACGAGACCACGTTCGCCTATTTGGCCGGCCGGCCGCGCGCGCCGTCAGGCGCGGGCTGGGATCGAGCGCTCGCCGGGTGGCGCGGGCTGCGCACCGATCCCGGCGCGCACTACGACCGGCAAGTGACGCTCGACGCCGCAAGCGTCGCGCCTCAAGTGACATGGGGGACGCACCCCGGGATGGTCGCCGGCATCACCGCCCGCGTTCCGAACCCGGCCGACTTGCCGACGGAAGACGAACGCCGGGCCGCCGAGCGCGCGCTGGAGTACATGGGCCTCGTACCGGGTACGCCGCTCGCCGGGATCCCGATTGACCGCGTGTTTCTGGGCTCATGCACCAACGCGCGCATCGAGGACCTGCGCGCTGCCGCAAACGTGGTGCGCGGCCGGCGGGTCGCGTCACGCGTCCGGGCGATGGTCGTGCCGGGCTCCCAGCAGGTCAAGGCACAGGCGGAGAAAGAGGGATTGGATCGTGTGTTTCGCGAGGCCGGATTCGAGTGGCGCAATGCCGGTTGCTCGATGTGCCTCGGCATGAATGCCGATATCCTGGGGGCCGGGGAACGCTGCGCCGCCACGTCCAACCGCAACTTCGAGGGGCGGCAGGGACGGGGTGGCCGGACGCATCTCATGAGCCCCGTCATGGCTGCGGCCGCGGCGATCGAGGGTCGTCTCGTGGATGTGCGCCAATGGTGAGCCCATTCGTGCGCCACCGGGGAAAGGCGGCCGCCTTACCGCGTCGCGACGTGGATACCGATCAAATCGTGCCGAAACAGTTCTTGACTGCGGTGGAGCGCACCGGGTTCGGCCCCAGTCTCTTTTTCGACTGGCGCTACGCCCGAGATGGATCGCCGAATCCCGATTTCGAGCTCAACGCGCCCGCGGCGCAGGGCGCGACGATCCTCGTTACCGGTCCGAATTTCGGCTCCGGATCGTCGCGCGAGCACGCCGTCTGGGCGCTCGCCGAATACGGCTTCCGCGCGATCATCGCGCCGTCGTACGCCGACATCTTCGTCGCCAACTGCTGCCGCAACGGCGTGCTGCCGGTCCAGCTGAAGGCACCGGAGGTCGACGTGCTGATGCAGCGCGCGCAACGCGCCACGCAGGAGCGCCCCTACGAGATCGTCGTCGATCTCGGCGAGTTGGCAGTGTCCGATGACAGCGGCTTCGCCGCGCGCTTCACGTTCGATCCCTACGGCCGCGACCTGCTGCTGCGCGGTCTCGACGAAATCGGGCGAACCCTGCTCGAGGAGCCGCGAATCGCTGAATACGAGCGGCTGCATACATGAAGACATTTTCCATCGCTGTTCTGCCGGGCGACGGGATCGGACCGGAGGTCATCGCGCAGGCGGTGCGCGTGCTCGAAGCGGTAGGGGAACGCTTCGACATCCGTTTCTCCTTCGCCACGTTTCCGATTGGCGCGGCAGGCGTCGCCGCGGCGAACGATCCGTTCCCTGCCGAAACCCGCGCCGCCGTCATGCGGAGCGACGCGGTGCTGCTCGGCGCCGTCGGTGATCCCAAACTTGATGGTGCGCCACGCGAGCTTCGTCCCGAAACAGGTCTGCTCGCGCTGCGGAAGCACTTGAACGTCTACGCCAACCTGCGCCCGGTCGCGGTGCATCCGGCCCTTTCCGGTTGCTCGCCGCTCAAGGCGGAGCGGCTCCAGGGCGTAGATCTGCTCGTCGTGCGCGAGCTCACGGGCGGGCTCTATTACGGAGAGCCGCGTGGCCGCAATGGCGCCAGTGCCCTCAACACTCTCACCTACTCGCAGTCCGAGATCGAACGGGTCGCCCGGGTGGCGTTCGACGCGGCGCGCGACCGGGGCGGGCGCAAGCTCGTCACATCAGTCGACAAGGCGAACGTGCTCGAGGTATCGCAGCTCTGGCGCGAGATCGTCACGTACGTGGCGCGCGACTATCCGAACGTGCGGCTCGAGCATGCGTACGTGGATAGCGCGGCGATGCGGCTCGTCGCGGACCCTGCGTCTCTCGATGTCGTGCTGACCGAAAACCTGTTCGGCGACATTCTCAGCGATGAAGCAGCGGTGCTCGCCGGCTCGCTCGGCCTGCTGCCATCCGCGTCGCTCGGCCCCGGACCCGGCCTCTTCGAGCCGGTGCACGGGTCCGCCCCACCGCTCGCGGGGCGCGGGATCGCGAATCCCATCGGCGCCATTGCGACTGCCGCGATGCTGCTCCGCCATGGCCTCGGCTTACCAGACGCGGCTGATGCGGTGGGCGGGGCGATCGCCGCCGCGCTCGATGCCGGGGCCCGAACGCCGGATTTGGCGTTGCCCGGCGAGCCGAGCATCGGCACAGCAGAGATGGGATCGCGGGTCGTCGAGCTCGTCTTCGCCGAAGCCCTCGAGGGGCTCTCGTGAACGAGAACTTTCGCAGCCGAGTGATAACGCAGGGACCGGAGCGCGCACCCAACCGCGCCATGCTTCGGGCCGTGGGGTTTGGCGACAATGATTTCACCAAGCCCATTGTCGGCATCGCGAGTGCCCACAGCACGATCACGCCGTGCAACGCTGGATTAGACCGGCTCGCGCGGGGTGCTGAAAAGGCGCTGCGCGCGGCAGGCGCAATGCCGCAGACGTTCGGCACGATCACCGTCAGCGACGGGATCTCGATGGGCACGGAGGGCATGCGCTATTCGCTCGTCTCTCGAGAAGTGATCGCCGATTCGATCGAGACCGCCTGCGGCGCGCAACGGATGGATGGACTGCTCGCCATCGGCGGATGCGACAAGAATATGCCAGGGGCGATGATCGCGATCGCCCGGCTCGATATTCCGTCGATCTTCGTCTACGGCGGCACGATCAAGCCGGGACATTACGGGGGGCGTGATCTGACCGTCGTCAGCGTGTTCGAAGCGGTTGGCGCTGCCAGCGCCGGTCGTATGGCGCCCGACGAGCTGCTCGAAATCGAGCGGCGCGCGTGCCCGGGCGCGGGGTCGTGCGGTGGGATGTTCACCGCGAACACGATGTCCGCGGCGATCGAAGCGATGGGACTGAGTCTCCCGTTTTCCTCCACCATGGCCGCCGAGGACGCGGAAACGGCCGAGAGCGCCGCTCACTCAGCGAGCATCTTGTTCGAGGCGGTTCGGGCGCGGCGACTGCCCAGCCAGATCCTCACCCGCGACGCATTCGAGAATGCAATCGCGGTCGTGATGGCGCTCGGCGGATCGACCAATGCCGTGCTGCATCTGCTCGCGATCGCGCACACCGCCGGCGTACCGCTCACGCTGCAAGACTTTGAAGACGCGCGCGAGCGGGTACCGGTCCTCTGCGATCTCAAACCGTCGGGTCGCTACGTCACCACGGAGCTGCACCGGGCCGGCGGTATCCCTCAAGTGATGCGCATTCTCCTCGAGCATAGCGCAATCCATGGCAATGCCCTGACGATTGAAGGGAAAACGGTCGCCGAACGGCTCCAGGATGTGCCCGCACGCCCCTCCGCCGCTCAGGATGTCATCCATCCGTGGGACAAACCGCTGTCGCCGCAGGGTCACATCGTGATCCTCCGCGGCAACCTCGCGCCTGAAGGCGCGGTGGCAAAAGTCAGCGGTCATGCGAACATGCAGATCACGGGCCCAGCCCGCGTGTTCGATTCCGAAGAAGCCTGTCTCGCCGCGATTCTGGCCGGCGAGATCCACGCGGGCGACGTGATCGTCATCCGGTACGAGGGGCCGAAGGGCGGCCCAGGAATGCGGGAGATGCTGGCTCCGACGGCAGCCCTCGTCGGCGCCGGTCTTGGCGATACGGTCGGCTTGATCACGGACGGCCGTTTTTCGGGCGGCACCCATGGGCTGGTGGTGGGGCATGTCGCGCCGGAGGCGGCGCTGGGCGGGCCGCTCGCGTTGGTGCATGACGGCGACCCCATCACGATCGACGCCGGCCGCCGCGAGCTGAAAACCGATGTCGCCGCGCGCGAGCTCGAGCGGCGGCGCGCCAGCTGGACGCCGCCACCGCCGCGCTACACGTCCGGCGTGCTGGCGAAGTACGCGCGCCAGGTGTCGAGCAGCAGCCTGGGCGCGGTGACGGACGCATGATGCAGGTCGCGATCCAGGGGGAAGCCGGCTCGTTCAGCCACGCGGCGGCACTCGAGACGCTCGGGGGGGCGCTGCGACTCGTGCCCTGCGGCACCTTCGAAGACCTGTTTCACGCCGTCGAGTCTGAAGCGGCCGACCGCGGCATCGTCCCGATCGAGAATACGCTCGCTGGATCGGTGCACCAAAACTACGATCTGCTGAGTGAGCACGCGTTGCACGTCGTGGCAGAAACGGAGCTGCGCATCCGGCATTGTCTCATCGCGCGCCGCGGCACGGACCTGAAGGACATCGTCCGCGTCGCTTCGCATCCGGTGGCGCTGGCGCAATGCCGCCGATTCTTCGTGGAGCATCCGCATCTGGTCGCCGTGCCAGCCTACGACACCGCGGGCAGTGTGCGGGATCTCATGGCGGGTAAGGACGCGGCGGATGCGGCCATCGCCTCGGCACTGGCGGCGGACCTGTACGGTGCCGCTGTACTCGCCGAGGGATTGGAGGACCACGCCGAGAACTACACGCGGTTTCTTGTCGTCGCGCGCGAACCGGCACCGGCGGCGTCGGCGTCGAAGGTCTCCCTGATGTTCACGTTGACGAACGCGCCCGGCGTGTTGCATCGCGCGCTCGGCGTGTTTGCGACGCGGGGACTCGATCTGACGAAAATCGAATCGCGGCCGCTGCCGGGCCGGCCGTGGGAGTACCTCTTCTATCTGGATGTGATGGGCGACGCGCGGGGTACGTTAGCCGAGGCGTTGGACGAGCTGCGCACCTTCGCTCCGGTGGTGCGCGTGTTGGGGGCGTATCCGGCCGCCACAGATCACACAGATCGATAGCCACAGATCACACAGATCGACAACGGATCGTCGCAGATAGGTGGTAGGAAAAGGCGTAATCAGCGTAAATCAGCTGTAGATCTGCGAGATCTGTGGCTATGCGCCAGCCGCGATTCGAACGCGGGACCTCGGCTCCGGAGGATGGGCCTCCTGCCTCCTTGACACAGGAGTGAACGTGGTGCCCGTTTGGAACGCTGTCCGCAGTCTCTCGAGGAGGGTTCCCATGAACGGCAACCACGCGATGATGCTGTTCCTGATAGCGACGTTTGCGTGTGGTGGCGACAAGAGCACAGGCCCGGGCGGCGTCAGTTTCCCCAGTATCCCCCAAGCCACGCTGAACCAATACTGCATCCGGGGTCAGGCTGTCCCGCCGCAAACGAAGAGTGGGTCGATCGCCACATCGGACTGCCATGATGCGGCAGGCTCTCCCTATTACGAGATCTATCGCGTGCGCGTGGGAAGCAGCGACACGGTGACTTTCAGGGTATCATCAAGCTTCGACAGTTATCTCTATCTGATCCGCATCGATAACCTAAGCGATATCGAAGGCTCAGCCGTGCTGCTTGCCTCAGACGATGATAGCGCTGGCAACCTCGATGCGATGCTCAGCTACACGTTGCAGCCGAACACTGAGTACTTCATCCTCATCTCTGGATTGGATGACACGGAAACGGGATCGTATTCTTTGGCGATAACGCGATAATGAACGCCTGGTGCGCCGGAAATGCTGGCGACCTGTTTGCGCGCGTCAATCCTGCTGCGTGACAGTTCGCGTTGTTACCGAATCTTTTACCAGCGAAAAATCGGCCGCGTAACTCAATGCGCCAGCCGCGATTCGAACGCGGTACCTTCGGCTCCGGAGGGCGAGTGAAGCGGCGGCAGGCAGCGCGCGCTAACGCCTTCTCAAGGACTTAGCGCCGGCCAGCGCCCGCCAGCAACGTCTGCGTCGCAACTGAAATCGCAACTGTTTTAACGGCGGCCGCCGGCTAATCACCGCCAGACCGACGCCTTCTTGGCCCATGTGCTGTCCTGATACCGCTGGGTGAAGGCGCGCGCGGTGTCCTTCAGCGACGCCCCGTCACCCGTCGCTTTGTAGGGCGCGACCCCCGCCCAGTAGAGTGCCTCCGCTGCCGCATCGGTATGCGGTAGGCGCTCCACAATCTCTCGGAAGCGCCGCTCTGCGTCGGCCCACCGCTCCTGCTTGAAGGCCATGTGCGCCAGGCCGAGCATCAGTTGCGCGAGGAAGTCGTCCGCGGGAAGAAATCCCTCCACGCGGTGGCGCTCGACGCCGTCGGCATCCAGCTCGAGAATCGTCGGTCCATGGCGCGCTGTACCGCTCGCCGTAGCGCTTGAAGTCCCCCGGGTTTTCTTTCACGTGCACCCGGGCGGGCAGGAAATGCTGGTCCACGAAGCGAACCACGCGTTCATCCGGCCACACCTCGGCATCCAGCCGAGCACAGCCGCTTCGCATCGGGGCGGCGCTGAAGTCGAAGAGTACTGGTTTCTGCTGGGCCTTCGCGTCCTTCAGCACCTGGTCAACGTCACGGCGAAATTGGATTGGCATCGCATGCTCGCGGCGGATGTGACTTCGCTCGAAGATAGCCAGGCTCACAGATCTCCGGCACCGGTCTCCAAAGACGGCGGGTCGATGCGGGCCCGCCGTTTTTGTGCTCACGCAGGGCCGTCTAGGACCACCAAATACCTCCAGGTCCATCACGGACCGGCAAACACTACGGCAAACAGGTTCGGCATCCGTTGGTCAACTGTCAGGTCATGATGCGTGAGCCAGGGCGGCTTTGATGCGGTGGTTTTCATACGCTTCCAGAAAGGGAGGAGGGGAGCCGTGAAGTACGTTCTGTTCTACGACGCCGCGGCGGACATGGACCGCGCGCGAGAGGTGTTTCCAGCCCATCGGGCGAAGTGGCAGGAGTTTCTGACCCGCGGCGAACTGCTTATATTGGCCCGTTCTCGGATCTGCGTCAGGGGCGATGGGCGTGTTCGCCACGCGCGAGGCCGCCTAGGAGTTCGTGCGCGTGGACCCGTTCCTTCTGGAGGGCGTGGTGAAGAAGTGGGAGCTGCGCGAGTGGCGAGAGGCGATTGCTTCGTGAGTGGAGAATCGTATTCCCCGAGCTGGAAGACTTGTGCGGCGAACTGTGAGGCGGCGACCGACCGGTCGAGCGGGCGATCTCGGTCCCTCGTAGTCCGGGTCCTGCTTCGGCGTCACCGCGCCAGGAGCGCACCGTGCCGGTGGGCAAGGAGGGTCGGTTGTATGCCCCAAGCGGCGCGGTGGCGTACGTCGGGGTGGATCGGGAGGTCTTCGCCACTGACGCCGGAGAGGACGATGAGACTGGTGTGCCCGAGGATCGATTCGACGTGACTACGGAACGCCTGAAACAGGTTGCCGACTTGGCTCCTACTGTCGTCGAGGTTGTGAAAGCCGTCGCAGCGGCCGGCGCCAAACCCGCTACACAGCTTTCGGCGGCCCCGCTCCACGGAGGTTAGACATGCGTACGACAGGCTTCTCGAAGATGGCACCCCTCGCGGTCAGCGCCGCCCTCCTCGCCTGCGCGGCGGTTCCCGCCAGCGCCCAGGTCGTCCAGAAGGCCGCGCCTTGCTGCAGGATCCAATCGATCGACGCCAGAACGGGCGTGATTACGGTCAAGGAAAACGCCACGGGGGCGACCTGCCAGTACAGAGTCGCGGATGCAGGTCGGGTCCGCACGCTGAAGGTCGGCCAGGCCGTCGATGCGACGGTCCTGCCCGAGGCGCAGCCGGTTCACGGCACCCCACAGGCAGCGGCCTCGGGGTGCGGCTGGAACGGGCCGCGGGGCGCGGATACGCGGCCGAAGGACTGCAAAGACCCGAAGACGGGCAAGCCGATCGCGTGTCCGCCGAAGTGATCACCGCGCTTTTATCCGCGCTCTACGGTGCTGTCCGTCGGAAGCTCGAGGAGACGGGGCCGCTGGCGTTGCAACTTCAACGTGAGGGCGAGCTGGCGCACTCCGCGCTGGCAGGGCGTGGCCCAGGAGACCGCCGGGCCGGAGGAGCGCGTCGTGGAGCTGGAGAGGCCCGTCGAAGGGGTGCGCGCTTCGAGGCCCGGTGCCGCCGAATGAGGCGTTGTCGCGGTCCGAGCGCTCAGGCGATGCGCAGCTAGACGGAGGGCTCTCCCATGGGTCGAGTGGGATCTTCCGGCCAGTTCGAAAGCGTGGAGTTTCGGGGCGCGCGCGCGCCGTCGACCGACCGAGCCGACCTGCTCGCGGCGCTCTGGTCGGTTCGGCTGCCCAGGCTCCTGGACCCGTATGCTCCTACCCTGGCCGACGCCTTCGCCGACGGCGTCTGGACGGCCGCTTGGCACGGCGTCGCCAGCTGGGCGCCGGTGGCCGCGCTCATCGCCGGGCTCCTGGCACCGAGCCTCTGGCCAGGACTGGGAGCGGATCACCTCTATGTGCACTCCGTTCCGTTTCTGATGCTGGTCATCGCCGCGGCCATCCTGAGCGGCCCGGTCGGGGTGCTGCTCGTGCTGGGCTATGTCCTAGGCGACGGGTTCGGGACGCTCACCCACCGGCCGGTTCCCCCGGCCGTGGGACTGCTCGTCAGCTATTTCCTGCTGGCCCTGCTTGCCGTGCGGATACCGCAGCTCGCGCGGCAGATGGCCGAGGACGTCGCGCAGCGCTTACCAGAGGACTCGCGCGTGCTGTCCGTCGTGCGCGCGCTGCTCTACGCCGCCGGTTGCGGCGTCCTGGTCTATCTGTGGTCGCAGGTAGCGAGCGTGTCCACCCTCGGACTCTTCGCCGGGCTGAGAGACGTGGCCGCGTCACTCTGGGTGGAGCGGGGCTGGTTGGTGGTCACAGCCGTCATCGCAGCGGTCGCGCGCATTGTGCTCGAGGACATCGCCACCCGCCGCTCAGCCCGGGCCGCGGCGGTGACGGAGCTCCAACAGCGCCGCTGGGCTCGCATCGAGCGGCGGGGGAAGATGCTGGCGCGGCTCCCGGCGCCTGCCCGCGCCGGGCTGATGGCCGGGATGATGGCGCTGCTCGTCGCGGGGATGATCAGAGGTGTGACGGACCTGCTCCTCGTGGTGCTCGCGGTGGGCGCGCTCGAAGTGTGGCGGGCAAAGCTGGGCGCGGGCCTTCCCGCCCGGTGGGCCGGGCTCATGTCCCGAGTCCCGCCGTTGCTGCGGTTCGCCGTGGCGCTCGGCGTGGGCTTCTTGCTGGAGGCCGCGCTCGCCTGGCCAGCCACGCTGGTCGCAGTGCTGACGTTCCTGGTTTTCGGCGTGCTCTTCCCGCCCGCCTCTGCGGCGGTCGGACCGTGGGCGGGAAGCGACGCGAGTCGATGGTGGAAGGTGGCCACCGCCACCGGGCTGGCACTGGCGATGACTGTTCTCGCATCGTCGGTCGCGCTCGCCGCTCAGGGCGGTGGGCAGTGCCGGGCGGTTTGGTGTCCGGGTGCGGCGACAGGAGGGACGGCCGGGGGTGCGCTGGGAGCGAGCGCGGGCGGGGGTGTCGGAGCGAGCGATGGTGACGCGATGGGCCCGGGCGACGACGAGCCCGACGGCGACGACCCGATGGACGATCCCTGCAAACAGGGGCAGCAGGACGGCCTGCCCTAATGAGCCGGGTGGGCAACCACATCGGAGCAGACGAGGCGCCGATCTGAGCGGAGGGGGGGCGATGCTGTCTGATCCCATCGTCGAGATCCAGAATCAGATCCTCGGGCAGGCCGTGCGGATCGTCGGCACCTTCAGCCTGCACTACCGGAGCGACCGCGTGCCGGGGCGCAAGGCGGCCTACGGCATGACGATCCCCCTCAGCCGGGAGAGCGTGCCTCACGGACTGAAGGCCATCGAGGTGGAGGTTGAGGTTGCCGGGCGGCGCTTCGCCCAGGGCTTTGAGCCGGCCCCGCGCCAGAGCTACACGTTCACGTGGGACGGGCGGGATGCCGACGGCCGGCCCGTTCAAGGGAAGCAGGCCGTGAGGGTGCGGGTCAGCTACACCTACCGAGCTTCGTGGCCGCGGCCCGAGCTGACCCGCTGGCGCGAGTGGACGCGGGCGCTGGGGGTCTGGGACGCGCGCACCTACGGCATGGGCGGCTGGACGCTGGGCGTGCACCACTTCTACGACCGTGTCGGGCGGGTGCTGTACCTAGGGGACGGTGGGCGGCGCAGCAACGTGGCCGCCGCTCTGACGCCCTCAAACGGTCCGAAAGCTCACGCTGGCCACGGGGGACTGGTGGGTGAGTATATTATCCCCGCCGAAAGCGGCCTCGAGCTGTACGTCTTTGACGGCGCAGGCCGCCATCGGCGTACGTTGCACGCCCTCCTCGGCGGGCTCCTCTGGCGTTTCGAGTACGACGGCGCAGGGCGCCTGGCGGCCGTCGAAGACGGCGACGGCAAGGTCACCCGCGTCGAGCCCGACACCCAAGGCAGCGCCCTGGCCATCGTCGGCCCTTACGGCCAGCGCACCGACTTCAGCATCGACGCGGACGGCTATCTCGCCAACGCCACCAACCCGGCTGGCCATGCCGTGCACCTGTATTATGCCGACGGGGGACTGCTCGCCAGCGTCACCGATCCAAATGGCAACGTCTACCGCTTCAGGTACGACGACCAGGGTCGCCTCCTCCGGTCCGAGGACCCCGCCGGCGGCGGTTACCACCTGCTTGCAAGCTGCACAGAGACCAGCACGACGGTCGCGCTCATTACCGCCATGGGCCGAGAGTTCAGGTATTCGACGGAGCGCCTTCCTGATGGCCGCGAACGCCGCGTCAACAAATGTTGTGGCGGTGTGCAGACGATCACACTCGTCCGCGGTGACGGAACGCGTACGATTTCATATGCCGACGGCACGACCGTCAGCGAGCGAAGCAGAAGCAAGGGTGACCAGCCAGTGGGCTCCTCTCTGCGTGACAACATCTCAATTAGCACTCCGGGGGGACTTGCGGCCACAGTTTCAAGGGACGTTAGGGTGGATCTAGCAACTCGCCACGCTACGGCGGCCGTCACACGCCAGACCGAGTCAGGTCGCATTAATGGTCGAGCGTATACACGCGAGATTGACGTACCCCAGAAGCGAATTGTGATCAGAACTCCTGCTGGAAGGAACATCGAGACCACCGTAGACGACGCCGGACGGCCATTGATACTCGCGATGCTCGGCTTGTTTCCGATGGAGTTCCATTACAATGGCCAAGGGCGATTGACCAGACTCATATGGGGTTCGACAACGGAGAAGCGACTGGCAACTGCCAGCTACGATAGCAATGCCAGTGTCAGCATTATGGACTCGCTTGGGCGGGTTTGGCGTTTCGAATATGACGAAGCTGGTCTGACCACCAGACTGATTTCACCCGATGGTCAAAAAACAGAATTCAAATACGATGCTAACCATAACCCTACCTCAATGTCCCCACCAGGACGTCCAGCTCATCGTTTTGAGTACACGCCGGCGAATCTGATGAGGAGTTACGATCCGCCAGGTACGGAACCTAACGGCACGACTTATGATTACAGCCAAGATAAACAACTGAGCCGAATAACCCGAGCAGATGGCACGATCATCGAATTTCAGTACGATGAAGCAAGCCACTTGACAGGCATTTCCTTTCAGAAAAGAGAGGTCCGGCGCTTCGCTTATAACCTGAGATCGAGAAACCTGACTTCTATCGCCACTCCGGACGGCAACTCGCTTTCATATGAGTATGACGGCGCATTACTTACAAGAATGGTTTGGGATGGAGGCATTCGAGGCAGTGTGGCGCGCGGTTATGATAACAATTTCCGTGTTGTCTGCAGGACCGTAAATGATGATCCCAGCCGGTATGAATACGATGCTGATGGTCTCCTTTTACAGGCAGGAGACCTTGCTATAGAACGGGATGCCCGAAGTGGCCTAACTCTAGCTACAAGCCTCGCCAAGATCACCACTGTAACCGAGCACTCCGGCTTCGGGGAGCGGAGACTTTTAGCAGCGAGGTTCGACAATAAGGAGATTTACAGGGTTTGCTATGAACGAGATCCGCTAGGGCGAATAGTCCAATTGACCGAGACGATCGACGGGCAGACCCATACTTACAACTATTTTTACGATGCTGCCGGCCGTCTAATTGACGTCAGCAGGGACGGTATTCCTGTTCGTCATTACGAGTATGACAGCAATGGTAATCGCGTCACATGCACAACTCAGGATAGTGCACTCACTGGAGGTTACGATGTCCAAGATCGGCTAATGCACTACGGTGGGGTCAGCTACAGACATGCGCCGACAGGTGAATTGTTAGTCGCAGTGGCTGCCAAGGCGACGACGAGCTATCGCTATGACGTTTTCGGCAAACTGAGGTTTGTGTCTTTGTCGGATGGGACGGGAATTGAATACCTCGTTGATGGCGAAGGTCGTCGCGTTGGGAAGAAGGTGAACGGCAATGTGGTTCAAGGATTCTTGTTCGAAGACGGGCTTCGTCCCATTGCCGAACTCGACGGTCAAAACAGGATAGTTAGCCGGTTTGTATACGGCACGATGGTCAATGTTCCGGACTATATGAAGAAGGGTGGCGGCACGTACCGTATTATCACAGACCATCGAGGCGGTCCGCGGATCATCATTGATGTTTCTACCGGAGAAATCGTTCAGCGCGTAGATTACGATGAATTCGGGAATGTCCTTCGGGACACAAATCCAGGGTTTCAGCCTTTTGGTTTTGCAGGGGGCATTCACGATCAACATACCAGGCTGACATGTTTTGGGGCGAGGGACTTCGACGCACACACCGGGCGATGGACCTCAAAGGATCCGATTGGTTTCTCCTCTGGGAATTGGAATCTCTACGCATATGCGTCCAACGATCCTATCAATCTCTACGATCCGAGCGGGCTGCAGGACGACGCGTTGAGCCGCTGGTTGGACAAAAAAGCAGCGGGAGAAGAGCAGTGCGCGAGTGAATTTAGGCAGTGCTACGACGGAGTAAATGTCTCCATGATTCAAAGTGCCGTCGGTCTGGGGACATTGGCCTCCGCTCGCTCCGCCTTGCCGCAGCCTGACCCTATAGCCAAATACGTATACGCGGGGGGTCCGTGGGAAGGTGGAGGAGGTTGGACAGGCTGTACTCCCGGGGTCATTAGGTCAATAGGTCGGGGCGCTATTCTTGGGGCTGGCTGGGCGGCTTGGAAGCGTCACGCGCAATGCGTGGCCCAGTACGCCGGGTGTCGCACTGGGCTGCCAGACTACGCTCCCTTTTGGTCGAATATGGGGCCGCAAGGTCCGAGCAGCGTACCGATTATGGTTTCCGGCCCGACTGGCGGTATGAGTCGGACAGGCGGGCTTTCAGACCAGGTGCCGCCCCCCATCCTGTATTGACATGGAGTGGAAGCTGCAGAGCGTTCTGGTGGGCCCTAGAGGACTGACCAGCCCCCCGAAAACCGGTCCAGTTGAGATGTGTGACTCGGCGGGCGACGTTTACCGTGGCATCAAAGGGTGTGGCGAACTTGCGCTCCGCTCGCATGCACTGGCCAAGAAAGACTGGGCTCGCGAACGAGATCGCGCTCTCGAAGGTCGAGCCAGTGCTCGACAGGATCACGCAGCAACGACCTATGCGTACGAATGGAGCTAACCGGATCACCGAGGTCAAACTACCGGACGGCAACGATATTGGCCTTGTTCACGCGGACCCAAGGCGCATCAGACCTCAAAGGTCAATCGCGACCCCCCAACCTGTCCACTTCGAGGGGTTCACTCCACACCTATGACCAAGATTACCACCTAAATAAAATCTGTCTCCGTCAACACATAGACGCCCGTCGAGTAGACATGCGATGAGGACGGGATGCTTATCCAACCCGGGCGACTCCATCTCATCACGGATGCACAGGCGGGGATGATAAGGAGGACAGTGCTCCACAACATCGGCACTGAACACGACTACAATGGGTTCGGAGAACTAATCCGGTTCGGTGCAAAAATGGTCGACGATGAGATCCTCATGGTCCGATATCAGCGCTCTCGGCAGGGTCACGGACACAGGGGAGATAGGAGATAATAGATGGAGAAGAGAAGATCTATGGCTATCGATATGACATGAGTGGCCGGTTGATCGTGGTGGCCGTTGACGGAGAAATAGTCTCGCGTTACGACTACCATACGAACGGCAACCAGATAGCGGCTACCAGTCGCGAGTGATCTATTACTGCAACCTACGAATTGGACGATCGGCTGGGGAAGTATGGCGATGACTCGTGCTGCTAGACCGCTAGTCGCCATTAGTGCGGCCATCATGCTCACGGCCGGGGCCTGCCGCGACCGACCAGTCGAGCGGGCGATCTCGGTCCCTCGCAGTCCGGGTCCCGCTTCGGCGTCACCGGGCCAGGAGCGCGCGGTGCCGGTGGGCAAAGAGGGTCGGCTGTATGCCCCAAGCGGCGCGGTGGTGTACGTCGGGGCAGATCGGGAGGCCGCCGAACGCGCGCAGGCTGGAGACGCCGCCACGATCCAGGAGCTGGTAGCCGCCGGCCGCCTATTCGGGGTCCCCAACCGGACGCGGGTGACGGTCCTCACCGCGGGGGCCGCTCAGCGCCTGGGCGCCGAGCCAGCGGAGATCAGGATCCTCGAGGGGCCGCACGCGGGCAGGAGGGGGTGGGTGCCGTACGGGTGGATTCGGTGAGGCGGCACCAGTCATGAGCGCGGATGAGCCCACTGCCCGCTCAGGAGTGTCCGGTTGGGGCCAGCCCAACCCAAGTGGCTAGGCCGCCGCCGGGGAGACCCATGATCGAGCGGCCGCTTGACCACGCCAGCTGCCACGCCTCGTAGTTGGGATCGGGCAGGACCGATAGCTCACTGCTGTCCGCGAAGCGAATGCGGAGGGGTCCCATCGAGCAAGGCGATGGCGTCACATCCACGGTTCGGTTGAAGATCGCCAGCGCTTCGCTCAGGTCCGAAGGCGCCCTTTCCACCAGGAAGACGAAGGTGCCGCGCTGAGGTGCTAGAACAACATCGACTTGCGTCCCGGTCGCAGTCTTTCCAGCGCAGCAAGCAGCGCATCCTTTCGGTCGGCCTTAGGAAGCTGCTTGACCTCTTTGAGTGGCACCCATTTCAGTGAAAGATCCAGCTGGAACAAGCGCGCCAATTGGCGGGCGTCACTGAGTGATACCCCCGCGCCTAGGTTCACGGTCGCGTATAGCCAGGACGCAATCGTGGACAAGCCCTGCCGGTAGACAGATATCCAGAGAACTGTCCCGACACCGATGGCTGTAGGCACTGTGTAATCAGAGGGAACACCGATTTTCTGCAGCCATTCAGCAACGTGCAGGTCAACAAGAAGAACCACGACCGCGAAAAGCCACGTGAGCTTCAGCAGAAGATCCCAAATGTGTGAGTAAAACAGCATGGTGATCTCCTAAGCATCCTTGGGAGCTTGCTTCGGCTCCCGACTGTGAGCGTTGCTCGGAAGCCATAAGCGTGCTTCCGCGAGTGGGGTTTCGACGCTCCGCGAGCTGACCGTTCTGGCCACGACCCTCCGTGTGCCCCCGCGCCTTCAGTGAGCATCACCCGGGAACGCTGCCGCCCTCACCGTCCTGGACCATCGTACGCACCATCGTGCAGCAGAACCTGGTCCTTCCGCGCCGAAAGGCCAGACAGCCGTCGGCCAGCTCGAGGATGCCGGGGACGCCGCCTCCGAAGAGTCCAACGAGCAGCCACGCCGGTGTCCGCAGCCGCTCCCTTGCCGCAGCGACGGTTACTATCCAGCCGCGTCCGGGCTCGTGTCGGACGGTCGCACGACGACCCGATCCGGCGTCAGCGCTAACTCCGCGGCAACCAGCGCCCAAGCCACGCAAGCCAGACCGGCGCCAGGCGGTGACCGACAGCGCCCGACTCGGTGACCTTCACGGTATCATCAGCGTTCGACAGTTTTCTCGTGCTCATCCGCATCGATGACCTGAGCGATATCCCAGGCTCAGCCGTGCTGCTTGCCTCAGACGATGATAGCGCTGGCAACCTCGATGCGCAGCTCAGCTACACGTTGGAACCGGACACCGAGTACCTCATCCTCATATCCGGATTGGATGACACGGAAACGGGATCGTATTCCTTGGCGATAACGCGATGACGAGCGCGTGATGCGCCGGAAAAGCTGGCGACCTGTTTGCGCGTCAATCCTGCTGCGTGACAGTTCGCGTTGTTACCGAATCTTTTACCAGCGAAAAATCGGCCGCGTAACTCAATGCGCCAGCCGCGATTCGAACGCGGGACCTTCGGCTCCGGAGGCCGACGCTCTATCCAGCTGAGCTACTGGCGCGTGACTGCAGGTTGTGGAGGATGGTGGAGGATCGTGAACGATGGTGGAGGTTCTCAACCTCCAGAACTTCCACCAACCTCCACCAACGTCGACAACTTTCTTTCAATCGGGGCGAGAGGATTTGAACCTCCGACCTCCTGGTCCCGAACCAGGCGCGCTAACCGGACTGCGCTACGCCCCGTCAGCCACAGATCACGTAGATCGATAACAGATTTCCGCAGACGAAGATACGATCTGCGTGAATCAGTTGCTGATCAGTGTGATCTGCCGCCATGCGCCCAGGAGGACTCGAACCCCCAGCCTCTTGATCCGTAGTCAAGCGCTCTATCCAGTTGAGCTATGGGCGCGCATGGGCGGTACAAGACTCGAACTTGTGACCTCCACGATGTCAACGTGGCGCTCTAACCAACTGAGCTAACCGCCCGAACGACGACGGACGGTCGGTCAGTTGGACCGTCGGACTGTGTTGCACCGTGAAGCTCAGTCCGTCAGTCCGTCCGTCCGGCCGTCCGTGTAAAGTAGCGGGGGTGGGATTTGAACCCACGACCTCCGGGTTATGAGCCCGGCGAGCTACCAGACTGCTCCACCCCGCGTCGCTTGCTGCCACAGATCACGCTGATCTGCAACTGATTTACGCTGATTACTCCCGTTCCTACCACTACCGCCTATCTGCGAGCATCCGTTGCCGATCTGTGTGATCAGTGGCTAGAGAGCGGGAAACGGGACTCGAACCCGCGACCCCAACCTTGGCAAGGTTGTGCTCTACCAACTGAGCTATTCCCGCAAACGAGCGGGCCCTCAACCTATGCGCGCCGCCCGCCCTTCGCAACGGTTTTGCGCGGCATCCGCGGTCCCGCCTCTCCTCCCGACGCGAATGGAGGCGAGGGGGATCGAACCCCTGACCTCGTGAATGCCATTCACGCGCTCTCCCAACTGAGCTACGCCCCCGCTATATTCCCGCCCCCGCAAAGCCCAGGGCCGGCGGGAACACGGCATCTTACCGGGGCGTTGTGGCGGTGTCAAGCGATTTCACGCTCCCCATTGAACATTTTCGAGGCGTCTGCGTATCAACTGCAGCGACTAAATAGGGCGAACCAATGCCGCGTACCCGTAAGAAAATGAAGGCCGCGACTCCTCCGAAGGCCAAGGCGAAGGCCGCGCCCGTCGTGCAGACTGAGCGACGGGTCGCGAAGCGTCGTGGCCGGCGCCGGGGTCTGCTGACGGGGCTAGGGACTCACGAGCACGAGCGCGACATCCTGGATCAGTACCTCCACGAGGTCTCCAAGACTCCGCTGCTGACGCAGAAGGAGGAGATCGCGCTCGCGCGGAAGGTTCGCGCCGGCGACCAGGAGGCGATGCAGGAGCTCGTGAAGCGCAACCTGCGCTTCGTGATCTCGGTCGCCAAGAAGTATCAGAATCGCGGGCTGCCGCTCACCGATCTCATCGGTGAGGGCAACGTCGGACTGCTGACCGCGGCCCGGAAGTTCGATCCTGACCAGGGAGTGAAGTTCATTTCCTACGCGGTGTGGTGGATCCGCCAGGCGATTCTCGCCGCGCTGGCGCGGCAGGGCCGGACGGTTCGCGTGCCGCTGAACCGGACCGCGGATCTGTCCCGGATCGTGCGCACGGCGGAGTATCTGCGCCAAACGCTGCGTCGCGAGCCGACGCCGGAAGAGATTGCCGACGCGACGAAGCTGTCGCTCGAGGTCGTGCAGTCGCTCGCCGCGCTCAACACCGGAGACGTGCGGCTCGATGCCCCGCTCGATCCCGACGGTGACCGCTCGCTGATCGAGCGCTTCATCGCCGAGGATCTACCGGACACGGAAGATCAGGCGATGGACCGCTTCCTGTCCGACGAGATCGAGCAGGCGCTGAACACGCTGCAACGCCGCGATGCGAAGGTCCTGCGGCTGTACTTCGGACTGGACGGCGGACGCGAGCACACGCTGGAAGAAATTGGGGGAATGCTCGGCGTGACTCGCGAGCGCGTGCGCCAACTGCGCGACCGCGCTCTGAAACGACTGCGCGATGGAGATGTAGGCAAAGCGCTCGCCAGCTTCGCCGCCTAGTCTCAGTGGCCAGGAGAAATCCTGGCCACTGTTGCGTCCCCGTTAAAACCGCGTACGCCAGAATGCCGCGGCGGTGGGGAAGAGCTTTTCAGTAATCGCCGCCGACAGCGTCACGAATGCCCCATGCCCGCCGCGTACGGAGAAGTCCGGGTCGCTCAGATTCCCGAAGCGGTAGCCCGTGGCAATCTCGAGCCCAGCGACAGGACGCAGCGCGATCGCGGGCGATCCATCCCACGCCGTGACGCCGGTCGTGCGCTCGACCAGTAGCCGGCCGTCGCTGCGGACACTCAGCCACGGATTTAGGGCGATGCTCATCCGACCGCCGATATAATCGGCCCACGCGGTCAATGTCTGAGGCGTGCCGTCGGCATACACGCGCGCGGCCTGCGTGCGGCGCACCGCGTAGCGGCTCGCCAGCTCCACCGCCGGTAGCGGCGTCCAGATCACCTCGGCCGCGCCGATCAACTTGCGCTCCTCGCCCCGCGTCACGAGCACACCGCTTCCCAGCGGATTCCGATCGCTTGTCCACTGCAGTTTGGCGAGCATGTTCAGCCGATCGCTGCGCGCCGGGCGCAGCGCGAGGCCCCACAAGCTCGAGAGCCGGCGGGACAGCGCCGCGCCGGGCAGCGCGTTCTGTGAGAACTCCTGCCGCGTCAGCAGCGCGAGCGATGACGCGAACGCGACGTCCCCGGCAACGGTGGCGAGGCGAGTCGACTGCAGGACACCGTCCTTGTACTCGCCGCGAGCGCTCAGCCGATACGGTGCGTTCTTCGGCAGGAACTCCAATCCGGCGCCCGCGGACCAGTAGTTGCCCTCGGTCTGCAGGAACGGAAGTGCGCGCACGGGGTCCGCGATGGATGCGCCGCCGACGCCCTGCCGCCGCTCGAACAGCACGTTCACGGCGAGGTCGGATGTCAGCTGCAGCCGGTTGCGCAGTCCGATGACCGCCGCATTGCCGGCGCCGCTCAGGCCGCCGGTCAGTTGATAGCTCGCCCATCCTTGCGTCCCATGCCCCATGTCCGCGCGCATGCCAAAGGTGGAGATCGAGTAGCGCCGCTGACTATCGGGGCGCGACACGTAGCGCTCGCTCGCTTCGAGCGCCACCGCGGGTGCGATCTGGTAGCTCGCGCCGACACCCCAGAGCTCAGGCGAGAGCTCGGGTCCAGACAAGCTGAAGTGGCGCCGGGCTTCGGTCCAGATCTGGAGCTTGGAGGATACGCCCCACTTCGCGCGAACATCGGCCGCTGTCACCTCGCTCGCTGTCATCGCGGCTCCGCGCACCTGATCGTTGGCCACCCCTGCGTCCACCTGCAATCCTCCGATAACGCGCTGGACGACGCCGATGCGGGTGTGCTGCCGATTCACTCCCTGCAGCGCAAACTCCTCGCGCGAATGCTCGACACGCAGCTCCGTGCCGCCGAGCTTGAGCCCGCTCCTCAGGTTCTCCTCGGTCAGGCCCGGTTGCAGCGCCAAGTTGGAAGGGTTCGTGAATTCGTGCCCCACATGCATGTATCCGGCTCCGATCGTGAGCGCTCCATCGAACAGGCTGTAGCTCGCCTTCGCCGATGTGGCGAGCCCCGTCGAGTCCCCACGTTCGGCATAGGCGACCTCGGCAGCCACGTCGACGGTCCCTAACCGAAACAGCCGGATGTCCCCACCGACAAGGTGATAGGGGTTGATCGCCTGCTGAGCATCTACGGCGGTCACGCCAATGCGGAGCGAATCCAACCGCAATCCATCGCCCGCGAGCTGACGCACGTCCAACGCAGCGCGGGCACCGGCCACGAGCCGCTGTTCCGCTGCACTGGCCGCCTCGAACGTGACCATAATGAACACCGGATTGCCATCCGCATCGGTCGCCGGAACGGGCTGTTTGAAGAGTACAACGCCGCTCGCGTAATCGATCTGATAATCCACGAACCGGATGAGCGCCTGTGTCGCGACCGCGCGCTCGGGATTCAAACGATCGCGGGTCTCGACGCGAACGTACTCGGTTCCCGGCACGATGTCCCCGGCGAGGCTGTAGGGACCGGAGACACCTGCGCCACGGATCTGCAGTTGCCGCAGCGACTGGGACGTGAAGCTGCCAAACCCGGTCCAGGTGATCGCTCCCGTCGTCAGGCGCGCCGCGACGCCCGTTACTGCCCGGCGGTACTGCGCCAGGCTCAAGCCGCTCGCAAAGCCCGTACTGGAGAGGTCGCCGAACGTGGCCCAGTCATAACCGTGCTCGAGCCGCGCCGAGAGCCATGTTTGGGACGCCATGCGCTTCTGCTGCGCGCTCGCGTCCCCGAGGATGGGATACTGAGATTCCTCCAGGGGATCGGTGCTGCGGCCGAACACGTCACGGCCGTCATTCAGACGGCGGGAGTCGAGCCCGAGTGTGAACGAGGTCTGTGCGCCGAGCCGGCCGCGCGCGGTAATCGCACCATACGCGTCGGCGCTCGCGCCGGCCCCGACGGATCCGGTGCCGGCGACCGTAAGACCGCGGACTTCCGGCAAGAGCTGGAGCGGCACGGCGGCCGTGGCGTCGCCCGACTTGAGCTCCAGGACACCGGGGCCGACAGTTCGGCCCGGCTGTACCTCGATTGCCAGCCGGCCGGCAGCGCTGGACAGCAGCTGGAGTCCCACTGACGACGGATCGGCATCGGTGCCCCGAGGCTCGGCACCCTTGGCGCTCACGGTCACGTATGCCGGCTGCGCCACCGGCACGCCCCAAGCGTCCAGAATCCGTACGCCAAGCATAGCAGTCGAGCGGCCGTCGGCGACGAGCTTCAACGCGCCCGAGGGGATCTCGATCCGGGCGGGAAGACCGGTCACGTGCACGGCAATACTGTCCCAGCGCTCCTGGCCCCAGGAGTTTTTCATCGCTACGCGGAGGCGATGTGGACCGCGAGCGAGCGGCACAGCGATGAAGTCGAGGACGCCATCGATCCGCGTGCGAGCCGTGTCGATCCGGTTCGGGCCGTCATACAGAATGACAGCGGCATTCGGCTCGCCTTTCACGCCGACGTACACGTGGTCGTTCGGCACGACGGCGCCGTCCGTCGGGGTGAAAATGGCGATCCCCGGACCGCGCACCACAGAGGCCAGCTCCTCGGCCGCCCGACTTTCCGGGCCCGCGCGGGCGCGCGGGACGACGACTGCGTCCTCGACCACCGCGGACGAGTCACGTTCGCGCGTTACCCCGCCAGTCGGTCCGAACGGCAGCGCCGGTCCTGCGATTCCGGGCGCCGGCACCGCTTCCACGGAGGCCGGCATCCGAGCCCTCACCAGGAGCGGCGTGAAACCGCTATGCACAGCAGCGCGCGCGCGCGTCTCGGTCCGCTCGACAAACCGTCGCAGCGTGGAGTTGTCGCCGCTCGCCGGCGGCCATGCCACGATCCGAATCGCGGCGGAGTCGCGCTGCTCGGACGACCAGGCCTCAATCCGGATCTCGGCGCCTGGGCGCGCGAACGGAATGGGGATCGACAGATTGTCCAGCCAGTCGTACTTGGTGAAGTGCACGCCGTTCACGTATACGACGGCCGAGTCCGCCATAGGACTGAAGTTCACGACCGCGTCGAGCACGAAATCGCGTGGCTGTCGCACCGTCACCTGGTAGCGGACCTGCGCGCGACGCTCCACCGGTAGCACGTGTTGGAAGAACAATCTGCCGGAGGAGTCGCCCGGGGCCGGGACTCGAACGGCCGCGAAAGAGAACTCCACGATGGCACGATTCGACTCGGCGCGCGGCGTGTTGACTGGAGTGCGTGCGTCTGGCGCCCGAGGCGCGGACGTCGCCCCGGCGGGGACTGCGCCAGTTTGGAGCAGACGGAAATCGACGCGTGGCGTCGTCCAACCGCTCATATCCACGAGCTGAACGTCCTCCGTCGCCAGCCGGTAGCCCTCAGGAATCGAGCGCGGATCGATACGAAATGCGTGGCGGCCCGGGCGCACGTTGGTGAAGGAGAACTTCCCCGTGGAGTCGCTCGTCGCCACCTGTCCGTCTTCGGTCCAGACGTCGACGTTCGCGAGCCCCGCCTCACCCGACCGCTGCACCCCGTCCCCGTTCGCATCCACCCAGATCTTCCCGATCGCGATCCGCGTTTCCATCGGCCACGCGCGCCGGATCTGAACCCATGCGATGGCATCCGGCGATCCCGCCAGGCCGCCGGTGACTTGCCCGCTTGCGCTGGCGCGGGCCTCCGCGACGGTGCCAGGAGCCGAGACGAGCGCCGCGACCCACCGCAACGTCCTGTTCGCGCCCGGGGGCAGGGGTGCGGCGGTATATAGCACGAGGCGGCCGCCCACTATCGCGCTCGAATCCGCACCGATCGCGCTGCCGGGCACGTAGCGAGCGCCGACGGGCAGTTGGACGGCTGCCTGAATATTCGTGACCACCAGCGTCCCGGGGTTTCGGACGATGATCGTATAGGGAATCGCCTCGCCCACTCCAACCTCGAGTACGTCTGCCGTCAGATCGAGACCGAGTGTCGCGCTGGGTGGTCCGACCAACGCCACCTGCGGCGCCGCCGCCGATACCGCCGTCGTTCCCTGCCCCTGCACGTATGCCACGTTGCGAGCAAGTACCGTATCGCGCACAGTCGCTGCCACTGCTAGCACCAAATCGATCACGCCGCTGTCGCCGGCCACAAGCGTTCCGAGCGACCAGGTCAGCACCTGACCAGCGATCGCCGGGACCGGTGTGGCGCTGACGTACTGCAATCCCTGCGGAAGCGTATCCGTCAGTACGACGGACTGTGCCGTGCCAGCGGCGACTGCGTTTTGGTAGCGCAGGCGGTACTGCACTTGCTGGCCGATAAGTGCCACCGCCGAGCTCGTGAGCTGCTTCGACAACGACAGCGCAGGCACGAGAATCGTGGTCTGCACGGTGTTTGAGAGCGTGGTGTCGGCGCCTCCGCTCCAGGTGAATGCGAGATTACCGCGATTGGCGACGCTTCCCGGCGCTCCGGAGTTCACGCGCGCCTGAAACGTGATCGAGCCCGCCGCTCCCGGGACCACCGTGCCGAGGCTGACCGCGACGACGCCGTTACCCAAGACGACGAAGCGGCCAGCATCGCCGTCGGCCGCATCGGTGAGGGAGCTGCCATTCCAGCGTATGGTGCCCGCGACATAGCTGACGCCGGTCGGGATTGTATCCGCAAGCTGCACTGCGGAGGCGCTGTCCGTCCCCGACGCAGTGTAGTCGAGCGTGTACGTGAGGACGTCGCCGGCGGCCGCGGTCGGGCGATCCACCTGCTTGGTCATGGTGATGGTGATGGGTGCGGACGAGACGTTGAGCACGTCGCGCACGAAACCGCTGACAGCCGGATCGAAACGGCTGGTGCCGGTTACCGTGATCGTGTCGCTCACGCCGGCAGTGCCTGCGGCGGGGATCGCCACTTGCACAAGTAGCGAGGCAGAGGCTCCCGATGCTACCGCCACCGGGGCCGTGACCACGGTGTCGCCACCGTCGAGGAGGCCGTTGCCATTCACGTCGCGATACACCGTTACGGACCAGCTGTGGAGAGATGCCGCCGCGATGGTGAAAGAATCGGGTGCGTTCCCCAGATTCGTGATCGTATGTGCAAACACGACCGTTGTGCCCGGGCTGGCGCTACCGGTTTGCGGCGGCTGGAGATCGACTTGCGCCACCTGCGCCACGACGAGGTCAACGGTGTCGGATGAAACGACGTAACCGATGCTGCTCGATGTGTATCCGAGTGTCGCCCAATTGCGGATGTGCGTTCCCGCCGGCGTGCCTTGAGCCCCGAGCGCAGGCGCCACCAACAGGACGGCAAAGAGGGAGGCGGCCGTCCAGCGCGCGGTCAGACGACCGCGGTGGACGAACCGCCTGGTCTTGTCCCCTCGAAGGCCGAGCCGCATGGGCTTCGGCCTTTCAGTTGATGCTGACGCGCAGCTCGAACGTAGCGCTGGCGCTCGCCGCCAATACGCCACCCGTGCCCGTGTAGTTCGCGGTCACGTTCTGCCCGGCCACGGAGACGCTCCATCCGGTGCTCGAGCTGGTCGAGACGTAGGTTACCTGCGCTGGCAGCGCGTCGGTCACTTGGACGGTGGAGGCCGACGTGGCCCCATTGTTGATCACGGTGAACCGGAACCGAATGATCTGGCCGGGCACCACGCCACTCGCGACCGGCGTGACCCCGTCGTCCAGATACGCAGCCTTGGTGAGTGTCAGGTTCGGTTTGATGACGGTCAGATCCATGAAGCCCTGGTCCGTCGTCGCCGGCTGGCCCACCGAACGGCCGAGCAGCGACAACGTATCAGTCGAACCACCCGCCACATTCGCCACGTTGTAGACGACTACGATGTTCTGCGACGCCGACGCGGGCAGCGCAATGCGGGAACTGTCTCCCGCGACGCCGTTCACGGAAACGATGGTGATGACCGGCGAGCCGGGACTCGATGCAATCACATCGAAGTTGTCGTTACCGTTGCCGTTGTTCTGAACGGCGAAGGTAAACGAATAGCCGTTGCCCGGAATCCGTTGCACGTTCTGCCCGCCGTCCGGAGTTACGGCCACGCCGTACGTCGTGATCGGCGTGATCGTGCTGGCGGCGTTGCCCGACGTCGCGGGTGTGCGGCGCGAGGTGGCAGTGAGCGTGTAGACAGTCGTGACGCCGCCTTGGCCGCTGGCCACGTCGAACACGATCTTGAGGACGATCGAGCCGCCTTGGGCAATTCCCACGCTCGCCAAAGCACTATTCAGCGCGGCGAGGGTGCCGTAGGTCGTCGCGCCGAAGCGGTACCCGGTGACGGTGATGACTCCGCCCACCGAGATCGCCTCGGAGATCGTCATGCTGTCCGTGCCGTTACTGACGTTCGCCACGGTGAACGTCATCGTGTCGGCCGTACTCGGCGACGCGGCGGACGGACTCGGCGTGTTCGCAGTCACCGTCACGCCGGCCTTGAATCCGACCGTGACGGAGACCGACCCGGTGACCGGCGTATAGGCGTTGCCGTTTGCGTCGGTATAGGTCGCGGTCGCGGTATTCGTAATGACCGTGCCTTCCGGCGTCTGCGCCCACGCCGATGTCGCGACGGCAAGCAGCACCACCGCAAGCAGGGCGAGGCGGGAGGTCCACTTCAGGTACCTGAGCATCTCGAGCTCCTTCCGATGGCTGCGTTTCACTTGCCGGGTGCTTCGCTCACCCGGGCCTGGAATTCCACGATCACTTGTGCGCCCCGCGCCAACGCGCTCACGACCGTCCAGCGGACGTGGGTGTAGCGCTCCGGCGGCGCAGGTTTCTGCACCGGCTTCCCATTTTCGATCACGCTGATCGTCGGCCGAGCCGAATAGGTCCGGCCGCTGTCAATCGAGTACTCGGCCCGCACCCGCTGATCCGAGGTCGCTGAGCCGGGCACGTATGCCATTCCACTGGGGATCGGATCGACGAACTGGATGTTCTTGACCGGTCCCGTTGTGACATTCGTGAAGACGAGCCGGTAGCGGATCTCATCCCCCGGCTGTGCCACGCCCTTATCAGCCCGCCCCGCCGTCTGCGCGGTGATGTTTTGCGCGGTCACCACCAGTGGCGTCGCTCCGCGCGCCTGTGCTCGCGCCGGGGGCGCACACACCAGCGCGGCGAGTGCCGTCAGGAGCAGCCCTTCCATTAGAGTCCCGCGTGTCTGGGTCATCGTTTCGCTCGCTTGGACGTGGTTGATTTCCCATCCACACTCTTGGATGGGCGCTTTGCGGCGGGGGCGCCATCTGCCTCGCGCCATGCGAACACGGCGCCGCATTTCGGACAAACCACGAGATCGCCTAGGACCTGGGTCCGACCGAAGAACTTCAGCGCCGAACAACGGGGGCATCGTAGAACCATGGGAGGGGGAGGGGGCACGTCCCGTGCCCAATGGTGCAAATGGCGTAAACAATTGTGCGGGAATTGGTTACAGGTGAAGACGGGAGGCCAGCGGGCGCCCGGGCAGGGCCTTGGTTACCGTTTGGTAACGCCGCTGGTAACAGCGACACTCAGTGCTTCAACGGATTTGCGCGAGGAACTGCAGGGTGGCGGTGTTGTTGGGCGCCGTTGCGCTCAAGGGATTTTGAAAAGTCCAGCGTACGCGATTCACGCAACGATCGTAGCTCGCGGGTGCGCTGCAAGCGCCGCTCGCGGGCACGTACGTCCACGTCGCGCCGCCATTGTTGGAATACTCAACGAGAGCGGTGACGCCGGGCGGCAGACTGTTGGCCACGCTTCCCACCTTGAACTGGACCGTCGGTGCAAGTGTGTCGACCACAAGCACGCTCGTGGCATTATCGCTTCCGTTGTTGGTGATGGTCACGGTATAGGTGAGATCTGTGCCGGGCGGAACCGTGCCCGACGGAGCGACACTGTTATTCAACGCAAGATTCGGCTTCGTGGCGCCCAGAACGACATCGTTGCCGGTACCGCCGATGTAGCTGATGATGAAGCTCTGCCCGCTCAGGACGACCGTGGATCCCTGGGGCAGGCCCGCAAACGTTCCGACGATCGCGTCGGCGCCGTCGTTATTGATGAGGGTAAAGGTGGAGCCGGTCGGCGGCGTGAATCCCATCGTGCCGCTCAATGTCGCGCCGCTCAAATTCACGGTTCCCGTCACGCTCAGCTGATCGTAGCCGGAACCCGCTGTCGTGCCGTTGAGCTCGACTACGAATGCCGGGCTGCCGCTGCTCCAGTTCACGTTGCCGCTGCTCAGAATGCCAGGGCCGCTCTGCCCCGGCGCTACCGTCCCGCCCGAGGCCGTGGAACTGATCGCCCCCACGGTTCCGGTGCCGCCCAACCTACCGCCGTTCAGGCTCACGGCGCTGGAGGGTTGCGAGCCATTCACGAGCAGCGTCCCGGCACTCACTGTCGTGGTGCCCGAGTACGTGTTGGTGCCCGACAACGTCAACGTACCGCTGCCCGTTTTCGTCAGCGCGACGGTGCCGCCGCCATTCTGAATGTCGCCGGAAAACGTAGTTGAGCTGTTGCTGCCACCGGCCGTGAGGGTCACGGCGCCGGCCACGCCACTGGTCACCGTGCCGGCCCCGGCCAGTGAGGCGATGACGTCGCTGAACCCGTCGAGATCGAATGTCGCACCCGCAGCCACCGTTACCGCACTGCCAGAACCAACGGCGTTCGTCGTGCCGAGGCGCAGCGTGCCCGCGCTGATGGTCGTCGCACCCGTATACGTATTTGCACCCGAGAGACTGAGGATCCCCGTGCCCATCTTGGTCAGCGGTCCGCCGCCAGCGATGACGCCACCATAGCTCAACGTCGTGCCGGGGTCGGTCGAGATGGTGCCCGGCCCGGTCAACGCGATGCCACGGTTCGTGGCGAGAGTGAACGTGGCCGTCGTCCGGAGAGTTCCGCCGCCAAAGGTGATCTTTGCGGGGGTCGCCGCGCCGGGAGCGGCACCGAGACCTGCATCAGCCGCAACCGCGATCGTGCCCGCGTTGATCGTCGTGACGCCAGTGTAGGTGTTGATGCCGCTCAGCGTGAGCGTGCCCGCGCCGTTCTTTGTCACTCCACCAGCGCCGCTGATCACGCCGCTGATGGTGAGAGTGCTGGCGGCATTGCTGACCGTCACGGTTCTCGTCGCAGCGAAAGCGATGCCGAGACTGATGGTATTGGTGCCACCGGCGCTGCTGTCGGCCAAGCCACCCGCGCCGACCGTAATGGCCTTGCTGCCCAACGTGTAACCGCTGCCCTTGATCGTGATGGAGTTGAAGGTGGCGTTGTTCATGTTGTTGTTCGTCAGCAGATTCGCGGCACCGCTCGGAAAGACGAGATTCTCCGCACCCGTGCCCGAAGGGGCCACGCCGCCCACCCAGTTGTTACCAATGCTCCAGTTGGGGTTCTGCGCGCCGGTCCAGGTGAAGGTCTGAGCCGTGCTGCGTCGCGCGAACCCAAAGAGGCTCAGCACCACGAGCAGCGCGGCTGCACGCGAGCGAGGGAACGGAGGTATAGGTCTCATCTCTCTGCCACAGGTTGAGCTTGCGCTGTCGCAAGCCACGTACCTCGCGTTGAACGCAGCCATCTCGTTACCCGGACGATGCTTACCAATGGGCGTATGGAGATCACGACGGAGGGATGTTACCGAACGGTAACCGGGGCGGTATCACGAACCCGCTTCGGCATCCGACGGGCTGGGCAGCAGACCGTACTTCTTACGCTTCTCCCAGAGATTCTTGCGTGAAATCCCCAGTAGCTCGGCGGCGCGTTGGATATCGCCATCGGTCTCCTCGAGTGTGCGCCGGATGTACTCGCGCTCCGCAGCGGCGAGATTGAGGCCTTTGGGCAGCTCGAAGGTATTGGCGCCCGGGCTGCGATGGCGGCCAGCGTCGAGTTGTCCGAGTGACGGCAGATCGGACTGCGTGAGCACGGGCCCATCCGTGAAGATCATTGCGCGTTCGATCACGTTGCGCAGCTCCCGCACGTTGCCCGGCCAACGCCATGCGGCGAGCGCCTCGAGTGCCGCGGGGTCGAGGCGTTCCACTTTCTTCTTGAACTCGAGCGCGAACAGTTGGCGGAAGTGATCGGCGAGCAGGGGGATGTCGCTCTCGATCTCGCGCAGCGCCGGCAGGGTAATCGCGGCGACGCCAACACGGTAATACAGGTCCGCTCTGAACCGACCGGTGTGCACCAACTCTGCCAGGTTGCGGTTCGTCGCCGTGACGAGTCGCAACGCGACCTCCATCTCCTCCGTGCCACCGAGGCGCCGAAACCGACGGCTTTCGAGGACATTGAGCAATTTGGCTTGCAGCTCGGGGCTGAGCTCCGCGATTTCGTCGAGGAACAGTGTGCCGCCGTCGGCGACCTCGATGAGACCACGCTTCGCCTCGCGGGCGTCCGTGAATGCGCCCTTTTTGTATCCGAAGAGCTCGGCTTCAAGGAGACTCGCCGGCAGGGCCGAGCAGTTGATTTCCACGAACCGACCGACCGAGTGAGGGCTCGAGTAGTGGATGGCGCGTGCCACGAGATTCTTGCCCGTGCCGCTCTCGCCGAGCAGCAGCACCGTCGGGCGGGGAACGGCGGCCATCCGCTGCACGAACGCCCGCACCGCCTCGACCTTAGGGTGGGCACCGAGAATGGCGGCGACAGAGAATTGCGCGCCCCGTGCCTGCTCGAGCGACGCTCCCGCCTCGACCAGCGGCCGCGCCGCGAGCGCGCGCGTGAGCAGCGTCATGAGCTCGTCGATGTTGACGGGCTTGGTGAGATACTCGGTCGCGCCGGCCTTCAGCGCCTCGATCGCCGTCGCGATGTCGCCATGCCCCGTGAGGACGAAGATGGGCAGATGGGGGTCGGTGCGTCGGAGCCGCCGCGTCACCTCGACGCCGTTGAGATCCGGCATCACTAAATCAGTGATCACGGCGTCCGCCGGCTCTTCCGCATGGTGCGCGAGCAGCGCGTCGGGTCGGTCGAACACCCGGGTGCGGACCCGGCCTGGTGGTCCCAGATTGGCGGCCAACAACTTGGCGTAGACCACGTCGTCGTCGAGAACGTAGATCGTGGGTACCATGGGCCTGTCTTTGTCGCGCGCCGGAGTCAATATTGGCGACGGTGCGAAACACCGACAGGTCCCATGGTCGAAACCTTTCGGGCGCTGATCATTGACGATGACCCCGACCTGCTCCGGCTCGTGCGGCGCACGCTCGAGTTCACAGCCGGCTGGGAGGTGGCGACGGCCGGCTCGGGTGCGGCGGGGATCGATCTCGCCCGCAGCACCCTGCCGCAGGTGGTCATCGTAGACGTGATGATGCCGGAGATGGACGGCTACGAGGTATGCCGCCGTCTGAAGGCGGATCCGGCGACCGCATCGGTGCCGATTGTCCTGCTCACCGCGCGGCGGGAGCTGAACGAGCGCCAGCTGGCCGAGTCCGGGGCGGCCGGCGTCGTCTTCAAGCCGTTCCAGCCCTCCGACCTCGCCCGCGAAGTCCGCGCGTTCTGCCAATGACAGCTCCCGACGCATTCGCCGAGATCCGGACTGAGTTCGTCACCGGGCTCGCGCGACGCATCGAGACGATGCAGGGGGCCCTAACGCAGCTGCAGGGCGGGTTCCGCGCCGACGCGGCCGAGGCGCTGTACCGCGCCGCGCATTCCCTTAGCGGTACCGCCGCGAGCTTCGGCGCGGAGGATCTCGCGGACGTCGCGAGCGACCTCGAGCAGCTGGCGCGCGGCTGGCTGGAGCGCAGCAAATCGCTGGCCGATGAGTGGCGCGCCGCCGCCGCCGCCCTCAAGGAGCTCGACGCCGCAGCGCGCGCGTATCGGGCAACGGCCGCAGCGGGACGTGTCCGATCATCCGCCGCCCGACTCGCGGTCGTAGGGGAGCTGACCTCGTTGATCAGCGCTGCGGTGGACATGCGCGAAATCTTCCGCGGCACCATCGAGAAGGTTCAGCGCGTGCTCGACTTTCGGCGTGCCAGTGTGGTGCTCATCGACCAGTCGGCGACGCACTACTACATCCAGACGCTGTACGACAAAGCCCGGGGGGGATTCGTAGCTGGCGAGGCGGCATTCCCCATCGAACAGGGCCTCACCGGCGAGGCGATTCGCACCGGCCGGCCGCTGCGGGTGGAGGCCCTGCCGGGAACCGAAGGGATCCTTTTGCAGGAGGGCAAGCGCATCTCCGCGCTGATCGTGCCGCTGCACGTGGGCGATCGCGTGATCGGCGCGCTGAACTTCGGGCACGAGGACGAGGGGCATTACACGGAAGATGATCTCGACTGGGCGGTCGTGCTGGGCCGGCAAATCGAGACGTCGCTCTACTACTCCACGCTCTTGAGCACGATCGCGCAGCAGCGGGAGGCGCTGGCCCGCGAGCATGCGACGGTGCAGGGGCAGCGCAACCAGCTCGAAGCGCTGATCGACGCCAGTGATGCGGCGATCATGCTTGTCGGGCCCGACCGCAAGATCGCCTATGCCAATGCCGAGATGGCTCGGCTCGTCGGGATTCCGCGTGAGGCGGTGCTGGGAGCGAGCGTGGAGAGCGTCCACCGGTTTTTGCGGGGCTCGTTCGTGGACGCCACCGCGTTGGCCAGCCAGGTGAGTGTCTTGTCGCTGGACGCCTCGCTGCGGGACCGCGTCGAGCTCACATTCCCGCGTAAAGCCACGTACCAGCGCGTCGTAGCGCCGGCACGGGACAGCGGCGGCTCGCTGCTCGGCCACATCGTGCTCTATCGCGATGTGACCCACGAGGCGGAAGTCGAGAAGGCGAAAACGGAGTTCGTCTCCGTCGTGAGCCACGAGCTCCGTACCCCGATGACGTCGGTGAAAACCTCGCTGTCGCTCCTCCTGGCAGGAGCCGCTGGATCCCTCGAGCCCGCTGCGCACGAGCTGCTCGAGATCGCGCTGCGCAACGCGGACCGGCTGATTCGACTCGTGAATGACCTGCTTGATCTCTCCCGGCTCGAGGCCGGGCAGATAGAATTCCGGCTCGAGCCGGTGCCGTTGGATGATGTGGTCGCAGCTAGTATCGAGATGGTCGCGGCGTTCGCGGCATCGCGTGGCGTGAGGCTGCAAACGCAGCCGCCGCCGGCGTCGCAGGTGGCGTTCGCCGTGCGCGACCGTGTCATTCAGGTGATCGTGAATCTGCTCTCCAACGCCATCAAGTTTTCGCCCCAGGGCGGCTGCGTCGAGCTGCGCTGGCGGCGTGAGGATGGATTCGTCGTCACGGAAGTCGCGGACCAGGGACCTGGGATTCCCGCCGACCAGCTCTCGGTCGTGTTCGATCCATTCAAGCAGCTCGATAGCTCCACCACTCGGGAGCATGGTGGGGCCGGCTTGGGACTCACCATCGCGCAGCGGATCGTGCAAGCGTTGCACGGGGAGATCGGTGCCGAGAGTGAGCTCGGGAAGGGATCACGGTTTTTTGTGAAGTTGCCGGCGGCATCGCCCAAGCAATTGGCGCAGCTTCCCCAATCCGTTTCCACCTCCGCTCTGCCGCGCGCCGTCACCGTGCTTGTGGGATCCGACAATACCGAGTGGCGGCGGCGCACAGCCGATCGTCTCGAGCAGGACGGCTGGAGCGTGCTGCAGCACGCCACCGGCAGTGAGGCGCTGGCGCTGCTGCGACAGCGGTCCGTGGATCTGGTGGTCGTGGGGCTGGAGTTGTCCGATATGAACGGGGTCGATTTTCTGCAACGTTTGCGGCGGGCTCCAGAATCGTTCCGGGGCCCCGTGCTCCTGGTAGCGGATGGCGATGCGAGCGCGGAGGTGCTCAAATATGGTGCCGAGGGCGCGCGTCAACTAGGCGCGCGGCTGGTCACCAAGCTCCTCGATGTCGAGGAACTCGTGAAGCAAATCCAGGAAACGGCGAGAAGTTCCTTAGCGTCTTAGCGTCTTAGCCTCTAGTTTCATCCCCCGTGATTGAATCCATAGGCCGCCGCTCCATCTCCGCGATCGAGTCGGTTGGCCGAGTCGGCCACTTTGTGACGGACATGGTGCGCGCCCTCCCCGACGTCGGGACGTGGGTGCGGCCGCTCATCGTCCAGATGCGCCGCATCGGCGTGGATTCGCTGCCGGTGGCGCTGTTCATCGCCGCCTTCACGGGCGTCGTCCTCGCCCTCCAAGCCTCCTACACATTCACGGGCGCCGTGCCGCTGTACTTCGTCGGCACGCTCGTCGGCAAGACGATGATGCTGGAGCTCGGCCCCGTGCTCGCCGGCCTCGCGCTGGCGGGGCGCGTCGGCGCGAGCATGGCTGCCGAGTTGGGCACGATGAAGGTCACCGAACAGGTGGATGCGCTCGAGACGCTCGCGTACGATCCGCAGAGCTATCTCGTCATCCCGCGCGTGCTCGCCGGTACGCTCATGTTTCCGGTGATCGTCGCGTTCGCGATCGCGACGGGAATCATCACCGGTTGGCTGACGAGCCTCGTGCTGCTCGATCTGTCGACGCCGGACTTCATCAAGGGTCTCAAGCTCTTTTATGTCTTCAAGGACGTCTGGTTCGGGCTGCTGAAAAGCGCCAGCTTCGGTTTCACCATCACGCTCGTCGGGTGCATCGTGGGGCTGTCCACGCGCGGCGGCGCCGAGGGAGTGGGCCGCAGCACCACGCGCACGGTGGTCTATTCAGCGATCCTGATTCTCGTGCTCGATGCCTTCTGGGCGGTGGTGCTGTTGTGATCGAATTCCAGGACCTGCATAAGGCGTTCGATGGCAACCAGGTACTCCAGGGACTGTCGCTGAAAATCCGGGACGCCGAAACCGTGGTGATCCTCGGGTACTCGGGCACGGGCAAGAGTGTGGCGTTGAAGCACATTGTCGGCCTGTTGCACCCCGATGCTGGCGACGTCATCGTTGACGGCCAGGCCGTCAGTACGCTCGATCGGGATGAGCTCACCCGGCTGCGGCAGGGCATCGGCTACGTGTTCCAGTTCGCCGCGCTGTTCGACTCGCTGACGGTGGCGGAGAACCTCGCGCTCGGGCTGCGGCGGCGTGGCCTGGGCGACGAAGAGATCGAGGAACGGGTGGGCGAAGCGTTGGCCGTCGTGGATCTTTCGGGAACTGGGGATCGCCTGCCCGCCGAACTATCGGGAGGAATGCGCAAACGGGTCGGCATCGCGCGCGCGATCGCCCTCCGCCCGCGCTACATCCTCTACGATGAGCCGACCACCGGGCTCGACCCCGTGACGTCCGCCGTGATCGACCGGCTGATGGTTCGGACGCGCGAACACCTCGGCGTGACGGGAGTCGTCGTGACGCACGACATGCGCAGCGCATACACCGTCGGCGACCGAATCGCGATGCTGTACGAAGGGCGCATCCGGCAGGTGGGCAGCGTCGCGGAGATTCAGCAGACGGAGGATCCCGTCGTGCGCCAGTTCATCGAGGGACGTCCCGAGTGAAGCGCGAGAACGAATTCGCGGTCGGTTTAGTCGTGATCGCGGCGCTCGCGCTCGTTGTCGGCGGGGCGCTGTGGCTTTCCGGTGCGCACCTCGGTCGGACGGAAGCGGTCTACTCCTCGCGGTTCCGCACGGTGGGCGGTCTCGGCGTCGGCAGTCCGGTGGTATTGCGTGGGGTGCGTGTCGGCCGCGTGGAAGCCATCCGGCTCGCGCCGGGGAACTGGGTCGAAGCGGACCTCAAGATCTACTCGGGCGTCACGCCGCCGGCGAAGCCGGCCGTCATCGCGGCCTCCGCATCCCTGTTCGGCGAATGGGCGGCGACGTTGATTTCCAGCGAGCCGCCGCCCGTCGATCCCAACATCCGGCAGGCGTTGGCGGAGGCGGAGGCCGCCGGGGGAGGCAAATGGCCGGGCGCCACCCTCCCTGATATTGGCCAACTCACCGCGCAGGCGAGCCGGATTGCGACCGACATCGGGACAGTGGCGGCGCGGGTGCAGAGTGCTTTTGATTCGCAGGCCGTGATGGACTTGCGGCGCTCGATCCACGATTTCGGGCAGGTCGCCGACCGACTGGTGCGAGTGACGAATGAACAGGCGGACGTCATCGGCGACGTCGGGTCCAACCTGCGGCAGGGCTCGGAAGCGCTGTCGCGGGCTGCGACGGACTTAAGGACGACGCTGGGGCGGGTGGATACCGCGACGAACCAGGGTCAGCTCGCCACGATCCTTAATAACACGGCCGCCACCAGCACCGACTTGCGCAGCGCGTCCCAGGATTTCCGCCAGCTCATGGCGGCGGCGAACCGGAATCAGGAGAGTCTCGTGCGCGTCCTGCAGAACGCGGATAGCGTGATGTCGCGCATCGCGAACCGCAGCGGCACGCTGGGCCTGCTCGTCAGCGATTCGGCGCTGTACCGGGAAACGACGCTCACGATGATCCAACTACGGCAATTGCTCTCGGACATTCAGGCGAATCCACGCAAATACTTCACGTTCTCTGTTTTCTAACAGAATGCGAAATGCGGAATGCGGAATGCGAAATCTTAAGGCGGGTTCGTGCGCGTGGGTCAGGCACGACGCTCACGTGAGAAATTTCGCATTCCGCATTTCGCATTGCGAATTTCTGTGACCCGTCGCCGCAACCGAGGTGCCAAGCGCCGCTCCCAACCCCGCGCGCAGCGCGAAACGAGCGCCGGCGGCGTCGTCTTCCGCCGCGGACCGGATGGGCAAGTGCGCTTCCTGTTGATCCGTGACTCGTACAAGAATTGGGGCTTTCCCAAAGGCCATCTCGAGCCCGGCGAGCCGCCGGCCGAAGCGGCGCGGCGAGAGGTAACCGAGGAAACGGGCCTGCAAGAGCTGGTGCTCCATGGTCCCATCAAAGTCATCGATTGGTATTTCCGGTTTCGCGGCAAGACGATTCACAAGTACTGCCACTTTTTCCTGTTCGAGTCGCGACGCGGCGAGCCGGTGCCCGAGGAAGCCGAGGGCATCACCGCCTGCGTCTGGCATCCGCTCGACGAGGCGCGGCAGACGGTGAGCTACGACAACGCGCGCGACGTGCTGCGGCAGGCGGCGGAGATGCACCTGGCATTGGTGCAGACGTGAGCACTGCCGGAGCGGCGGCCTATCCCGTGGTCCCGGTATTTCACCCGCGTCGAGACGCGCGGCGGGCCGTGCAGCGCGGCTATCCGCGGGGTGCCGGCAGCGTGCGTTTGTGCCGCAGCATCCAGGCGGTCGAGCGGCTGCTCGAGCAGCGGCTCGTGGATGCCGTCGTGCTGGACGTACGGCACTGTGATGGCGAAGGGATGACCCTCCCGGCTCGCTTTCCCCGCATCCCGATGTACGCGCTCTCGGCGGTTCGCCCCGACGATGGACCGCTGCTCACTTCCTGCCGGGACGCTGGCTTCACCGTGCTCGTCGAAGGCGTGGATAATGCGGTTGCCGGGGAATGGATCGCGGCCCGCACGGCGCAGGTCGCGCGTCGTGTTGCGCTGGCGGATGCCCCGCGCCTCCTGCGTCTCACCGACCGGCTCCAGCTCGCGGCCTGGGACGAAGTCCTCCGGCGGGCGGGCACGCCTATCAAGACAGCGCACGTGGCGGCGGCGCTACGCGTGACGCGCGAGCATTTGTCGCGGGAGTTTGGGGCCGGAGGAGCGCCAAACCTGAAGCGGGTGATCGATCTCGCCCGCGCCGCCTGCGCCGCGGACCTGCTCGGCAACCCGGGGTATACCGTCCGCTGCGTCGTCCGCATTCTCGGCTATGCGTCGCCGAGCCACTTGGCCGGCGCCGCTCGGCGGGTTGCCGGCGCGACACCGATGGAATTGCGAGAACTCGGACCACGAGGGGTGTTGACCCGATTCCTACGAGGTAGAACCAGGTCCCGTGTGTAGGGGGCGGCAGGTTGCGCCCCTCCGCGGATACGTTTCGACGCTGGTTGCCGCACCCCGATGCATGTGATAATTTTCACAATCTCTCAACCGGTATCCCATGGCCACTGATTCCATCCTACGACCCGGCGAGCTGAAAGCCCTCCTCCTCAAGGAAATCCAGGCGGCGGACCTGGCGGACATCGACATCCGCGAGGTCGGCACCGTGCTGGAGGTGAAGGACGGCATCGCCCGCATCTATGGGCTGACATCGGCCATGGCGGGTGAGATGCTCGAGTTCACCGTTTCGGCGACGGGCGAGAAGATCACCGGTCTCGCGCTGAACCTCGAGGAAGACAACATCGGCGCCGTGATTTTCGGCGACTATCTCGTGCTTCGGGAAGGCGACGAGGTGCGCCGGACCGCGCGGGTGCTCGAGGTGCCGGTCGGTACGGCGATGGTGGGCCGCGTCGTGGATGCGCTGGGGCGGCCGGTGGACGGGCTCGGTCCCATTCATACCACCAAGACCCGCAAGGTGGAGATCGTGGCGCCCGGCATCATCAAGCGGCAGCCGGTGAAGGAGCCGCTGCAGACCGGGGTCAAGGCGATCGATTCGATGATCCCAATCGGCCGCGGCCAGCGCGAGCTGATCATCGGCGACCGAGGAACAGGCAAGACCGCGATCGCGGTCGACACGATCATCAATCAGAAGGGGCAGGGGGTCATCTGCGTCTATGTGGCGATCGGTCAGAAGAATTCGACCGTCGCGGCCGTGGTGGAGCGGCTCAAGGAGCACGACGCGATGGAATACACGATCGTCGTCGTCGCGTCCGCCTCGGAGCCCGCGCCGATGCAGTACATCGCCCCCTACTCGGGCTGCACGATGGCCGAGTATTTCATGTACGACGAGCGCAAGGCGACGCTGTGCGTGTACGACGACCTGTCCAAGCAGGCGGCCGCGTATCGCCAGCTCTCGCTCGTGCTGCGGCGGCCGCCGGGACGCGAAGCGTATCCCGGTGACGTGTTCTATCTCCATAGCCGCCTGCTCGAGCGCGCCGCCAAGCTGTCCGACGAGATGGGAGGCGGCTCGCTGACGGCGCTCCCCATCATCGAGACGCAAGCGGGCGACGTCTCCGCATACATCCCGACGAACGTCATTTCGATCACCGACGGCCAGATCTTTCTCGAGACCGACCTCTTTCATTCCGGCGTGCGCCCGGCGGTCAACGTCGGCATCTCGGTGTCGCGTGTCGGTGGATCGGCGCAGGTGCGATCGATGCGTACGGTGTCGGGTACGCTGCGACTCGATCTCGCGCAGTATCGCGAGCTGGCCGCATTCGCGCAGTTCGGTTCCGATCTCGACAAGGTCACGCAGGCGCAGCTCAATCGCGGCCGGCGACTCGTCGAGATCCTCAAGCAGGGTCAATATTCGCCGATGCGCGTCGGTCTGCAGGTCGTGTCGGTTTTCGCGGGCACGCAGGGATTCCTCGACAATCTCGCTGTCGAGGCCGTGCGTCCATTCGAGACCGCGCTGCATCAATACATGAATGACGAACACGCCGATCTCATCGAGCGTCTGGAGAAGGCGCCGAAATTTGACGAGAAGCTCTCCGGCGAGCTGAAGGCCGCCATCACCGACTTCAAGAACGAATACGTGAAAGACAACGCAAACGTTCTCGCAGCGTAGATGGCCAGCACGATCGATATCCGCCGCCGCATCCGCAGCGTGAAGAACACGCAGCAGATCACGCGCGCCATGAAGATGGTCGCGGCGGCGAAGCTGCGCCGCGCGCAAGAGCGCATCTTCGCTGCGCGGCCGTATGCCGGCGCTCTCCGCGAAGTGCTCGCCTCGGTCGCCACGCGC